>JAFDZY010000189.1 GCA_018266685.1 Bacteroidota bacterium
CACCCGCACCGCATGCCCCTCTCCTGCTGCGGCCACCGTCGCTTTGCGCGTGCCGCCTGCATGCACCAACCGGTGCTCCAAGGTTCCCTCCTGCTCCAACCGCCCCTCCACCACGGCCAAATAGATCTTCCCCACCTGCCGTCCGCGGAACAAGGCGTCCATGCCGCGCAAGGCCGCCGCGGTGCGGGTGAACACCACCAGGCCGCTCACCGGCCGGTCCAGGCGGTGGGGCGAGCCGATGTGCCCACCCGGAAAAGCCGCCTGCACCCCTTGCAGCAAGCTTTCATCGCCGCTGCGATCCGGTTGCACCGCAATGCCCGGCGGCTTGTTCACCACCACCAGATGCTCATCGGTGTATACCACATCCAGATCCATCCGCGATCACTTGTTCCGTGCACTCAACCCGTCGCTACCCCTATTGGCTTGCCCATGGGGCCCAATTCCCCGGCGCTTCACTCCCCATCACTCCCTTACTTCATTTCCTCATCACTCCCTTACTTCATTTCCCCATCACTCCCTTACTTCATTTCCTCATCACTCCCTTACTTCATTTCCTCATCACTCCCTTGCTTCATTTCCCCATCACTCCCTTACTTCATTTCCTCATCACTCCCTTACTTCATTTCCTCATCACTCCCTTACTTCATTTCCTCATCACTCCCTTACTTCATTTCCTCACTTCCTCATTGCCAATTCCGCCTTTCCTCAATACTGCTCGTCCCTGTTCGGGAAATCCTTGGACCGCACATCCTTCACATAGTGCTCCACGGCGCCGGTGATCACGGTGTGCAGGTCTGCATAGCGGCGCAGGAAGCGCGGGTTGAACTCCTTGGTGATCCCCAGCATATCGTGCATCACCAGCACCTGGCCGTCCACACCGCCGCCGGCGCCGATGCCGATCACCGGGATGGAAATGCTCTTGGCCACCTCTTCGGCCAGCTTGGCGGGGATCTTCTCCAGCACCAGCGCAAAGCAGCCTGCCTCCTCCAGCAGCTTGGCATCGCGCCGCAGGCGGTCGGCTTCCTCCTCCTCCTTGGCGCGCACCACGTACGTGCCGAACTTGTAGATGCTCTGGGGGGTCAGGCCCAAGTGCCCCATCACGGGGATGCCCGCGGTAAGGATGCGCCCCACGCTATCGATCACCTCGGCACCGCCCTCCAGCTTCACCGCGTGGGCGCCGCTTTCCTTCATGATGCGGATGGCCGAGTTGAGCGCACCCTTTGAATTGCCCTGATAGGTGCCGAAGGGCAGGTCCACCACTACCAAGGCCCGTTCGCAGCCGCGCACCACGCTGCCGCCGTGGTAGATCATCTGGTCCAAGGTGATCGGCAGGGTGGTCTCGTGGCCGGCCATCACGTTGCTGGCGCTGTCGCCCACCAGGATCACATCCACCCCGGCCCCGTCCATCAGGCGCGCCATGGAAAAATCATAAGCGGTGATCATGGCGATGGGCACGCCCTGCTGCTTCATCTCCTGCAGGGTGCGCGTGGTTACCCGCTTGATGTCCTTCATCGCGCTGCTCATGGTTCGGCGTTTAGGCAGGCAAAGCTATGCGCTGGGCGGGGCTATGCCGATCGGCGGGCAGGGCTATCGCGTCTTTGATCCACAAGCTGGGCGTAGGTCGGGCTTTTCACCACAGAGACACAGCGGACACGGAGAGGATGTGCCATGCTGCCGAAAGGGTGCTGCGGAGGCACGGGGCACACGGAGGGGACGTGCCAGCCAGCGAATGGACATGGAGGGGAGAAGTCGCCAAAGGCGGCTTCTCCATGCCCCGCTTCCTTACTGATGCAGTTTCTGCGCCAACCCCAAATGCCACGTGCCCAAAGCGGAGCGCGGCCCTGTAGTGAGCTTGTCGAACCACTGAGGGATGACGCACACACCCCGTCATTGCGAGGACCTGTGCAACTATCAGGTCCAAAGCAATCTCTAATTCCAAGGGTGCCCGGGAAAGGCGAATCAAAGATTGCTTCGGCCCAGGGCGGCCTCGCAATGACGTTCCCCGTCATTGCGAGGACCTGTGCACCTGATACCAATGTGACATTCAGATCGGTCCATCGGACCCATCTGAATGTCTACAGTGGTACATGCCGTGCGTACAAACAACTGGTCGGATGAGGTGATGCCGAAATCGGACCATATTGTTTGTCGCAACGGTATAACAGGTCCGAAGCAATCCCTAATTCCAAGGGTGCCCGGGGAAGGCGAATCAAAGATTGCTTCGGCCCAGGGCGGCCTCGCAATGACGTGGTGGGTTCGGCCCAGAACGGCCTCGCAATGACGTGGTGAGTTCGGCCCAAGGCTGCCTCGCAATGACGTGGTGGGTTCGGCTCAAAGCCGCCTCGCAATGACGTGGAGGCTTCCGCCCAAGACTGGAAGGCGGCCACGCGCGGACGCACCAACCCGTGATCGGTTGCCTCCTGTTGACAAAAATATTTTTCTTGCTTTTGAACAATCCGCTCTTTTCATTAGCGGTCGATTTCACCCAACCAACGGCTTGCCCCCCCCGGTGACCAGTTGGCCACGCCATGTGCATCCTGTCAACGAGCACTCAACTTATTCGGGTCTACCGCCCGTGCGCTCCTTACTCTCCCGCGCATGCCATTGGCTTGCGCGTTTCTTCTCTCCCCGGGCATTACGCCCCTGCTGTCCCCCTCCCTTCCTGCCTTGCGCAGTAGCCATACCAACGCAGTCGTAAACACCATCTCCCCCCAACTGAAAACCACAACCTCATGAATCCCTCCCTACACAACCCAACTGCCGCCCTGCGAACGTGGTGGCAGCGAACATTGCTAATGGCCCTGCTGCTCACAGCAGTATTCGCAACCAGCACACAAGCACAGACCACCGTTCAGCTGGGAAGTGGCACTGGATCTTCCACCTACTTCCCCAACTACTACAACTATAACTACTCGTACACCCAAACCATCTACACGGTTGCTGAGATGAATGCTGCCGGTGCAGCATTCCCCGGCAACATAACCAAGCTGCGGTACCTGCCCGGTGCCAGCGTGGCCACCACTAATTGGAAGGATTGGGTAGTGTACATAGGCAATACTACCAAAGTGGGATTTACCGGCGCATCGGATTACATCGCACCGTCCGCTATGGTTCAGGTGTTCAATGGAACCTTGCCTTCCAATGTAACTTCCGGCACATGGATGGAAATTACGCTGAGCACCCCATTCTATTGGGATGGAATCAGCAACATCGTGGTTGCAGTGGATGAAAACACCCCTACCTATGGCTCTTTGCCTTCATGGAAGGGCTACTCAATCACTCCTTCCACAGGGAGTAAGGGCATCTATTTTTACCAAGACAGCGGTGACATTCTTCCGACAGCGCCTACCGCAACGTCCCAGAGCACCAGCAACACCGTGGCCCAGATACAATTTGCGTATGCTGCCATTCCCTGCACCGGCACGCCCGTAGCAGGCACACTGCCTGCCAACACCCCTACGTGCATGGGGGCTAGCAGCACCCTCTCCCCCACCGGCGGCACCTTGGCTGCGGGCCTCACGTACCTCTGGGAGCAAAGCACCGATGGCGGCGCCACCTGGGCCAATGCCGGCGGCACCAATACCAACGCCACCTACACCACTGCCCCCTACAGCGGCCCGGTTTCCTACCGCCGCACCACCACCTGCACGGCCTCAAGCAGCTCGGCAACCACCAACATTGCTGCGGTTACCCTTATGGCCGCCCCCCCCTACTTGGCCTTCACCGGCAGCTACACCCAAAGCTTCGAAAGCTGGAGCAACCGCTGCAGCACCACCGATGTGCCGGGCAGCAATTGGCTGAACACCCCCGCCGCCACCGACAGCAGCTGGCGCCGCAACGACCAAGGCGCAAGCGCCGGCTGGACGGCTGCGGGCAGCGGCTTGTACACGCCGACCTTTACCAACGGCGCTTATTCCGCC
>JAFDZY010000018.1 GCA_018266685.1 Bacteroidota bacterium
CAACAAATGGGTCCGGCCACCATTACGCACGAGCGGAACATCCTGGCCCACCTACGGCCCGGCGATTACCTGCTGGACCAAGTGCTGTACAACCCGGGAAAACGCAACAACACCACCATCCTCAGCGACCTGAACGGTGGTGAAACGGCCAAGGGCAAGGCCGTGCTTCAATTCATCCAAGGTGGCTTGAAATAGCGGCCCAAGGCAATGGCGGTGGCCCAGCACACCCACCATCGCCTTGGCCTGGCTGCAACGCGGGGCTCCTATTGCTTCACTACGCGCAGCTCGCGGCGCCCTGCCGCATCGTGCAGGACCAAGGTATAGCAGCCGGCGGCCAGCCCGCCCAATGGCAACTCAAGGGTTCCGGGAGCTGCCGTGCCGTTCAGTTGCATACGGCCCACAGCATCCACCAACTCCCATGTGCCGGGCCGTTGAACGCCGCTCACAAACACATCACTCGTGGCTGGATTGGGCCATGCGCGCAATGGGGAAGCACCAATCTCCGCCACGGCGTTCACCGGGTCGCCGGACACAAGCACGCTGCCATCGTCCTCTATGTGCACCAACTGGGCCACGGGGTTCGTGGTGAGGAAATCAATGGTACCACTGGTGCTTATGACCTTTGCTACGTTTGTATACGTACCCGTGGAAAGGATCACCGTACCGTAGGCGCTGTAGGTGCGTGTGTATGAATTGGGCGTTCCGTTGTCCGTGAAATTGTCCACATAGGAATCGCCGTAGTTCATCGGGAACTGCAGGACGGTCTTCGGATCGGCGTAGACGGAAACATCACCGCTCCCAACGCCATCGGCCAGTTGGTCAAGTTGGGTGGTCTGCAAATTGTAGTAGTTGTACATGTCTTGCCCCGGGGCCGTGATATGCTGGGCCAGGTTGCTGGCCGGGTAACTTGCGCCTTGCGGTGTGGTGGCGGGATCCACCCAGGTCATGGTGCCTACGTTCATCACCAACGTGGCGGAGCTGAAGTCCCAGGTCACGTTCGCTCCGTCCGGGCTTGGGTCACTGGTGCCGGGATTGCTCACCATGTGGATGGCTGAGGAATAGCCGATGGGCACCAGGTTGGCGTATTGGATCACCGGCTGTGCCGATGCGGCCATGGATGGAACGCACAACAGGAGTAATGTTCGATGCATGTGTTTGTGTTTTGGTGACCCAAAGTTGATCTTGTTCAGCCCAAGTGTCAACGGTGATCGACCACATCAATGCGCACATCCTGCAGTTCATAAGATCAGTTCAAGCACCAATCCCGGCCGATCACCTCCTTTGCACCATGACAACCCGCTTGCGCATTGCGGTCATCGGCGGCGGTCCCGCCGGCCTGATGGCTGCGGACACGCTGGCACCTCATGCGGAGGTGGACCTGTATGAGCACGGCCGCAACATCGGCCGCAAGTTCCTGGTGGCCGGGCAGGGCGGGTTCAACCTCAGCAACCAGGCCGAAGGCAAGGAATTGCTCAAACACTATTCCCCTTCCGGTTTTTTGGACGAGGCACTATCCGCTTTCGGCCCGGCAAACCTGCGCACATGGCTGATGGAAATGGGCATTGAAACATTCACGGGCACCAGTGGCCGGGTGTTTCCAAAGAAGGGCATCAAGCCCATCGACGTGCTGGAACAGATCCGCCAACGGCTGTTGCAGCAAGGCGTGCACCTCCATACCGGGCACGCCTTCACCGGCTTCAACGCCGAAGGGCGCGCGGTGATTGAGAACAACGAAGAACTGATCGAACTGGAAGCAGACCACGTGATCTTCGCGCTTGGCGGGGCCTCCTGGCCCGTAACGGGTTCCACCGGCATCTGGCCTGCGTTGTTCAAAGAAATAGGCATTGACGTGCGGCCGTTCGGTGCTTCGAACTGCGGCGTGGAGATCGTTTGGCCTGAAAGCTTCGTCCAAGCACACGAAGGCAAGCCGCTAAAGAATGTGCGGTTCACGGCGGGCGGAATGACTGCATGGGGCGAGTCCACCATCACCAAGCACGGATTGGAAGGCAACGCCATCTACCCCGTGGTGCCCGCGCTCCGCAGTGGAGAAACTGTGTTGCACGCAGACCTGAAGCCGGAGAGCACCGCTGATCGATTGGTGGAACGCATCGGCAACAAGGCCGCCAAGCACTTCGGTGAAGCCGTCGGTTTGAACCGCGCACAGCTCGCGCTGGTGAAGGCTTTTACGCCGAGGGAAGTGTTCGCTTCACCGCAACGGTTCGCGGAAGCGATCAAGGACCTGCGCCTGCCCGTTGCCGGCCTGCGGCCCGTGGGCGAGGCCATCAGCACCGTGGGTGGTATCCCCACCGATGCGCTCAATGCGGACTTCTCGTTCAAGTTGCATCCGCACCTCTCCGCCATCGGCGAAATGGTGGATTGGGATGCGCCCACCGGCGGTTTCCTGCTGCAGGGCTGCTTCGCCATGGGCAGGTTTGCCGGCCGCGCGCTCCTGGCCAAGCACGGCATTCGGCCCTGATCAACCGCGCCAGTAGTTGTTTGCCGCCGCCACCGTCTGGAAGTTGATGGCGATGACCTGCGATGCCGCCGTCAGGCTGTTCGCACTTTCCGCATAAGCAGGACGCAGCTTGTCGCGCACTTCAGCGGAAGGTTGTGTGTACTTCACGCCCATGCGGGCCATTTTGATGGCGAGTTCATAGCCCTCCTGCGGGGTCTTGGTGATCAAGGTGGTGAGCCAAGTTTCCATGATGCATTGCGGTATTGATGTGCGCGAACATAAGGCACACACAATGCCCGGAGCAGACTGCGGCCGGATCGTGCGCGCTTCATGCACCCACCGCCACGGCCATGGTGCAGGCCAGGAAAAGCACTTGCAGCAGGCCGCGCGGCAGCACGCCCATCACGGGCTTGCCGTCCAGCGTGCCGCCACTGCGGGCCGCATGCACATTGGCGGGGAACAGGGCCACCAGCAACAGGCCGAGGCCGATGGCCGCCCAATGTACTGTGGCCGGCACAAGCAGACCGACCGCACCCACGATCTCCAGCATGCCCGTAAGCGTGACCCAAATACCTGCATTGCCGAGGACGGGCGGCACCATGCGGACCAACTCCGCGCGGCGCTTGCCCCAGTGCGCGGAGGCGGTGAGCAGGAACATGCCCGCCAAGGCGAAACGCAAGCACACTGTCCAGTCAGCGAAGAAGGAAAAGCCGAGTTGGCCTACCACCATGCACGCGACGAACAAGGATGCGAGCGCGATCAAAGGGGCCATGCCGTAAAGGTAGATGGGCGGGAAGCGTTCGCGCGGTCACCGTGACCTGGATCTGATGCCCGTGTGTGCGTTTGTTTCCTTTAATACCCCGCATGGACGCGCTCGGCTTTTTGCCGAGTGCGTCCATGCATAGGGCCTCCGGCCCGCCGGATTGATGCCCCGTCCCGGCGCCCGGCTGTTTGCCGAGTGCCTCCTTCCACTTCGGCCTCCGGCCATGGACGATCTGCTTCATGATACGGTCCTGCATTGGAAACCGCCGGAGGCGGACCGTGGCGCGGGGCACTCGGCAGGTCCTTGGAATTACCGGTCAAGCCGAGCGCCGGGGTTTTGCACCCGAGCGGGGGATGGACAGCGCGGCTATTGTTTCACGAAGCGCATGCATGCGGCCTCTTGCGCATCCCCGACCCACAACACATACATCCCCGGGGCCAGTTCCTGCACGGGGATATTCCAGCGGTCCGTCTGGCCTGCTGAAGACGCAAAGCTGCCACTGGCCGCCACCTGTCCTGTAAGGCTGACCACGCGCCATGGCTGCTGGCCACCCTGTAGACTGCGGGTCTCCATCCGGAGGACATCCGTCACCGGATTTTGCATGGACATCAATTCCAAGGATGGGTGTTCCTCTACTCCAACATTGACAGAGTGAAGATGGTAGGTGTCCGGGTACCACTCGTTCCATTCGGCTAAGTACTGGCCGATGTGCTGCACCAATATGGCCCCGTCGGTGGAACTGTACCAGAAAAATGCCAGGTAGGGATCATAGGTTCCCTCTGTGACCCAGACCCGCACCATCAATGCATCCTGCCATGTACCGCTTGGAAGGATCAGTGTGCCCGTGCCCACGCAAGTGAGTGAATAAGTGCCGCCTGTCGTGGAAAAAGTGTTGTCCCATGTATCCGTACTGGTGGTGCCCAGCTGCAGTGGATAGACCATCTCCACCTGCGGGTTTGAGTAGATGTTCAAGGCAGCTGTGTATGAACCGACCCGTTTTAGGCTGGAATTGCTAAGGTTGAAATACCGGTAGGCCGTATAGGGAGCCTCCATCCAGGCATAGTTTGAGCCGGGGAAAGAAGATGCATAAGGCGTGGTGGACGGGTTGACAACGGTGAGATGCAGGTCCGGCCTATCCGATTCCCAATGGTCCAATGCTGAAAAATCCCAGACCGCGTTGGCACCTTGGATGGTCGTGTCGATCACAATATTGGAATTGCCTGAGTTCCACAGCGTCATTTCACTGCCGAAGGGCAACATCTCATCCGAGTTGAGCACAGGCTGTGCCGAAAGGGAAGTGGACAAGAGGGAAAGGACGATGGATTTAAAGTAATGCATGTTCACCCTGAATTTATGTGCAAGATATGCTCCAGTAGCAAGCGCCCTGCTTCTTACCGGGTGCGTGCATGCATTGGGCCGCCGGCCCATCCACGCACCATCCACGCATGCAAGCGCTCGGCTGTTTGCCGAGTGCGTTCCGTCATAGGGCCTCCGGCCCGCCTCTAACCATTGCTCCACTTCACCCATACCCGTTCAATTCCAACGGGCCATCCGGATGCGCACTGCTCAACAGGTAATGTTCCGGTTCGCTGACGATGCCGCTCACAACAGGGTTCATGTGAATGTAGTTCACCTTTTGGTCGAACACAGGTTGCGTGTACAGTTCCGTCGGATGGCTGTCCTTGATCCAGAACGCATAGTTCTTGTTCTGCGCACTCGTCTTCCCTGCACGGCCGAAATGGCGCATCATCCATTCGCTCCGGCTTTCGTTGGGCAGCGTGGCAATCAGGTGCAACAGTTGCTTGGCGCTGAAGTTTTTGAAATCGCGCAACAGGTCCGCCAGCAAGCCATCACGGCGCCGCAACACGAAGTGTACATGGTTGGACATGATCACGTACGCAAACAGATCCATGCCCTTGTGCACCTGGCAATACCGGATGTTACGTACCAGCTCATCGGCCAGTTCCTTGCGGGTGAACACATCCACCCAACCGACCACCGTGAACGTGACGAAGTAGGTGGCGCCTTCCACGTTGGCCTTGCGGATCTCGGACATGGACCGAATGTAGTTGGTCGACATCACCCGACAGCTCGCGCTCGGCTTTTTGCCGAGTGCGTTCATTCGTAGGGCCTCCGGCCCGCCGAATACACACTTGCACACGTGGTTCATAGACGGGCCGGAGGCCCTATCAGGCACACTCGTTCGGCTTTTTGCCGAGCGAGTGCTCGCGGTTGGTCGACATCGCCCGACAGTACGCGCTCGGCTTTTTGCCGAGTGCGTTCATTCGTAGGGCCTCCGGCCCGCCGAATGCACAACTTGCACACGTGGTTCATAGACGGGCCGGAGGCCCTATCAGGCACACTCGCTCGGGAAAATCCCGAGCGAGTGCTCGCGGTTGGTCGACATCACCCGACAGTACGCGCTCGGCTTTTTGCCGAGTGCGTTCATTCGTAGGGCCTCCGGCCCGCCGAATGCACAACTTGC
>JAFDZY010000190.1 GCA_018266685.1 Bacteroidota bacterium
CGCGGTCCTGGCTGCTGCCAATGAGTACGACGTACATCTTCTCGCCCTTAGCCCACAGCCACAGCGGAATGATGATGTCGGCCCACACGCTCTTGGCGTGCGCCCTGGCCCAGCGCAGCACGATGCGGATGTCGCCGGTGCGCAGGATGCGCATGGCGGCGGCCCGCTGGAAGTCCGCGCAGGGACTGGTGGTGTAGTGCGGCAGGTAGGTCTCGGCAAAAGTCACGGGGTCGGCCTGGGCCTGGGCGATGCGCTGGGTTTGTTCAACGCTCGTTTCATGCGCGTTGAACCCCGTGGAGTTCCGCAGGATCTCCAGCTTGCGCCGGTAGGCGGCCAGCAGCCGCTCGGCGTTCTTGCGTTCGCGTGCGGCCCTGCTCATGCGTGCATCCTTGCCGCCTCATCCAGCAGCAGGCTTTGGAACTCCACCAGTTTCAGGTGGGTGGCGGCATCGTGCTTTTGCAGCTCGCCGAACACCCACTCCATCACCTTCAGCCTGGCGCTCAAGGTCACGTCGTTCTCGGCGCGCACCACCTCCAGGCTCTTGCTCGTTTTCACCAGGGCGTCCACCAAGCGGGCCTTCTCCTTCGGGTCGCCATCGCCCTGTTGCTCCAGGGTGTTGAGCTGCTCGCTGTAGGTCTGGATGAGGCCGCGCAGCGTGCGCTCCACGTTCTGCGTACGGGTGAGCCAGGCGGTGCGCTGGTCTTCCCAGTTGCCCTTGGCCGCCCAGTCGCCCACGGTCTTGTCGCGCACGCCCAATGCGTTGGCGATCTCCTTTCGGTTCTTGCCCTGCTCCACGAACATGATGCGGGCATTGGCCCGTGCGCCGTCCTTCGCCATGGCCACAAATGTGGCCCCATGAGGCAACGCGCGCGCGGTCAAATTCCCACAACCGGGGAGCGTGTACCCCCATCATGGAAGCCGCGTTTGGCAAGGGCTTGCAAGCGTTTGCATGTTTGCGGCACAACGCATGAAAAAGCGCCAGCTGCACATCACCGCCCAACGCAACGGCCAACGCGCCGATGTGCGCATTGAGGGCGTGATCGCGTCCTGGGACAAGGCCAACGCCGCCGATGTGCGCACGGCCATCGCGGGCATGCAGGCGCAAGGCGTGCGCGACGCGCACGTGTACATTGACAGTGAGGGCGGCTCCGTGTTCGAGGCCAAGCGCATCCTCGCCATGCTGCGCATGCTGCCTGGGCGCATCACTGGCGAGGGCGGGGCTGTAGTGGCCAGTGCGGCCACGTGGCTGGGCGTCATGCTGGATGAGTTCCGCGTCCGTGCGAGCACGTCCTACATGGTGCATAAGCCACTCGCCGGGGCTGAGGGCACCGAGGACGACCTCAAGTCCGCGCTGAAGCTCATTGAGGACATCACCAAGGAGTACCGCGCGGCCTACGCCAAGAAGACCGGCAAGACCGAGGACGAGATAGAAGCGCTGTGGGGCAAGGGCGACCGCTGGTACACCGGTGCGGAGGCCGTTGCCGAAGGCTTCGTGGACGGCTTGGTGGCCGACCGGGACAACGAGGACGATGAACAGGATGTCGACCTGTTCGACGAAGAGGCCGTGGCGCGCATTGCGGCCTGCGGCTGCCCTGCAAGTAAGTTACCCAAGGCCCGCGCGGCCATTAACAACGACGAGATGGACATCAAAGCGATGCGTGCCATGCTGGGCATGCCCGAAGGTGCAACGGAGGCCGAGGTGGTGGCCCGCGTGAACGAGCTGAAGCAGGCGAATGAGCAGCACGCTGCCGCCGCCGTGGCGCAGCGCAAGGCCAATGTGAAGGCCATCCTGGACAAGGCCGTGGCCGAGCGCAAGCTCACCGAGGCGCACCGCGCCAGCTTCGAGGCCAAGTTCGCGGCGGCCTACGATGCCACCAAGGCGGAGGTGGAGGCCCTGGTGGCCGCACCCGAGCTGGCCAAGGAGACCGCCGGGGCAAAGAAGGAGGCGCAGGCCGCAGGCCGTGATGCGTGGACCTACGACCAGTGGGCCACCACCGACCTGAAGGGCTTGCAGGCCATGATGAAGAAGAACCCGGACGAGTTCCAACGCCTCTACCAGGCCAAGTACGGCAAGAAGGCCAAGCTCACCGCCTGAACAAGCAACAAGCAACCGAAAACGAACCAAAGGCCAAAGCCAGATCAATGAAGCACATTTCCAGCCTCTTTTACACGCTCTTCACCTGCCTCATCATGGCCGTGGCCGTGGGCATGGCCCTCGACATCGGCATCGGCGCGGCCTTCTTAGGCTGCGCTGCCGGCAGCGCACTGCTGAGCTTCCTGCCCATGCCGCAGGGCGTGGCGCATGCCGTGGTGCTCAAGCAGATGTGGGAGACGGAACTGGTGGAGAAGTTCCGCGCATTCGGCGAGTTCCTGGCCGGGGTATCCCGCAAGGACCAGTACGTGGGCAACAACGTGATCAACATCACCGAGATCGGGGCCGACCCCACCGTGCTGATCAACAACAACACCTACCCCATCGCGGTGGCGCAGCGCACCGATGACAACATCGCCGTGGCGTTGAACAAGTACGACACCACCAACACCAAGGTGACCGACGATGAGCTGTACGCGCTCCCCTACGACAAGGAGGGCAGCGTGATCCGCCAGCACCGCGACACGCTGAACGAGCAGATCCTGAGCCACGCCCTGCACAGCCTGTGCGTGGCCGGCAACACCGCCGACACGCCGGTGCTGCAAACCACCGGCGCGGACGACGGCACGGGCCGCAAGCGGCTGGTGCCCGCCGACATCATCCGCCTGCAACTGGCCCTGGACAACCTGAAGGTGCCCCAGCAAGGCCGCCGCCTGGTGCTGTGCCCCGAGCACTGCGCCGACCTGCTGCTGGCCGACCTGAGCTTCGCGCTTCCGTACCACAACGCCAAGGAGGGCATGATCCTCCCGAGCTACTACGGCTTCGAGACCTACAAGTACGTGAACGCGCCGGTGTTCAACGCCGCCGCTGCCAAGAAGGCATTCGGTGCCGCAGGTGCCGCCGGTGACCGCAAGGCCAGCGTGGTGTTCCTGCCCGGCAGGAGCTTCACCGCCAACGGTGACCTGAAGTTCTACTACCGCGATGCCTCCATGGACCCCGAGAACCGGCAGACCGTGTGCGGCTACCGCCTGTGGAGCGTGACGCTGCCCGTGAAGACCACCGGCTTCGGCGCGATTATCAGCGCCAACGTGTGACCTTGAACCCCGGGCCAAGAAGCAAATTACCGAATGCGTGAACTGAAGCGATACAAGGAGGAGCTGGCCCTACTGGGCCTGCTCAGCCTGGTGCTGCTGCTGGTGCGCTGGGTGAGCGCCACCTGGTGGCCCACCACCGGCCAGTACGACATGGCCGCGCAGACGGAAACGGTATTCTGGACCGTGCTGCGGGTGGTGATCTACGCGCTGGCCGCCTGGATGGGCCTGCGCGTGGTGGCCCCCAAGGCATACACCCACCTGAAGCACAACGTGGTGGACCAGTTCGACCTGCTGCCCGAAGCAGAGCGCAGCTCGTTCAGTCTGCGCATGTTCGCCATTCTTTTCTTCGGCCTGGTGTTCCTGGCCATGAGCGGCTGTACCACGGCCCAGGCCGCAGTGCCCGCCGACCAACGCACATGCGTGGTGATGAACGCCGCAGCCGACGTGGGCGTGCGCGAAGCCTCCGGCCGCAACGACGGCCCCGAGGTGGAGCGCTACCTTGCCCACGTCGGGCTCGGCTCCGGCTACAGCTGGTGCGCGGCTTTCGTATGCTATCACCTCAGCGGCTGCGGCGTGGGCAATCCCCGGAGCGCGTGGAGCCCTGCCTTGGCCCAGCCCAAGGACCAGGTGTGGACGCCCCGTAAGGCGTCCCGCTCCCCGCGCCCCGGGGATGTGTTCAGCATCTACTACGCCAGCCTGGGCCGCGTGGGCCACGTGGGCCTTGTGACGGCCCTGGACGGCGACTACATCACCACCATCGAAGGCAACACCAGCGGCCCCGGAAGCCGCGAAGGCGACGGCGTGTACGCCCGCCGCAGGCAGCTAAGCAAGGTCTATGCGATCACTGACTACATACATGGCGATGGCGCTGCTGCTGATGGCCGCACTGGCCGGTTGCAGGGCGCGCAAGGAAGTAACGAGGACCGACACGTCGCAGCGGACGGAAGTCCGCTCCGGCGCGTCTCCCCGCGATACCCTGCTGAAGGTGCCTGGGGCAATGGTGGAAGCCTCGCTTCCGCTGCCGCCGCCGGGCGCGGACCTGCCGCCCACCACGGCGCGCAGCGAGCGGGCCTGGAGCACGGTGAGCATCAGCCATGGGCAGCTTACGCACAGCGGGGGCTGCGATACCGTGGCCATGAAGGCCAGGCTGTGGGACCGCTGGACGGAAACGCACCAGGACAAGGTGCGCACCGAGCTGCGCCAGCAAACGGTGGAGATCACGCACACGCCGCGCTGGGCCTGGTGGGCCTTGGCGGTAGCGGCATTACTTACCCTATGGCGGCTGTGGCCGCTGCTGAAACTACTGTAGTAGCATGAACAAGCAGATGGAACGGGCCGCCAAGGAGGTGCTGGCCGCCAACCCGCAGGCCGAGGCCGTGTACGTGACCGAGGACGGCAACGCCTTCCTGCCCGAGGTGCAGAACCTGGCCGACAACCACGCCTACATGCACAGGCTGCCCGCGCCAGTGAAGGTGCTGCGCAGCGAGGTGAAGAAGGTGAAGCCGGAGAACGGCAGTGAACCCGCCGTCCCTGAAGAGGCTGCGGAGGCTGCCCCTGAAGAGGCCGCCAAGCCCAAGGGCAAGAAGAAGTGAAACGCCATTGAACCAGCATTTGAATGAGCTTCCGGGGACCAAACATCATTAAGATCAACGGCGGGCTGGGGCAGCAAGCCCCGAGCGACCGCAACGTGGCGGGCCTGCTGCTGCGCAAGGCATACTTCGTGCCCGGCAAGTTCGAGACCGGCAAGACCTACGAGCTGCACAGCCTGGACGATGCCACGGCGCTGGGCCTTAGCCCGGCCAGCGATGCCAACAACACCACCGGGGCCAGCGCCACCACCGCGATGGCCTGGTACCACATCAGCGAGTTCTTCCGGCTGAACCCGGACGGCACGCTCTTCGTGAAGCCCGTGCCCGAAGCACCCGCATCCTTCGCCACCCACCTGGGCGACATCATGGCGGTCAGCGGAAACAAGGTGCGCTACATCGGCGTGGTGTACGGCTTCGACCCGGCCACCCTGCCTACCGTAACCGGCGGCTTCGGCGGCACGGTGGCCGCAGACATCGCCACCGCCCAGCAGTGGGTGGAGGCGCAGGCTGCCGCCAACGTGTACGTGGACTGCGTGGTGCTGGGCGGCATTGTGTCCGCCGCGCCCGTGGACCTGAAGGCGCTGAACGCACCGCAGGTGCATGTGACCGTGGCCTGCGACAGCGGCTACTTCGCCGCATTGGGCTACCCGGCCAACTTCGCCAGCACCGCCGCCGTGGGCACGGTGCTCGGCAGCATCGGCTGCCGCATGCTCAGCGAGAGCATCGGCAGCGTGATGCTGGAGCGCTACCCCAGCAACAAGCGGGGCAGCGCGAACTACAGCCTCACCGACACCCGGCAGAACCGTTGGGTGAAGTTCGGCACCAGCAGCGGCAACGCTTATGAGACCATCCCGCAGATCCAGCGCGATGACCTGACGGCCAAGGGCTACGGCTACGCGGGCTACTACGAGGGATACCCAGGGGTGTACCTGAACGGCGATGCCACCTGTACGCTGGTGACGGACGACTACGACACCATCCACATCAACAGGCTGTGGAACGAGGCGGCGCGCATGGTGCGCCGTGCCCTGGTGCCGCGCATGAACAGCAAGGTGCAGATCGACCCTGCCAGTGGCAAGATCAAGGCCAGCTCCGTTGCAGACTGGGATGCGGCGAGCAAGCGCGAGCTGAACTCGTTGCTGGCCGAGGGTGAGATCGCGGACTTCCGCTTTGCCATGGACCCCAACCAGGACGTGATCGCCCAGGGCAAGGTGCTGGTGAAGGTGAGCATTACGCCGAACGGCATTGCCAAAGCCATCGAAGCCGAGATCGGCTTCAACAACCCGGCCCAATCCTAACCCCAATCAATCCGATCGCTATAGATGGCACAGACGACCATTGTGAACAAATTCGGCCGCGTGATGGGCTGGAACCAGGTACAGTTCGTGCTCTTCGGCCGCACGGTGGAGGGCATCCTGGAGCTGAGCTACGACGATGAGGTGGAGAAGGAAGCGGTGATGGGTGCGGGGGCCATGCCTGTTGGCACCGGCTCGGGGAACTACAAGGCCCAATGCTCAGTCACCTTGCTGGCGGAGGAGTACAACGGACTGATGGCCAGCCTGCCCGCCAACACGCGCTTGCAGGAAGTGCCAGCCACCGATGTGAGCGTGCTGTACAGCCAGGGGGACAAGGTGGTAAAGGACATGATCCGAAACTTCGAGTTCACCGGTGCCACCAAGGAGGTGAAGCAGGGCGACAAGTCCATCGGCATGAAGATGGGATGTTTCTGCACCCACATTGATTGGAACGTTCAGTAACCGATACACAACCCCTGATGAAGAAGAGCGAAGAACAGAAGGCTGATACCCATGCCACGCCGCTGCCCGAAGGCTTTACGGCTGAAAGGGTAAAGGAGTTGGCTCGCCAGCACGGCGCGGTTTACCCCGTGCATGTGCGCAAGGACGGGCGGATCTTCACCGGGCTGTTCAAGAAGCCCACGTTGAGCATCATGAGCGCAGCCGCTGCCATGGGTGGCGATGATGCCATCAAGCAGGGCCGAGTGATGTACACCAACTGCAAGCTGGCGGTGGACCCGCAGGTTGACCAGGACGAGGAGCTGCTCTTCGGCATGATCACGGGCGTGGGCCGGTTGTTCAAGGTGCTTGCCGCCGAAGTGGGGGAACCGTTCGTCGTCGAGCCATAGACCCCGACCCGGCGGCGGAGCAGTTACGAAAGGGGCGCGCGCTGGTGCGGAGCGAGTTCGGCCTTGATCCGGACACCCTCAGCGATGCGGAGTTCATGGAGCGGTGGTGCGAGGCGGCCTGGCTGCGCGATGACCGGCTGACGGCTTTGGCGCGGCTGTTCGGACATGAAGTGGAATGAGCGGCGAGAAGATCACCATAGAGATCGAGGTGCTGAAGCAGGTCTTCAGCGACCTGAACGCGCTCAAGGGTTCTTTTACCAACGTGGAGACCGTGGTGCAGCGCATGGAGAAATCCGTGAGCGGCGGCATGGGCGACATGCACAAGGCGCTTACCGGTGTGAGCGAGGATGCCAACAAGATGGCCAAGGCCATGAACGGCATCCGCCCGATCGACATCGGGGCCATTGCCGCGAGCTTCGCCGGGCTGAAGGACAGCCTGAACCAAGCGGTGGAACCCGGCATTGCCTTCGATAAGAACCTGCACGACCTCAGTGCCATGACCGGCGTGACCGGCAGTGCGCTGGACGACCTGGGGGAGCGGGCGCGCGGGCTGGCGAAGACCTTCGGCGGCGATGCCGCTGCCAGCCTGGAAACCATGAAGATACTGGTGGGGCAGCTTGGCCCCGCCCTTGCCTCCCAGCCGGACGCGATCGAGGCGATGGCCCGCCAGGCCACCCTGCTGAGCAAGACCATGGACGGTGACGTGGCCGGAGCAGGGGCTGCGATCACCAACGTGCTGAACCAGTACGGCGTGGATGTGAACAATGCCGCAGAGGCCACGGCTGCTGCGGCCCGGACAGCCAATACACTTGCCGCCGCCGCAAACCAAGGCGGGGCCGAGGTTCCGGCCTTGGCCGCAGCAGTTGCACAGGTAGGCAAGCTGGCCAAGGACAGTGGCGTTGACATTGAGACCTTGGCAGCCAGCCTGGAAGTGCTGGACGCGGCCGGAAAGAAAGGTGCCGAGGGTGGCGTTGCCATGCGCAACGTGCTGCTTACGCTGGGCCAGGCCACTACGATGCCCGAGCAGCAGCTCAATGTATTGAAGGCCGCTGGCGTGGACGTGAAGAAGCTGGCGGACAACACGATCAGCTACACCGAGCGGCTGCGCATGTTGAAGCCATTGGAGAAGGACGTGGCGGCCCTGGGCATGATCTTCGGTACGGTGAACGTGAGCGCGGCCTCCGCGTTGGTCGCCCACGCCGATGACATAGACACGATCACCGAGGGCATCAACAAGGACACGGATGCGCTGAAGAACTCAGCGGGCACGGTAATGGAATCGTTCTCCGAGCGCATGGGCAGGTGGAAGGCGCAGATGGCGGACTTCGGAATCACCGTGTTCGGCGCTACCAAGAACTTCCTGCCCTTCATGAACCTCGCATTTGACGGGGTGGGCATTTTGGCGAACCTGCGCAAT
Organism: Bacteroidota bacterium; assembly: GCA_018266685.1. Classification (GTDB taxonomy): domain Bacteria; phylum Bacteroidota; class Bacteroidia; order Flavobacteriales_F; family PHOS-HE28; genus PHOS-HE28. The sequence goes on from JAFDZY010000190.1 coordinate 8,336, forward strand.
GCCCAGGAGGGGTTGTCCATGGTGATGAACTCCAAGTTGGGCGCGGCATTGAAAGGAGCGGTAGCCTGGGTGGGCAAGCTGAACATCCTGCAAATGGCAGGGGCTGCTTGGACCGGTATTGTGACAGCCGCGCAATGGGCATGGAACGCAGCACTTACCGCCAACCCGATAGGTCTTGTGATCGCCGCAGTCGCTGCGCTCGTTGGCGTTGTTGTCTACGCCTGGAACCACTTCGAGGGCTTCAGGGCATTCCTGTACGGCTTCTGGGAGGCGGCAAAGGAGGTGTTCTCCGGCATCTGGGAGGTGGTGAAGAGTGCGTTCAGCGGGATCGTGGAGATGGCGAAGGGGCTTGGTGGTGTTCTCGGCGGCGTTTGGGACATGGCCACCGGTGACTGGAGCAAAGGCTGGGACAAGCTGAAGGACGGTGCGGCCCAGTTCGGCAAGGGCATGGTGGACAACCTGATGGCCCCGGCCAAGGCAGGTACGGAAGCCATCCGGCAATCCCAGGGCCTGGGCCTGCGTGTAGGAATGGCCTATGCGAAGGGCGATGCCGAAGGCCGTGCCTCATTCCGCGCAAGTCAGGACCGGGAAAGCAATGAACAGCAGGCGGTACTTCCCGTGAATTACCAGCCTGTTGTTGAGCTGAAGCCGTTGAGCAATGGCCTGGTCCCGGTGCTTGAGGGCCAAGCCAAGCCGCTAAGCGCGCTGGATGCCGTCGTGCAGGGCGGAGCATCGTTCGTGGATGCCGCTCTTGCGGATAAGGCCGCGGGCGGAAAAGGGAAGAAGCGCGCAGGTTCCGAGGACGGAGTGTCCATTGGAGGGGCGGGCGGCGGCGACCGGATCATCACCATGAACATCGAGATAAAGAACAGCTTCGGACTGGGCCGCAACGTGATGGAGGGTGCGCAGGCCGCCGCCGACAAGGTGGTGGCCCAGTTGGTGAACAAGCTGAATGATGCCCAATTCGCGATCGGATGAGCCAGGACAACAATACCCCTCGCTTCAACCTGCCGGGAATGCTCTCGGTCCTGTACGGCATCGCCGCTCCGGTGAGCTATCCGGAGGCCATGGAGGCAGCGAAGCATGAAGCACCGCGCGTGAGCTTCGCAGGCATTGAGGTCGTGCCCGATAGCAGTGTGCTGGCCAAGAGCAGCATCGGAACGCCTGTTCTTCATCCCATCCTGTTCGTTGGCGCGCCGGCTTACAAACGGTTCGACGCGGACGGCCGCGTCGTGGAGGAGCGGATGGACGACCTGCGGCTGCCCGTCACCAGCGTCGCTGAAATGAGCTGCGAAAAGAGCATCATCACCACGCAGGTGAGCGCCGCGCGCGGCAGCGTAAAGGAGGTGTATAGCGACGGTGATTGGTCCATCAGGATCAGCGGCATCATCATGGACGAACGCAACCACCCACAAGGAGCTTCCACGCTGGAGATGATGGAGAATCGGTTGCTGAAATACGAGCGCCTGGCGGACAGCATTGAAGTCCGGAGCGACATGTTCAACCGCCGTGACGTGCATCGGCTGGTGATCCGGTCGATCTCCTTCAATCAGATACCCGGAAAACCAAGATTGGTCGGCTACCAAATGCAGTGCGACAGCGACACCCCACTTGAACTCCTCCTGAAATGATTGAAGTGCATCATGATAATCCGGTGGCGACCATGGTGATCGGTGCGGGCAGTGCCGTGGCAGGCGTGATGAGTTGGGCCGCCGACCCCAGCGTGGCCAAGGCTTTGGTCGTGGCCGCCGCGTGCGGCTTCGTGGGCGGCCTGATGAAGGCCGCCGGGGTGTGGGCTTGGAACCTGGTGCGAGAGCGCCGCAACGCCCGCAAGCAATGACGCTGGCCATGTGCTGCCATGTGGAGTTCCCGGAGAACGACCGCCGCCCGGCGATGGAGCTGCGGCAGGTGGCGGGCGTGGAGGTGCGCAGCACGGTGCACAACGTGTGCCAGGAGGCAACGGTGAAGCTGCCGCGAAACATCGAACAGTTCCGCCGAACGCCGGTGAAGGAGCTGCTGCGGCGCGGCGATGCAGTGGTGATCCGACTTGGGTACGGCGGCGACCTGCGGGAGGAGTTCAGGGGGTTTCTCACTTCCGTAGGCGCCGACGTGCCCATCGTGCTGGAGTGCCGCGATGGCCTGTGGAAACTGCTGCAACAGTCGTTCAGCGCCAGTTACAAGGCCGCCCACGTGCCCACCATGGTGAAGGAACTTGTTGGCGGCGCTTTCCAGGTGGTGGCCATGGATGCCACGGTAGGCCCTGTGCGGTTTGCCAAGGTGCGCAAGAGCGAAGCGTTCAAGGCCCTTACTGACAGTTTCGGGCTGGTGAGCTATCTGAAGGGCGACACCGTGTACTGCGGGGTGCTATTCGACACCAATGCGGAGGCCGCCGTGTACGACCTGGAGAAGAACGTGCGCAGCAGTGACCTGAAGTACCGCTTGGCGGACGAGGTGAGCCTGAAGGTGACGGCCAAGAGCCTGAAGCGCGACGGCTCCGACATCACCGTGGAGGTGGGCGACCCCGACGGCGAGGCCCGCACACTGAACTATTATGGCATCAACAGCAAGGCCGAGCTGGAGAAGTTGGCAAAGGCCGACCTGGAGAAGTTCAAGTACGACGGTTTTGAAGGAGGCTTCAAGGGCTTCGGGATACCGTGGTGCCGCTTTGGCGATAAGGTGGACCTGCGCAGCAGCGAACGCCCGGAGCGCAACGGCCTCTATTTGGCCGAGGCGGTGAACGTGACGTTCGGCCCCGAGGGATTCGTGCGTGAGGTAAAACTGGCACAGCAATGGGCCGCAACATCGGGCACGGCCAATGGATAGCCTGGACAAGCTGAAGGCAGCCATCATAGCCCAAGTGAAGGCCAACGTGCCTGTGACTACGGTCTGGGCCACCTGCGCCAGTGCCAGCCCGGAGCAAGGCACCATGGAGGCCAACAAGGACGGCGTTGCCTACTACGATGTGCTTCTTGGCTTGGGTGACACGATCACCGTGCCGATGCCTGGCAGCAAGGTGTTGCTGGGCTTGATCGAGAACCAGGCCACAGCAACCGTGCTGCTGTACGCCGAGCGCATCCAGGAGCAGCGTATACACGGGAATGCTAACGGCGGCCTGGTGCGGGCTGCAACAGTACGGAGCGTGGATGCCCAGCTGATCGCCAAGGTGAATGCACTGGTGGCCGCACTGAACGCATGGACTCCCACAGTGCCGATGCCCACCGTGCTGGACTTGGTGACGCTGAAGGCCGCCTTTACCACGTGGGCCGCACCGATGCTGCCGGCCGAACCTACAAGCTACGAGAACCCGATCGTGAAACATGGCTGACGAAGCGCGCGACTTCCTGCTGGACGATAGCGGACGGCTGGTGCTGCGGAATGGCGGCATCGCCACCGGCGACAGCCTCACCCAGGAGGTGGCGCTCATCATGCTCACCAACCAGGGCGAGATGCGCCACGATCCCCTCTGCGGCTGCAATCTGATACGGCGCACCAACAGCAGGTTTACCACCAGCGAACTGCGGAGCCTGGTGCGCACCCAGCTCGAGCGGGACGGGAAGGACCTCAATGCCATCGCCGACGGCATCAACCTCACAACCAATGCCTGACCGCACCATTATCGTACAGCCCGGCCAGTGCTTGGAGGACATCGCCCTCCAGGAGTACGGCAGCATCGACGGTGCGCCGTTGGTGGTCTTCGCCAACGAGGATGTGTTTGTGGACGGATTCAGCACCGACCTCCAGCCCGGCACCAAGCTGGTGATCACCGGCGAACCCATCGACCGGCCCATGTATGACACCATGCGCAAGCTGGGCGTGGTGCCAGCAACGGCGAGCGACGAGGAGGGTGAGATGCTGGGCGACTTCAACAACGACTTC
>JAFDZY010000191.1 GCA_018266685.1 Bacteroidota bacterium
GGCCAGCTGTAGTGCTGCGCGACATGCAACTGAGCGGCCGCCCCCATGCGCTGGCGCAGATCAGCGTCGCGCAACAGTCGCTCGATGGCATCCGCGGCGGCCTGCGGATTTTCGCGCGGCACGACCAGGCCGGTCACGCCATCCACCACTACCTCGGGCAGGCCGCCCGCATCCGACACCACCACGGGCCGTGCGGCGGCGCCGGCTTCGATAATGGCCACGCCGAAGCTTTCGCTGTCCAGCCGACTGAGCGCCACGTACACGTCAAGTTGGGCCAGTTCATACGGGACGTGGGCGTGGTCCACGTGACCGACAAACTGCACGCGCTCGGCCACACCAAGCTGTGCGGCCAACTGCCTCAACGCCTGCATTTGGGGGCCGTCGCCTACCAGGCGCAGATGCAGTTGCCGAGCCATGTCAGGGTTGCTGGCTTGGAGATTTGCAAGCAACAAGGCAAATGCCTGAATCAAGGTGTCGATGCCGTACTTGTCGGCCATGGTTTTGACCGTACCCACCACCCAACGCCCTGGCTGCGCCAGCGCCGTGGGTACTGCATCGGCGTACGCATCCATATCGACACCGAACGGGGTGATGGCAATCTGGCCCAACGAGGGCACCAATGCGTGCGTGACCTCGGCCATGCAATGACTGGTGGACGCGACGGCGTCTGCCGCCCGCAAGTTGCCGCGCACCAAGGCCCGGTGCAGCGGTGACTTGCTCGGAAAGTCATATGCATCACTGCCCCACACCGACAGCAGCCAAGGCCGGTAGCCCACCAGCCGCGCGGTGGTCGCGTAGCCACTGGCGTAGTGCGCATTGACGATGTCGGGGCGCAGATTTTTCAGCAGCCGACGCACTGAGGCAGCCATCACGAAATAACCCAATGTGCCGCCGTACGGAAACAGATGAAGTTGCACCCCGGGTGCAAAGGGTTCCCGCGCACGATGCTGCGAGATCACATGCACTTCGTGCCCTGCGGTGTTGAGGCCATTGGCCCACCGAAGGGTATGAATGGAATTGGCACCGGAAAGAAGCCCTACTCTCATCCGATCAGAATACCGTCTTAGATAATTCTTTTTCAATCAAGACGCTCCGCCTGATCTCCGGTAACGCCGCATTGAATTCAAAAGGTACATCCAAGCAGGCATTGAAATGGCGCGTGAAATTATTGGGCATATCAAAATAATTGACTACCGGCAACCCCAAAGCGATGTAATCAAAAATCTTCGTTCCAAACTCATAATCAGGATCCCGAACAATGCTCAACCCGTAGTCGCAGGAAGCAATAATCTCAAACAGTCGCGCCCTTGTCATCCGGGGAAGTATTTCAATGCAACCCGTGCCACGAGTTATCTCTCGGAAATATCGGATTGTCCAAGCATTTATTTCCGCATCACTGCCTGCCAGCCGCACCAGCAGATTCCCGTCTTTGCCATATCGATCAACAATTGTTTTTAACAACTTTCTTGTCTTGTCCGCACCATATTCTGAAAATTGACCCGAACAAATGAATGATACATATTGCGGGTTCTTCAAGAAATCCCGACGAATCTTGATTTTTTTAACGAGTTCGAGATCATCATCAGAAATTCCGTTCGGAATAAGCAGTACTGGCTGATGCGAAATTTTTTCCAAATGTTGCTGCAGACCATTGGTGCAAGCAATCGAAATAAATGAACGCCGAATTGCCCATCGCTCAACGTTCGATGCGACCCATGACTTCGTCGGCTTATTTGAAGTAGTACCACCGTAGCCAGACTTCATTGCAATCGACCAGCCATCTCGGATATCCAGTATCACACGAACTCTCGATTGCAAAAATATATCCCATCCCCGAAATGGCGGCATCGAGATAAACACATAAACCGGATCTTCTCCAGAATTACCGTCCAGATGTACCCTCAATTTCCGCAACGATAAATTTTCAACATCGATGCAGGAAAAATTCCTTTTGGAAAAATATTTTTTGAAAGCATCTGCCCTGGCAATGGCTGGCAGCGAATCCAGATTGCTTTGGCGCCTGAATAGTATCTTCATAAGCTAAAAAATTGATTTTGTTTCGCGGCGCAGCAATATCCATATCATTCCAATTCTCAAATGAACGATGCATGCCATCTGTAAAAATTTATCCATCGCCACAGCTGCCTTGTGAATTTTCTTCTACTGGAAACAATTGCCTCGAACTCTTGCTTTATTTTTGCTTGATCGATGAATGATAGATGTAGATCAACTCGCAACCAATCACGCGCCGCGTTTTGAATATCAATAAGCCAATCTCGCTCTGGTGTTGCAAATCCGATTTTGTCTTTTCGATCCAAAACATCATCTGGCACGATACCGCGCATTGCCGCGCGGAACACATTTTTCGTTTGACCTTGTCCAGATATAAGAAAATCCTCCGGCATGGACAGCAGCAAGTCCGTCATATCCAAAGTCAAAAAAGGAACGCGGCTTTCCATGGAGAACCGCATGGAATTTCTGTCGCCATGACGCAACAAGGCAGGCAGGCCCCGTTGTGAAAGTGCCAGCCCCAGTTCAGCCATGACTCGACGCCCTTTTTTATCGCTTTGAGGAAACTGTTGAGGAATGCGAAGCCGCACGCCAGCATCCCTCAATGGGTCTGTATGTAGCCAATCGGGAGCTGTCTTGCTGCCGTTGATCTTGTGCAGCGCTTCATGTACTCCTCCCTGGGCAAAAGCCCCTATGGCAGCTTTTGTGCCCATCGCCCGACTTCGTCCGGGCCACTGCGCCCAGTTGTCCAAGAATTGCCATGCTTGTTGCCACTTACCCTCTTCAATCAAACTGCGTATTCGTTGTCCAGCATATCCACTGTAGCCCGCCAGCGTTTCATCCGCCCCTTGGCCATCTAGAGTCACGGTCACGCCCTGCTCTTTGGCGCGTTGAAACACGCGGTACTGCGCATAGATGCTGGTGCTGCCAAAAGGCTCACCCTGGGCGCGAATCATGTCGTCTAAGTCGCACGCCAATTCGGCGCCGGTGGCAGTCACTTTGTGCGGGATGGCGCCGACGTGGGCATTGATCCGATCTACCCACTGCTCTTCGTTCACATCGCTGCCAGCAGCGATAAAACTGAAAGTGTGGATCGGCAGATCTGGCTCCACATGGCGCATGGCGCAGACCACGGCGGACGAATCGATGCCACCAGACAGCGCCGCCCCCAATGGCACGTCGCTGCGCAGGTGCAGGCGAATGTTCTGCAGGAACTGTTCGCGCACCTGCTCCACGGCATCGTCGAAGCGCCAGCCCGGCCGTTCTTGAATTCCTGGTACCCACCAGCGTTGCGGCTCGCTGCTTTTTCCTGTAGTCAGATCGACACGGAGCCAATGGCCAGGCAGCAGGTGATGAACACCTGAAAAAAAGGTATCGGGCCCGCTGTCATAGTCGCCATGCACCAGATAGTCGTAGGCACGCTGCCAGTTCAGTTGCGGCTTGCCGGGCAGCAACTTCAGCAGGGCGGGTACCTCTGAGGCAAAGCGAAAACCTTCGGGCCCGTTGCTATAGAAAAAAGGCTTGATGCCGAAGGCGTCGCGCACGCAAGTCAGGCTTCGCTGCTGGCGGTCGTACACCGCAAAAGCAAACATGCCCACCAGGCGCGGCAGGCAGGCTCGGCCCCATTGCGCCCAGGCGGACAGCAGCACCTCGGTATCGGAATCCGATACAAAACTGTGGCCACCGGCTTGCAGCTCGGCGCGCAGTTCTCGGTAGTTGTAGATCTCACCGTTGAAGACGATGCTCCAGCGCTGGTCATGCGAGTGCATCGGCTGATGGCCACCCGCGCTCAGGTCGATGATGGACAGGCGGGCCTGGGCCAGCCCGAGGGTGGCAGCGCCCACCGGGCATAAATCTTGCCCACGGTCATCCGGCCCGCGGTGGCGCATGGCATACAGGGCTTGAGGCAGGCTGGCTGCGGCCTGGGTGAGTAGCGTCCACCAACCTCCGGCAATTCCACACATGGCGTTATCCGGTCTGTTTCAGTGTTTGGTGGTAGAGCGCGCGCAGTTGCTGCACGACGGCCTGGCGTGAAAAGCGCCCTTCAAAATCTTGCCGAATGGCCTGTGGGTTGTAGCGGTGCCAATTTGCCGCCATGTCCTGCATCACCCGCGCCAGTGCGGGCACATCGCCAACATCCACCAACTGGCCATTGATGGCGTTGACGATGAACTCCGGCCCGCCACACCGGGTGGCGATGATGGGCTTGCCGCTGGCAATGGCCTCGGCATAGACCACACCAAAAGTCTCGTGACGCGAGGGCATGACGAAGATGTGGCAATCGCGGAACAGCGCCGGGACTTGCACACGATCGACTGCCCCTAGCCAGCGCACCCGGTCATTCAACCCCAGTGCCTGCGCCTTGGCTTGGTAGGCGGTGCGCTGCGGGCCGTCGCCACCGATGCGAAATTCAAAACGGTCGGCTGGCGGATTCCACAGGGCAATCGCGTCAAGCAAGTGATCGATGCCTTTTTGCTCGGAGATCCCGCAAAGTGTAAAGAACACGGTCTTGCTGGAGCTGGACTCACCCGGGACAAAAACGCGCTCGTCCACCACGTTGGGAATGACCACGGGCCGGGGGTAGCCAAAAGAGGCGATGCGGTCTGCCAGCGAGGGACTGACGGCAATCGAGGCGGCCGCTTGTTGGAACGCTTGGGCAATTTCAGGCAGGGGTTGGCCAGCGCGCTGCAAACTGGCGAAGGGAAAGGGGCTCATGTGCTCGGTCAGCACATAGGGAATGTGGTGTTCCTGCGCCAGCAGCGATGCAATATAGCCGCCGGGGTAGCTGACGTGGGCGTGGATCAAATCCATCTTGCCAAATCGCTGCTGGGCCAGGTCGAAATTACGGCGGTTGACGGCGATCAATTGCCGCACGCCGCCAAAGGGCAGGCGGCCACTCCAATGAATCTTGGCGTTAAAGACGTCATGCACGCCCTGGTTTTGGCGTACCTCATCACTCTTTTGCCGCAACCGCCACAGCATCCGCTGCGGCCAGCGCCAAGGGCTGCGCGCGGGCAAGACGGCGTCGGCATGGCCCCACAGGCTGGCGACGACGGTGATATCTGGCGCCAGCGCCGCCAAGGCTTGCGCATGTTCCTGCGTGAACACGCCGCTGAGGAGGCTGCTGGGGGTGGGGTACCAGGATGGGATAAGGAAGAGGTTCACTTCTCGGCCAGCAGATACAAATTGGTGAAAAGCAGATGCCGCAAAGGGGAGATATTAATGGCCTTCTTTAAGAAATTTTTTATCCAACCACTTTCATTGTGGAGTGGAATGTCGTAGCCAACATGTATATTTGAAAATCCAGCCAATTTTGCACTGTTGCGCAGGGTGAAATAATTTTGCTCGTTAAGATGGTATAGCTTGTAATGCTCTGAAATCGTGTCGCTCTGGATTTTTGGAAGATTCTCACCAAGTATTGAATAGGCCAGCCGTAAAATTGGATATCCATATTTTCTCTGCAATGTGTTCGGAAATGTAAATATCAGTAATTTTCCGCCAGGTTTTAATGCCTTGTACGCCAGATTGAAAAATTCACACCCCTCGCTTGGGGAGATATGCTCTATGAATTCCGACGCCAGAATTCTGTCAAAACTATTTTCTACGACGGGATATTCAGAAAAAGAAGAAACAAAGAAATCAACAGCGATATTCAACTCTTTTGTTTTTGCGCGCGCCAGTGATATGGCATCTTCAGAGAAGTCAACGCCGATGGCAACACCGCCTCGGGCTGCATGAAAAATACAAACTTCACCGCGTCCGCACCCGTATTCA
>JAFDZY010000192.1 GCA_018266685.1 Bacteroidota bacterium
CGGGCCGTGGGCTTGCGGGCCGGAGCTTCCCCCGTGATCGCGGTCAGCTCGTTGTTCTTGTACAGGAATTGCCGGCTGCCGGCATCGCGCACCACGTAACCCCCGTCCGTGATGGGCACGATCTCCAGCACGCGGCTGGGCAGCATGCCTTCAGGCGAGGGGATTCCTATCTGCTGGAAATTCTCCCCGTCAAACCGCACCAGTCCGCCCTCGGTGCCGATCAACAGGCCGCCCCATGGATCGCGCTCCATGGCATGCACCCTGTTCTGGAGCAAGCCGTTCTCCGATGTGTACTGTTCCTTGGACCACCCCTCCTGCGCAACGGCCTTGGCCAACCCCAGGGCGGCTGCTAAGGCCACGGCCAGATACCGCAACCGGAATACGGCCTGCCGCAGGGGGTCGGGGGTCATTCCACGTGGTGCCTGTGTGCCTTGGCAAGCCGCTGGAGGTCCAACAGGTTGGTAACCCCGAGCTTGTCAAAAAGCCGCGCTTTGTAGGTGGCCACCGTGGAGGGTTGCAGGCCGAGGCGGAGCGAGATTTCCTTCACGCCCAACCCGGCCAACAGGTCGTCCATTACGCTGAGCTCCCGATCTGACAACAGGTGAAGGGGGTTGCTCTTGCCGCTTTCATCCTTCTCCTGCAAATGGTCCTCGATGCTGGTGCTTACATACTCCTTTCCCTGCAACACTTGGCGGATGGCGCGAACTACTTCCTCCTCGCTGCTCTCCTTGCTCAGATAGCCGGCCCCGCCCAAGGCAAGGACCCTTTGGGCATAAACCTCTTCGGAACGCATGGTGTACACCAGCACCTTCATTTCAGGATGCTCCGTACAGATCCTCTCCAAGTAGTCCAGCGTGCTCCCGTCGGTGAGCTGCAGGTCCAGCAGCAGCAGGGTGAAGCCCTTGGTATCAAGCACGGCCAATAATTCCTTGCACGTGGCCACCTCGGTAATGTCCGATGCGTGGTATTGGTCGTACAGCAGGTTGCGCAAGCCGCGGCGAACGATCACATGGTCATCCGCGATCAAGAAAGTGGAACTCATTGCAGGGAGCGGTTGGGGGTTGAATTTGGCCCTGTCGCAAAAATTCTACACCCTGGCCTTCCACGTAATGGTAGGTTGCGCCCGATTTCCGAAAGGAAATTCGTTCGTTCCCGGAGTGGCAGTGTGCAGTTTGCAATCGCGGGGCATTGGAGAGTGGCCCGGTTGCTTGAGAGCCTGTGCATTAGTTGACGCCAAACGAATGTCGTTCATTGTGCCGGAAGGGTTTTGGGGAATCATGCTATTGGAGAGTGGTGTGACCGCAATTGCTTCCGCCAGGCACTGGAACGAGACGACACAGCACCCTTCCGGATTCGTCCGGGGGGGTCTTGCCGTTTTCGCCATGGTCCGCTAATGTATGTAGATTGGATCAAATGTGGCTTCCTGCGCCCATTTTTCCTTCATGGCAGCCCCACGGTCCAAAACCTGCCAGCGGCCCGGCCCGGCCTCAATTTGCCGAACGAACCGGTGTTTGCCTTAAATTTGCCGGTCCTTTCCCGAAAAAAGTAGCCCCCTGCCGTGGAAGCCCTGCCCGAACATACAATTGCCTTCAGTGGGTTGAAGGACGGAACGCATGCGTTCGACTTTGTGCTGGGCCCGTCCTTCTTCACGGCAACGGGCGTGGAAGACTTTATGGGCGGGCAGGCAAATGCGCACGTGGTACTGGAGAAGAGCAGCCACCTGCTGGTGGCCCGGATCCATGTAGAGGGCCATATCGACATGCTGTGCGACCATTGCAATGCACCGATGCAGCAGGCCATTAAGGGCGACCAACGCCAAGTCTTCAAGCTATCCCCCGAAAACGTGAGCGACGACGATGAATTGGTGAGCATTGATCCGGACGCGCACGAGATCAACCTGACGCACTACATCTTCGAGTGCATCAGCCTGAACCTGCCCTACCGGCACGTACACCCGGCCGGGCAGTGCGACCCGGAGGTGGAAAATGCACTGAACAAGGTGCTTGTGCATCCTGAAAATGGGCCTGATCCGCGCTGGGCGGCCCTCAACAAACTGAAAAAGAAGAACGCCTGAACGCTTTCATTCCTTAGACCATGCCAAACCCGAAACGCCGATTTTCGAAAACCCGCACCGCTAAGCGCCGCACGCACCAGCATGCCGCCACGGCCACGTTGAGCACCTGCTCCACCACGGGTGAAACCCACCAGCGCCACCGCGCCTACAAGGTGGGCGACGACCTGATGTACCGCGGCAAGGTGCTGAGCACCAAGGCTTCCGAAGCTTAACCATACCCGGTGACGTCCCCACGACCTCGGATGAGGATAGGAGTGGACATCATGGGCAGCGACCACGGACCGGCCGTGCCCATAAAGGGTGCCGTGCTGGCATCCAAGGAATTGCCCGAAGGGGTACGCTTGGTGCTGCTCGGCGATGAAGTCGCCATACGGGCGGGCCTGCAGGCCGAAGGGGCTGTGGAAGCCGATTTCGACATCATCCCCAGCCGGGATGACATCACCATGGGGGACCACGCCACCAAAGCGCTGGCCGCCAAGCCGGAAAGCAGCATTGCAATGGGCTTCAAGCTGATGAAGCAGGGAGCCTTGGATGCCTTCGCCAGCACCGGCAATACCGGGGCCATGCTGGTAGGCAGCGTAATGGTGCTGAAACCCCTGCCGGGAGTGCAGCGGCCCTGCATCACCAGCATCATGCCCAAGGCCGACGGCCGTTTCGGGCTGATGGTGGACGTGGGCGCGAATGCGGACTGCAAGCCGGAAGTACTGTTCCAGTTCGGGCTGCTCGGCTCGCTGTTCGCACAACACGTGTACAGCATAGAAAGCCCCAAAGTGGGCTTGTTGAGCATCGGTGAGGAGGAAAAGAAAGGCAACGCCCTCACCTTGGCGGCACATGCCCTGATGAAAGGCACGGACCGCTTCAACTTCATTGGCAACGTGGAAGGGCGCGACCTGTTCCTGGACAAGGCCGATGTGGTGGTCTGCGACGGTTTCACCGGCAACGTGGTGCTCAAGGCCCTGGAGGCCTTCCACGACCTGGTGAAGAAGCGTGGCGGCGACGACCCCTTCCTGGACCGGTTCGACTACCAAAACTATGGCGGCACCCCGGTGCTGGGCGTGGACGGCACAGTGATGATCGGCCACGGCATCAGCAACGCCGGCACCATCAAGAACATGCTGCTCCTTACCCGCCAAGTGGTGGAAAGCAAACTGCACGAGCGCATCCACGAAGCCTTTGAACAGCCTGCCTAAGGCGGTTTCCGCCTTACGGCCACCATCCCATGAAGACCACCGCCGCCATCACCGCCGTACAAGGCTACCTACCGGAATTCGTGCTCACCAACGCGATCCTGGAAACGATGGTGGACACCAACGATGCGTGGATCACCGAGCGCACGGGCATCAAGGAGCGGCGCATCCTGAAAGGCAAGGACCAAGGGCTTAGCGTAATGGCCGTGGAGGCGGTGAAAGGCCTGTGCGCCAAGCGTGGCATCGACCCGTTGGAGATCGACCTGCTGATCTGCTGCACCGTGACCGCCGACATGCAGTTTCCCGCCACGGCGAACATCATCTGCGATAAGGTGGGCGCCAGGAACGCTTGGGGCTTCGACCTCAACGCTGCCTGTTCCGGCTTCATGTACGGCCTGGTGACAGGTTCGCAGTTCATTGAAAGCGGCCACCATAAGAAGGTGGTGGTGGTGGGCGGCGACAAGATGAGCAGCATCATCGACTACACCGACCGCTCCACCTGCATCATCTTCGGGGACGGGGCCGGGGCGGTGCTGCTGGAGCCGAACAACGAGGGATTCGGCGTGCTGGACAGCATTTTGCGCGCCGACGGCAGCGGCTGCCAGTACCTGCACCAAAAAGCGGGCGGCTCCATGCGCCCGGCCACCCACCAAACGGTGGATGCCAAGGAACACTTCGTGCACCAGGAAGGCAAAGCCGTGTTCAAGTTCGCCGTTACCAACATGGCCGACGTGAGCGCGGAGATCATGGAACGCAACAAGCTTACCGCGGACGATGTGGCTTGGCTGGTACCGCACCAGGCCAACAAGCGCATCATCGACGCCACCGCCCACCGCATGGGCCTGGATGAAAGCAAGGTGATGCTGAACATCCACAAATACGGCAACACCACCTCGGGCACCATCCCCCTGTGCCTGTGGGAATGGGAGAGCCGCCTGAAGAAGGGCGACAACCTTGTCCTTTCCGCGTTCGGGGGCGGTTTCACCTGGGGCGCCATCTACTTGAAGTGGGCCTACGGAGGCTGAACCGCTGACTTTTCTACCTTGGCCCTCCCGAAGGGCCTTTACCTTTTCCATGGAAGCCATGAACATCACCCAGATCCAGGACCTGATCAAATTCGTTGCCAAGAGCGGCGTGAGCGAGGTGGAGATCGAGCAAAAGGACTTCAAGATCACCATCAAGACCGCGGCAAGCAAGAAGGAAGTGCAGGTTATCGCCACGCCACCGGCCTATGCACCCGCACCCATGCCTGCAGCACCTGCAGCCCCGGCACCTGCGCCTGCATCACCTGCGGCACCGGCAGCAGCCCCCGCCGCCGAATCCAAGTACATCACCATCAAGGCCCCGATGATCGGCACTTTCTACCGTTCTTCAGGCCCGGGCAAGCCCTTGTTCGTCAATGTGGGGGACGAGATCAAGCCCGGCAAGGCGATCTGCATCATCGAGGCCATGAAGCTCTTTAACGAAATTGAGAGCGAGGTGAGCGGCAAGATCGTGAAGGTGCTGGTGGACGACGCCAAGCCCGTGGAGTACGACCAACCCCTGTTCCTGGTGGACCCAGCCTAATTGCATTCCACCGCAAAGACGCCAAGCACGCCAAGCAGCTCGTTCAGGCTTTGCGCCTTTGGCGTCTTTGCGGTAAATCACTGAGCGAGCATGTTCAAGAAGATCCTCATAGCCAACCGCGGCGAGATCGCCCTGCGCGTGATCCGCACGGCCCGTGAAATGGGCATCAAGACAGTGGCGGTATACAGCACTGCCGACCGCGACAGCCTTCCGGTGCGCTTTGCGGACGAGGCCGTTTGCATCGGCCCGCCGCCGAGCAGGGACAGCTACTTGAACATGAGTCGCATCATAGCGGCAGCGGAGATCACCAATGCGGACGCGATCCATCCGGGCTACGGCTTCCTGAGCGAGAACGCCAAGTTCAGCCGGATCTGCCAGGAGCACGGCATCAAGTTCATCGGCGCCCTGCCGGAGCAGATCGAGGCCATGGGCGACAAAGCCACGGCCAAGGCCACCATGATCAAGGCCGGCGTGCCCGTGGTGCCCGGCACCGAGGGCCTCATCACCGACCTTTCCCTGGCCAAGAAAGAAGCCAAGCGCATCGGCTACCCGGTGATCTTGAAGGCTACTGCCGGCGGCGGCGGCAAGGGCATGCGCCTGGTGTGGAAAGAAGAGGATTTCCAGGAAGCCTTTGAACTGGCCAGCCAAGAAGCCGGGGCCGCATTCGGCAATCCGGGCATGTACATGGAGAAGTACGTGCTGGAGCCACGCCACATAGAGATCCAGATCGCAGGCGACCAGTATGGCACCTTCTGCCACATGAGCGAGCGCGATTGCAGCATTCAGCGCCGCCACCAGAAGCTGGTGGAGGAAACGCCCAGCCCGTTCATGACCAAGGCGCTCCGCAAGAAGATGGGCGAGGCCGCCATCAAGGCTGCGGCCAGCGTGAACTACGAAGGCGTGGGCACCGTGGAGTTCCTGGTGGACAAGGACCGGAACTTCTACTTTATGGAGATGAACACGCGGATCCAGGTGGAGCACACCATCACTGAGGAAGTGATCGACTTCGACCTGGTGCGCGAGCAGATCAAGATCGCCGCGGGCATTCCCATCAGCGGCCTCAACTACGAACCCACGCGCCACAGCATCCAGTGCCGCATCAACGCCGAGGACCCCTTCAACGATTTCCGGCCCAACCCCGGCAAGATCGCCAGCTACCACAGCCCCGGCGGCCACGGCGTGCGCATCGACACGCATGCCTACGCAGGCTACACCATCCCACCGAATTACGACAGCATGATCGGCAAGCTGATCGTGAGCGCACAGACCCGCGAGGAGGCCCTGGCCAAGATGGAACGGGCACTGAGCGAATACGTGATCGAGGGCATCCACACCACCATCCCCTTCCACCTGCAACTGATGCAGGACGCCAAGTTCCGCAGCGGCGACTTCACCACGAAGTTCCTGGAGAACTTCGAGCTGAAGAAGCCCTGAGCAGGGGCCGGGACACTGATCGGCCGCCTCGCTTGACGCATGCAGCGCCGCTCGCTCATCGCCGTTTTAGCCGGTTGCGCAGCATTGGTTCTGTTGCGCACGGCAACACCGCCGCGCAACGTGCTCAATTGGGACGTCTTCGGCTATTACCTCTACCTGCCGGCCACCTTCATCCACCACGACCTCGGGCTGCAGGATCACGCCTGGTTGGACAGCGTGATGGTGCAGTACGAGCCCTCGGCCACCCTGTACCAACTGGTGGACGGCCCGGACGGCAACCGCGTGATCAAGTACAGCGCCGGCATGGCTGTGCTCTACGCGCCCTTTTTCCTCATTGCCAATGGGGCCGCACCCGTGCTGGGTTTCCCGGCGGACGGTTTCTCACCACCCTACCAGTTCATCCTTGCATTCGGCTGCCTGCTCTACGCCGTGCTCGGCCTGTTCGTGCTGCGCAAGGTGCTGCTCAACTACTTCAACGACAATTGGACCGCGCTGCTCCTCCTGCTGATCGTTTTCGGCACCAACTACCTGCAGCTCACCGCCTGGGACGGCACCTTGCTCACCCACACACCGCTCTTTCTGCTTTATGCCCTGCTGCTGTGGGCCACCATCCGTTGGCACAAGCAGCCAGGCTTGCGCGCTGCTTTGCTGATCGGCGCTTCCGCCGGGCTGATCACCCTGGTACGCCCTTCCGAAGGCGTATGCCTGTTGATCCCGCTGCTTTGGCTTCCGCAGGGGGAACATGGATGGAGGCGAAAGTGGGAACTGCTTCGAACGCATTATGGGCAGGTAGTCCTATCCGCTGCGGCATTCATCCTCGCGGCATCGCCGCAGTTGTTCTATTGGCACGCCGTCACCGGGCACTGGCTTTTCTATTCCTACGTGAACCCAGGCGAGGGCTTCGACTTTCTGCCGCCGCACACCGTCAACTTCCTCTTGAGCTACCGGAAAGGCTGGCTGCTGTATACCCCGTTGATGGCCTTTGCGCTCATCGGCATTCCGTTGTTGTGGCGGCACCACCGCGAAACGTTTTGGGCTGTGCTGCTCTTTTTCCTCGCCGACCTTTGGATGATCTCCGCCTGGAGCACATGGTGGTATGCCGGAGGTTCCTTCAGTTCACGTTCGCTGGTACCTGCATACACGGTGCTGGCCATCCCGCTGGGCGTGTGCCTGCAAACCGCTTGGCAGAAGCGGAATTGGCGCTGGCCAGCAGGCCTGCTGCTTGCGCTGGTGGTGCTGCTGAACCTCTTCCAAACCTGGCAATGGCAAGAGCGCATCCTCCCCAAGGACCGCATCACCCGGGCATACTACTGGGCCATTTTCGGCCGCACGGTCATGCCTGCCGGTGCGGAAAGCTTGCTAATGGTGGAACGTTCCGCATCATCCGAGGAGCATTTCACGGATAGTACCGGATACACCATGCACGAACTCTGCAACTACACGTTCGATGACCGGCCGGACAGCAGTTTCCGGTTTACGGCGGAAGTGCCTTGGACGCCCGGCCCCGACATCACCTATGCCGAGCTGACCCGCAAGGACCACGCCTGGCTGCGCGCATCGGCCAGGCTGTGGGTAGGCGACAGCCTGCCACAGCAGGCACCGCCCCTCTTGGTGATGACCTTCCACCACAACGGGGAAACGTACCACTACCGCACCGGCACTTGGTTGATCCCGCCGGGTACGCGCAACACCTGGGTGCCGCTCGTGATGGACTACCTCACCCCGGAAGTGCGCTCCCCGCAGGACAACCTAAAGGTATACGCATGGAATGAACACGGCGGCCCATGGCGGGTGGACGACCTGCGCGTGGAGGTGTGGGAGCCCCGGCGGTGAAGCTGCCCGAAATCAGGCACCGGGCCGCAATCGCGCCCTTACCTTTGCAATGTCCGCCGCGCTCCCGTAGGTTCGCACGGAATTTGAAACAGCCATGAGCGCACCGCACGACTTCCTTCCGGTGATCATCCAAGTTCTCATTGCGGCCGGCTTCGTGGGCGTGGCGCTGGGTTTTGCCGCCTGGCTGGGCCCCAAGCGCGGCGGCCGCCACAAGGATGAAAGTTTTGAATGCGGCATCGAACAGCACGGAAATGCACGCGCGCCCTTCAGCGTGAAGTACTTTTTGATCGCCATCCTCTTCGTGCTCTTCGACGTGGAGGTGATCTTCATGTACCCATGGGCGGTGAACTTCAAGGCCTTGGGGTGGTTCGGCTTCGTGGAGATGCTGGTGTTCCTCGGCTTTGTGCTGGCCGGCTTCTACTATGTGATCAAGAAAGGCGCCCTGAAGTGGGAATAACGGAAATGAGCGAACGCAAAGACCAGGCGGCAACAGCGCCCAAGCGGGATAAACCCACCATCGTGGAGGGCCCTCCGGGCTACATGGGAACGGGCTTCTTTGCCACCAGCGCGGACAAGGCCATTGGCCTGGCACGCAAGAACAGCCTGTGGCCGCTGCCCTTCGCCACCAGCTGCTGCGGCATTGAGTTCATGAGCCTGATGAGCTCGCACTACGATCTGGCGCGTTTCGGCATGGAGCGCCTCAGCTTCAGCCCGCGCCAAAGCGACCTGTTGATGGTGATGGGCACCATTGCCAAGAAGATGGCCCCGGTACTGCGCGAGGTATACACCCAGATGGCCGAGCCCAAGTGGGTGCTGAGCATGGGCGCGTGCGCCAGCAGCGGCGGGGTGTTCGACACCTACAGTGTTTTGCAGGGCATCGACCGGGTGATCCCCGTGGACGTGTACGTGCCCGGATGCCCGCCGCGCCCCGAGCAGGTCATCGACGGCATCATGCAGATCCAGCAGCTGGCACAGAACGAAAGCCTGCGCCGCCGCTACAGCAAGGAATACGAGGACCTGCTCACCAAATACAAGATCGACTGAGCCGTGCCAGCCTTCACCATCAAAGCCGAACGTGACCAATTGGTCACCGACCGCCTCACCGAACTGCTCGGTGCGGGCAGCTTCACCCATGAGCGCCTGTACGACACCATGTGCTACGTGGTGCCCAAGGAGAAGATCCACGAAGTACTGGCCTTCCTGAGGGACCAATTGGACTTCAACTTCCTTACCTCGCTCTGCGGCATGCACTTCCCGGGCCTGGAACTGGAACTGGGCGCGGTGTACTTCCTGCACAACATGCGCATCGGCCACCGCATCCGCGTAAAGACGCACGTATCGCTGCACGAGGCCATGTTGCCCACAGTGACCGACCTGTGGCCCACGGCCAACTGGATGGAGCGTGAAACATGGGACTTCTTCGGGATCCACTTCACGGGCCACCCCAACTTGAAGCGCATCCTCAACATGGAAGACTTCCCCGCCTTCCCCATGCGCAAGGACTATCCGCTGGAAGACCCCACGCGCGAGGACAAGGACAACACCTACTTCGGACGATGAGCGAAACCAAGGCACGGCCGGACCTGTGGAAGGAAGACCTGTCCGAAGGCGGCGGGCTGCATGAGCTCACCACGCTCAACTTGGGCCCCACCCACCCCGCCACGCACGGCATCTTCCAGAATGTGCTCACCATGGACGGGGAGATCATCCTGGACACCGAGCAGACCATCGGCTACATCCACCGCGCATTTGAGAAGATCTGCGAACGCCGGCCGTTCAACCAGATCACCGTGCTCACGGACCGGATGAACTACTGCAGCGCGCCGATCAACAACTTCGGCTGGTGGATGGCGGTGGAAAAGCTCCTGGGCATCGACCTGCCCAAGCGGGTGGAATACCTGCGCGTGATCATCATGGAACTCTCCCGGATCACCGACCACATCATCTGCAACACCATCATCTGCCAGGATGCCGGTGCCACCACGCCCTTCCTGTACTACTACCAGTTCCGCGAGCGGATCTATGAGGTGTATGAGGAGATCTGCGGCTCGCGCCTCACCACCAACATGGGCCGCATCGGCGGCTTCGAGCGCAACTTCACCGACCTGGCCTGGCAGCGCATCCGCGCCATTGTAAAGGAACTGCCTGCGGTGCTGGATGAATTCGACAAACTGATCGTGCGCAACCGCATCTTCATGGACCGCTGTATCAACTGCGGGCCCATCTCAGGCGAGCGCGCCCTGCAGTACGGTTTCACCGGGCCCAACCTGCGGGCCGCCGGGGTGGACTACGACGTGCGCGTGGCCGATCCGTACAGCAGCTACCAGGACTTCGACTTTGCCATTCCCGTGGGCAAGAGCGGGGACGTGTACGACCGTTTCACCGTGCGCCAGGAGGAAATGCGCCAGAGCCTGCACATCATCCGCCAGGCCATGGACAAGCTGGACAAGATCCACGACAAGACCACCTACCACGCCGATGTTCCGGAATGGGTGTTGCCGCCCAAGGAGGAAGTATACAACGACATGGAAGCGCTGATCTGGCACTTCAAGATCGTGATGGGCGAAGTGGAGGTGCCCGTGGGCGAGATCTACCATTGCGTGGAAGGCGGCAACGGCGAATTGGGTTTCTACATCGTCAGCGACGGTGGCCGTGCACCGTTCCGCGTCCACTTCCGCCGCCCCTGCTTTATCTATTACCAAGCCTATCCGGAGATCATCAAGGGCGGCATGCTCAGTGATGCCATTCTTACCATGAGCAGCATGAACGTGATCGCGGGGGAACTCGATGCATGATGGACTACCCAACCCAATCCCATAGCGCCACTGAAGGCATACCTCCGTTCACCTTCAGCGAGCAAGGCCTTGCCGAATGCCGCACCATCATGGGCCGCTATCCGCAGGACCACGGCAAGAGCGCGCTGATCCCCATGCTGCACGTGGCACAAACGGAGAACGACGGATGGCTCAGTGTGCCCGCCATGGACGCCGTGGCCAAGTTGCTGGGCATCCAGTACATCGAGGTGTACGAAGTGGCCACGTTCTACAGCATGTTCAACTTGAACCCGGTGGGCAAGCACGTGCTGGAGGTGTGCCACACGGTGCCCTGCATGCTGCGCGGCGCGGATGATGTCATTGCGCACATCGGCAAGCGCCTGGGCATCAAGCCCGGCGAAACCACCAAAGACGGCCTCTTCACCCTGAAGGCCGCGGAATGCCTGGGCAGTTGCGGCACCGCACCCATGCTGCAATGCGGGGCCAAGTACCACGAGCACCTCACCATCGAAAAGGTGGACGAGTTGATCGAGCGGCTGCGCGGCCAGGAAAAGCGCAACAACTACACGGATCGAACCGAAGCTTGAGATGGGTCGTCAACTGCTACTGGAACACATCAATAAGCCGGGGATCCGCGGCTTGGAGGCCTACCGCGCCAACGGCGGCTACCGCAGCGTGGAGAAGGCGCTGAAGACGATGTCGCCGGAATCGGTGCTGGAGGAAGTGAAGAAAAGCGGCCTGCGCGGGCGCGGCGGCGCGGGCTTCCCTGCCGGCATGAAGTGGAGCTTTCTGGCGAAGCCCGAAGGCATACCCCGCTACTTGGTGGTGAACGCCGACGAAAGCGAACCGGGCACCTTCAAGGACCGCTACCTCATGGAAAAGATCCCCCACCTGCTGATCGAGGGGATCATTCCGAGCTGCTTCGCCATGGGCGCGAACACCAGCTACATCTACATCCGCGGCGAATACTTCTATGTAGCCCGCATCCTGGAACAGGCAATTGCCGAAGCATACGCGGCCGGTTGGCTGGGGAAGAACATCTTGGGCAGCGGCTTCGACCTGGACGTGTACGTGCATGTGGGCGCCGGTGCCTACATCTGCGGGGAAGAAACAGCATTGCTGGAAAGCCTCGAAGGCAAGCGCGGCAACCCGCGCATCAAGCCGCCTTTCCCGGCGGTGAAAGGCTTGTGGCAACGCCCCACGGTGGTGAACAACGTGGAGACCATTTGCGCTGTGGTGCCCATCATCAACGAAGGCGGGGAAGAATATGCCAAGATCGGCATCGGAAAGAGCACCGGAACCAAACTGATCAGCGCCAGTGGCCACATCAACAAGCCTGGCGTGTACGAAATTGAACTGGGCGTGCCCGTGGAGGAGTTCATTGAGAGCGATGCATACTGCGGGGGCATCAGCGGCGGAAGGCCGTTGAAGGCATGCATCCCCGGTGGTTCGTCAGTGCCCATCCTGCCCGCCGAACTGCTGTACCGCACGGCCAAGTTCGAGACGCGCCTGATGACCTATGAAAGCCTCAGCGACGGCGGCTTCCAAACCGGAAGCATGCTGGGCTCCGGCGGCTTCTACGTGATGAACGACACCACGTGCATTGTGCGTGCCACGTGGAACCACAGCCGTTTTTACCACCACGAGAGCTGCGGACAGTGCAGCCCCTGCCGCGAGGGCACCGGCTGGATGGAGAAGATCCTGTACCGCTTCGAGCATGGCCTAGCCCGCACGGACGACATCGATCTGCTGTGGGACGTGCAGCGCCGCATCGAGGGCAACACCATCTGCCCCTTCGGCGATGCCGCCGCATGGCCCGTGGCCGCCTCCATTCGCCACTTCCGCCACGAGTTTGAGTACCACGCCACGCACCCTACCAAGGTGAAGGACCCGAAGCATTGCGAGAAGGAACCCATTCCGTACCCGGAGAAGTCGTACGCGGGGTAGGAAAAGCCATCACATGTGGGTCCTTGGTGCGTGGGATCTGAACTTCTCCCCAAGAGTTGCTGTACGTGGTTGCGGGTACATTGATTGCATTGCATGGTGCTTCGTAGGTTGGTCGTGTTGATCTGGGACCCGTTATCTTTGAACCATGGTCGTGGTCATCAAAAGGGGCATGTCGCGCCAGCGGATCAAGGCGCTGTTGGCCAAGGCGTATTCCACCCCACGGAAAAAGGCCAGGGAGGTGAATGTGTACAAGTACGTTGGCGTGCTGAAAGTGAAAGAAGACCCGGTAGCCCTGCAGCGGAAGTGGCGCGATGAGTGGTAAGCGTCTTTTGCTGGACACCAACGTAGCCCTCTATCTTCTGCGCGGGGACCGTTCGGCAGCAGATGCCATCCATGGTCAGGATGTGCTCATTTCCTTCATTACCCGCATGGAATTGCTGGGCAAGCCGGACATGACCAAGACAGAGATCAAGCACGTGGAGGCTTTTGTCGGGGAATGGCCCATGGTGGAAATGAACCGCTTCATCATGGACCAGGCCATCCTGGTCCGGCGCAGACATAGGCTGAAACTCCCTGATGCCATCATCGCTGCCACGGCGATGTACCTAGGCTTGCCATTGCTCACTGCTGACCGCGTATTTGAACGGCTCAGTGATGAGATGGCCCTATTGCTATATGAAGCATAAGGTTCACGCACAGTAGTTGGCGCGCCCTCAGGCGATGCCGCCGCATGGCCCGTGGCCGCTTCCATTCGCCACTTCCGCCACGAGTTTGAGTACCACGCCACGCACCCTACCAAGGTGATGGGCCCCAAGCACTGCGAGAAGGAGCCCATTCCGTACCCGGAGAAGTCGTACGCGGGGTAGGACCGTAGCCCGTGCCAATGGGCTGGAATTTCGCTATGTATTTCAGTGGTAGCTTAGTTTTGTGGAACGGATGCCCTTGGTACTCGCCACGCTCGGCTTCAAATTCAAGTTCTATAGCAACGAAAATCATGAACCTCCACACGTACATGTGGTCAAGGGCAATGCAGAAGCCAAGTGGTGACTGGACCCCAAGTTGGAGGAGGAATACTCGGTTGGGTTCAAAGTGGGCGAGTTGCGCCAAATACGACAACTGCTGAAACAACATCGACATGCCATCCTCAAAGCCTGGGAGGAGCACTTCCAAGAATAGGGTCGCAAACAAACGCCCCACCGACCCGATAGATTTGCTTGTGCATGAGCAGGGCCTTCGGATCAAGGACGTGTATTTGGACAAGTCCCTGGATCTGCTCCTGCTGGTGTTGAACAACGGCCAAGTGGTGCGATCGAACATCTCGGACCACGATCGCTTGCGCGGTGCGAGCGAACCGCAGTTGGCGAAATGGGAATTGATCGCCGGAGGGACGGGGCTATCCTGGCCCAAGCTGGATGAAGACCTGTCCCTCCGCGGATTCATTCAAGCCGCCTCGGTGAGGAACGTCATCCGCTCTTTGGCTGGCCCCGGACCCAAGGTGGCCCGATCAAGCAAGCGGCAGGCACGAAAGGCATAACCGCTTCGCGAAGACCTCCCGCATCGTCCATTGGTTCACGATACAGGGACCGGACCACGCATGTGGCCTTGTGTCCCTTGCGTTTGATGAATAGATTGCGAGTATCACAGGCTGCGTTAACCGGGATGCATGTGTCTATGTTATGCATGCGCAGATCGAACAATCCTTGCGAAACCTTATCCGGATGGACCCAAGATGAAGCAGACCATGGTACTCTTTCTGACCTTGAGTTCAATTGCAACGGCACAAGCCCAACAATGGTGCCCACCGGGGGCGGAGTGGCATTATGATGGGTATGCCTGCCAGTTTTGCCCCGGGTACATCCGCATGCGGAATATGGGGGACACAACCATCAATGGCCAACCCTGCTCCCGAGTTGAACGCATTCGATTTTATCAGGTCATCGACTCGCCGGTTTACGTGGACACACTGACCAGCCTTTATACATACGGGGATACCGGTATCGTATGGATGTTCGACCCGCAGTTGAATGCCTTCGACACTCTCTATGATTTCAATGCTCCTCCGGGTGATTCATGGCAACTGATCCATTTGCCGGAACCCGCCTTTTCTGAGCCGACCTTTTTCCTCACCGTCTTGGATACTGGGCACATCAACATCGACGGCACCCCCCTCCGTTGGCTTTCCGTGCAATACAATTTCGGTGATCTGTGGAGTGATCAAACATTTCTTGATACCTTGATTGAGCGGATCGGTTCAATTGATTGGTACATGCTCCCCTATTCGCTCCCCAATGGTGCCACCGATGCGGGGGAAGGTGGACCGCTCCGTTGCTACCATGACAATGAGATCAGCTATCAAAGACCTTCCGTCCAGTCCTGCGAGCTTCCTCTTGCGGTCACAGAGCATGCCGCAAGGCCAAGGATTCTCGTCTACCCAAATCCCGGCACGGACGTGCTGCACATTGAGGCAAGCGCAAAGGGCAGGTTGGAAGTACGAGTCCAGGATGCCACTGGTCGGCAAGCGGTGGAGGCTTCCGCGCCAGCCGGTTCACTGGAGCTAAGCAGCGTTGGACTCTCGCCGGGCATCTACTTGATTGAAGTGAATACCGCCGAAGGAAGACGAACGGTGAAATGGATGAAACAATGAAGCAGATCGCCCTCCTGCTGGGCTTGGCCGGATGTGCCTGCGTGCCCGCCAAAGCCCAACTCTGGTGCCCACCGGGCGCAACATGGATGGCCAACCTATTCGGCCTGGCCGTGGACGGATGCGAAAATGCCGTGTACCTCGGCGATACGATCTACCAAGGCCGCACCGCCCAACACATTGCCGTGGAGGACATCATCATGAACTACCTCGACCCGCCGCAGGACACGGTACAATGGGACCTGTACACCAGCATTCAGGACAGTATTGTATTTCAATGGACAGCCTCCGAAGGCTGGGACACACTCTATCGGTTCAACGCGGTGCCCGGCGATCGCTGGTACCCGCCGGGCTTGCCCATCGCACAAAGTGAGTTGTGCAACGCCGTGCAGGTGACTGACACTACGCACGTGAACATTAACGGGCTTTCTTTCCGGCAGTTGACCTGTGCATTCCTCGACCAATTCGGAAACCTTACCTCCAACACGTTCAGCATCACCGATCGTATCGGTACCGGCAGCATGCACTTCCCCACGGGCGCTTGTGCAACGGACGAGCCTGTTTGGTTGTCACACACCTACGTGGATGATGCCTTCCCGTTTTACGACAACGGAGCCGGATCCAACTGCGATCACTTTTCCGGTATCAAGGAGCACGTGACAGCTTTGACGCTTATCGTTTACCCCAACCCCGGCACGGACGTGCTGCACATGGAGTACCCTTCCATGGATGGCATGAACCTCTGCTTGCTTGATGTCACAGGCCGGGTGATACGCGAAGCATCCGTTCCGGCAGGACAGGTGGAATTAGGC
Source organism: Bacteroidota bacterium (assembly GCA_018266685.1). Lineage (GTDB taxonomy): Bacteria > Bacteroidota > Bacteroidia > Flavobacteriales_F > PHOS-HE28 > PHOS-HE28. Next base: position 16,269 of record JAFDZY010000192.1, read on the forward strand.
ACAGCGGAGCTTCCACCGGGCATGTACACTGTTGAAGTACGCACTACCGAAGGACGGCGAATGGTGCAATGGGTGAAGAGATGAGCCTGAACCCGTAGTTCAGGACCTGCATGACCCTACTGCGAATTGGAATAAAGACGCATGCCTTTAATGGTCATGACTGCGGTAGCCTGCCCTCCGTTCGGCTTGCCGATCACGGAGTTCAGTGCCACCGGCTGGGCGTAATCCAACACCAGTTCCGGGTAATATTGACCATCTTGCACGGTAGCCAGCACCTGTCCTGTTACCGGGTCCATGATCTGGCCTGCGCTTCCGAAGCGGGCCCGCGCGTTCAACCACTTCCCCACTGTGATGCCCTGAAACGTGGCCCCTTCGAGCACAATTCGCCCAACTTGGAAACTGGCCGGGAACGATGAGGTGGAGTTGGTAATGAGCTTCCCTCCCCCGATCTGCGCACAACGCCCGGCATTGGATTGCACCACGTCCGTCCCGGTAGTGGCCACCAAGCGGCAATCCTCCTGGCCGGTGAATGAAGTGGCCCAAACCGGGGCAGGCCCCGCCGGTGTGGCCGCCCAGCTCAAATGGACAATGCCGTAGGCAGGCAGTTGCACGTCATGGATGTCCGCCACCACCTGCACGGAAGTGGACACATTGCCGTTCGGCCTTGCCGCATTTGCACCGGTACCGGCAGCCAGGTCATCCCCACCAAGGGTTTCCACCGTCACGTTCAAGGCCGTGCCCACAAAGCTGGCCAAGTTCAGGGCACTACCCGAACGGTTGATCACATACAGGTGCTGGGTCTGCTGGCCCGGAGCAAGAAAGGCCATGGCCCGCAAGCCCTGCATCCCATTTAGCGCACAGGACTGCACGCTGTTGCCTGAACGGAAGAGCGGTGCCAGGAGCTGGCTGGTGTAGTAGTTGATCTGGGGGGTGTACCCCTGCCAGGTCTTTTTAATCACGTTGTAACCCGCATCCACCGAAAGAAGATTGTGCATGGTGCTCACCTTCACCTTGGGGTGTTCGGCCATGGTGAAGGCCATGTCGGCACAGAACAGGGATTGGGCGATTGAATTTCCGTAATGCGAGTAATCCCCATCGATGTTCCACTCGGTGATCCAAATGGACCGGTTGCCAATGGCGGACAATTCGTCCAGGGCCTGGTCCAGTTTTTCCCGGGCATATACCCGGCTGAAATCCGCGCCGCACGCAAAGTTTGGCGGCACGGAAGCTTGGTTGCAACTGTCGGGGCGGGAATAGCAATGGATCACCACCGCATCACCAAAAGCCGCGTTGCTCACCGCAACATTCCAATCGTGGGCACGCTGGGTACCGGCGGGACCCAGGCCCTTAAGCACACCGGGAGGATACCCATTGAGGCCAATGGGAAGGTCCGGAAACGCATTGGCAATGGCTTGTGCGAAGGGGGCGGCCACGGCAAGGTAGTTGGCATAGCCGCCAAAACGCGAATCATACGCACGCAAGTGGCTTTCATTCCCCAGCTCCACACCGGCCAGTTGCACCCCGGCATTGGCCAGGTTGTTCAGCGATGTCATCATTTCCTGAACGGTGCCGCTGTACAAGTTGGCCACGAAAAGCACCCGGCGGTTGGTGGCCAAGGCCAGATCGATCACATCCTCGAGATAGTTGCGGGTGATGATGCCGGCATTGATCTCCGCCTGTTCATCAGTGTACATGGCGTTCACATTTTCATAAACGCTGGTTCCTGCCACGGAGGCCAGTTCGGAAGCCCGCATGCCATAGCCCAGTCCGCTGGGGTGGGTGAAGTTGGCCAACGTTCCGCCGGGAAACCGAAGCACATCGGGGGACATTTCACCAATGATCTGGTGCAGCGCCGTATCGTTGCCGTGCGTGATGGAAAACAGGCCGCTTCCATTGAATCCCCTCGCCGGGTTTGCCAATGTGCCGCCGGTGGGGTTGCCGATGGTGGGTGCTTCAGCGGACTTCGCAGTTCCCGGATCATCCTGTGCCGATCGTCCTTGGTCCTTCGGGGCATTTCCGCATTCCACGGGCAGTTCGCCAGCCGGTTGGCCCGGCTTCCAGCAAAATCCAAACGTTCCCGGATCGGAGGCATTCGCCCTGAAATAGGACCTGGCCCGCGTAGCATCGCGCAGCAGTCGCCTCAGGTTGCCATGCACCTGCACGTTCGCTGCACGGATGAAGGAACCTTCGGTGCTGTTGTTTACTTGGCACAGGGTGGTCGGCACCACGCGGCCCACTTCCACGTACACTTGGTTAAAATCGGCGTTTACAGGGCCGTCGGACACGATCAAACGATCGGCACTTGCACGCGGGCCGGGCATGTGGCCGGCAGCCAATGCGATGTCTTCCCCATAGATCCGGCAGTTGGACACCATTGCCCCCCATGGCCCGACGCGGAACCGCACGCCGTTGTCGTTGCCCGCAATGTGAACGAACCGGTGTAGGCCGGTGCAGCCCATCAGGGCCATGCCTGTGCCATTGGCCTGCAGTTCCACGTTGCTTGCATCCGTTTGCGAGGCTCCCTGTAGCGCGATGCCCGTTCCCCTGAAATTCCGAACGGTGACCCGGTCCAGGCGGATCGTACCATTGGGCGCTTCGATGTGCAGTCCGTCCGCCGGTACAAAGGCTGCGGCTACCGGTGCTGCCGCAATGCACTCCAAGTTTTCCAACTTCAGGGTGCGCCCGTCCATGGCCGAAGTACCCCAGGCAGCAAAATGCATGAGCGCCTCTTCCGGGAGTCCGGCCCAATTGGCGGAATCTACCTGCAAGACCGTTATACCTCCGTTCCCCCGGAACGATCCGGGCATCAGCAGCAGGGGCTGGTCAACGCGGAACACGCCCGGCGGCAGCAGGAATTGCACCTCCGCGATCCCTTGCCCCGAAAATTCTTTTCCAGCCCTGAGCACGGCATCATTCCATGCGCAGGACACCAGGGATGCGCGTTGCATGGAGGCGGAATCCCCGCCGAAAGCCAGCCAATGCGCAGACCAGGCCGGGAACCGGTCGGTGATGGCCTGGAACCCGGTATAGATGCTCCCGACCCTCTCCGAGCCGTTCGTTGCATTCACTTGATAGGTAGTGGCCAAGTCCACTACCCGTGCTTTCGCGTTTGCGCCAGGCTGGGCGTGGAGAGGCCATTGAAAGGCAGCCACCACGAGCATGAGCAGGGCGCACTTCCTGGTTGTACTTGCAACAAAACGGATGGGCCCGGTTCCGATCAATAACGCCATTTGAGCTTTCAAAGGGCAACGAAACTATCTGCCACCACTGGGCGGCAGTAGAAATTCGACGGGTCAAAAACATTTCCCGACCAGCAACCCTTGGAGCATTGTCAATGCAATCGTGAGCCGATGCCCTTGCGCATGGCAGGGGATCCACGAAATACATTCCGCGGGGCACCACCGCCCCAAAAATCTTCAGAGCCGGTGTGCCAGCACCACCGTTTTCCGGAATTTCTCCACGTTGCCCGCCAGGTCGTACGCTTCCATGTAAATGATGTACGGACCGATGCGCGCCAGGTCGTTGCCGTCCATCAGGCCATCCCACGAAACGGCGCCGCTAGTGCCGAGCAGTTCATTGTTCATCAGCGTGCGCACTTCACGGCCAGCGATGTCAAAGACCTTCATGGTGCCCACGAAACCCGGCTCGTCAAATTTGTACGCAATGGCGAGCACGTCCTGGAAGCCGTCGTTGTCCGGGGAGAAGATCGCGGGGTCGATGGTGAGTTCGCCATGCGCAGAAGGTGCCGGTGTGTACTGTGAGTTCTCGTAGCCCGGCGTGGCGAAATTCACCGCTTCCGATGCGCTGTGCCAGTTGGTGTTGTCGCTGGTTGGCCGGTCGGGGTCCACGCGCTCCAAGCTCACGCCGTCCACGCTCTTCAGCAAGGCGAACTGCAGGGCATCGCTGTAGTTGAAGAGGTCCAGCGTATCCCCCGTGGCACCCATGAAGATCACCGTGCCACTGCCGTTATTATAGCTGGGCAGCGTGGTCTGCAGCATGCGGTCGGCACGACCGAGCGGGTAGTTGCTGAGCACGTTCGCCACATCACTGGCCACGGCCACGTATTGCCCGGGAAGCAGCAGCCACGCATCTGCGGTGATCAGTTTCACGCTTCCCGAGCCATTGGCCAATTGCAGGCCCGCAAGGCTGAGCACTTTCTGTGAGCGGTTGTACAGTTCAATGAAATCGCTGCCGCTGCCGCGCGGGTCGTACAGCACTTCATTGATCACCACGTCGCCGGATGCAATTGCTTGTGGAAGTGCGAAGGTGGCCGTGTTGGCCGTACCGATGGCATTGCCGGGGCAATCACTTACGCCGCTAACCGTGATCGTGTGCAGCACACCGGCTTCCAGCGGCGCCGGAAGCGTGAGCCGCACACGGTCCGGTGTGATCACGGCAATGTTCGCAATGCCCGTTAACGGGTTGATGGCATAGTTGCCTGCCAACAAGCTGGCCTGGTTCATGGGCTCGCTAAAGAGCAGGTCCAGGGTAATACTGTCCACCACGAACACCTGTGCAAGCACCGGCGGCACCGTGTCGTTGATGATGGCGAACACGCTGTTCTGTGCGCCGGGCGTGCCGCCCGGTGCGGCAATTGAGGCGGTCCAATTGGATGCGCTGGAGCAGGGCGTGAAGGGGTCCTTGCGTTCCAGGCTCCAACCGCCGTTGGCCTTGTTGGCATCGTTGTACCACGACGAGGTGTAGGTCACCGCATCAATCGTTGCGCCGCTGGCATCCCACAGTTGCATGGGGTCGCCGTCGTTGTTCAGCGAGGGGAAGGAAGGTACGCCGAGCACAATACCGAAACCGGTGAACAGCGCAGCGTTCGTGGTGCTGGTGAGGATCACGAAGCCGCCGGGGGCCAGCTGGGCCGCAGGCAAGGTGCCGGTGGAGCTTCCGTCGGTGATCTTCCAGCCGGTGAGGTCGAAGGTCTGATCGGTAGTAGTGTTGAACAGCTCCACGTATTCGGCGTTCGGCAAGCCCACCGGTGGGTCCGGGTCGGGCATCAGTTCATTGATCACCACATCGCCGGGCTGGGCAGGTGCTACCGTGGTGTAGATGAAACTCGCTGTACCGTTGACGATGGCGTTCCCTGCCAGGTCTGTTACGTTGTTTACGGCAAGCGTGTACGTTTGGCCGCTGGACAACGGGAAAACCAGCGCCAAGTGGACCAACGCGTTATTCACGGCATCCCGCGTGGCCGTTGACAATACAACGCCTATGGGAGAGATGACATAATTGGCGAGAAACTGCGCGGAGACCTCTTCCACGGGTTCACTGAAAAGCACATCCACGTTGGTGCTGCTTGTGGCTACGGCACTCACGATGGAGGGAGGTGTGTTGTCCTGCACGATGGGTCCAACTGAAAAATCATCGAAGAAGTGGTTGTTCACTGCGGAAGCGGCCGTGCTCTGCGTGATGCGGATACCGAAGAACGCGCTCGTGGTGAACTGCGCATCCGTATCGCTGCCGGCAGCCGTGTAGCTCCCTGTGTTGCCGTCATCATAGTAAAGCGTCCACTGGTTGGTTCCATCCCGCGTCACCTTGATGCGGAAAGGGTTGTCGGTGCTGCTGTTCACGATGCCGTCGGGGCTTGCCACCAAGGCACTGGAAGACCCTGCGACCACCTTGTTGAGCACCACATGGTCCGCCGTTTCGCCGATGCGCACGCAATAGCCGTTGGCGGGGGTGGTGAGGTCCTGCACGTCGCTCATCAGGTACACGTCCACATAATTGGCGCCGGACGTGGCGAACTTCAAGTTGACAAAGAACTCCCATTGGCCCTGGGCCTGTGCGGAAGGTGTACTGAGGTAGTAGGTGGTGGCGGCCGCCAGCGTACCGGTGTTGGAGCGCAGTTGGCCGCCCGACACGGTGAACAGGACATCATTGCCGCCCCAGGCGGGGTTTGCGGTGAAATCCCCGTCGGAGAAATCATCGGTGAACTGGGCACTGGCTGAAAGCGCAAAGGCCGTTGCTGCAACCAACGGGAGCAAGAAGCGAAGTGTGTAGGGCATGCGGGAAAGTCGGGAAGGAAAGGTAGTAGTTTTGGCTGGCCGAAAACGGAAATCACGATGAAGGTTGCAATTGCAGGCGCCACGGGCATGGTTGGCGGAGTGATGCTGGAAGTGCTGGAAGAGCGCATGGGCGCCTTGGTTGATGAGATGATCCCGGTCGCCACGGAGAAGAGCATCGGAAAGACTGTTCACTTCAAGGGCAAGGATGTACCGGTGGTGGGCATGGAAGAAGCGCTGCGCGAAAAACCGGACCTGGCGTTGTTTTCCGCAGGCGGCGGCACTTCGCTGGAGTGGGCGCCGAAGTTTGCTGCGGCAGGCACCATCGTCATCGATAACAGCAGTGCATGGCGGATGGACCCGGACAAACTGCTGATTGTGCCGGAGATCAACGGGAAGCTGTTGGGGTCAACAGATCTTTCAAAGGGCGGGGTCATCGCCAATCCCAACTGCAGCACCATCCAATTGGTAGTGGCCTTGGCGCCACTGCACGCCAAGTACAGCGTGGAGCGCGTGGTGGTAAGCACCTACCAAAGCGTTACGGGAACCGGCATGAAAGCCGTGCAGCAGATGGAAGATGAGCGGAACGGGCGCGAAGGGGAGAAGGCCTATCCGTACCGCATCGACAAGAACGTGCTGGCGCGTTGCGACGACTTCACCCCCAACGGCTATACCAAGGAGGAGATGAAGTTGGTGAACGAAACGCACAAGATCCTGGACCCCGCCATCCGCGTGACGGCCACGGCGGTGCGAGTACCGGTAACCGGCGGCCACAGTGAATCGGTGAACGTGCAGTTCGCCAAAGAGTATGACCTGGCCGATGTGCGCACCTTGCTGATAGCTGCGCCGGGCGTGGAACTGGTGGACGACCCATCGCTGGACGCCTATCCAATGCCGCTGCACGCGCAGAACAAGGATGCGGTGTTCGTGGGCAGGCTTCGCCGGGATGAAAGCCAGGCCAAAACGTTGAACTTGTGGGTGGTGGCGGACAACTTGCGCAAAGGTGCCGCCACCAACGCCGTGCAGATCGCGGAGCTGCTGATGCGCAGCGGCGTGCTGGGGAAAAAGGCCGCCGCGCTTTAATCCGCCGCAGTGGCCTGGGCTGGTTGCTCGGCCTGCTTGGCCTTGCGCACCCGGCGCTCCTCGATGTTCTGCACCACAATCAGCATTACCACGCCTACGCTGATGGCGGCATCGGCGATGTTGAAGACCGGCCGGAAGAACACGTACTCCTCCCCTCCCCAGAATGGCACCCACGCGGGGAAAGTTCCTTGCAGCAGCGGGAAGTAGAACATGTCCACCACGGCACCGTGCAGGAAGGATGCATAACCGCCTGCGGGCGGAAACAGGACCGCCTTTTGGAACGGTGTACTGGCATCGAAGATCAGCCCGTACACGGCGCTGTCAATGATGTTTCCCATGGCACCGGCAAAGATCAACGCCAAGCTCACCACCAGGCCTGTGCTTCGCTTGTGCTTCACGGCTTTCCATAACAGATAGCCGATGCCCACCACCGCCACCATGCGGAAGAGCGTAAGGGCGATCTTGCCCATGGCACCGCCAAACTCCAGTCCGAAGGCCATGCCGCGGTTCTCCACAAACTGGAGATAGGCCCACGTGTGGCCCTGCCCAAACAAAGGCACGGATTCACCCAGGTAGAAGTCCAGCTTCACCCAGAACTTCAGGGCTTGGTCCGCCAGCAGGACGGCCAGGATGATCAGCAACGGACGCTTCACCGGAGGTGTGCGCTCAGTTGTTCATCTGCTGCTTGGCCTCAATGCTCAGCGTGGCATGCGGCACTAAGCGCAGGCGCTCCTTGCTGATCAGCTTGCCGGTGATCCGGCAAATGCCGTAGGTCTTGTTGCGGATGCGCAGCAACGCCTCCTCCAAGTGCTTGATGAACTTTTCCTGGCGTCCGGCAAGCTGTGCGGTCTCCTCGCGGCCCAGTGTCTCGCTCCCATCCTCGATCATTTTGAACGAGGGGCTGGTATCCTCCGTGCCGTTGGTATCGGTGTTGGCCAAGGTTTGCTTCAGCAGTTCGTAATCCTTGCGGGCTTCGTCCAACTTGGCCATGATGATCTGGCGGAACTCCTCCAGGTCGCTGTCGGAATAGCGTTCCTTGTCCCCGGCCTCCAAGGTGCTCACCACCTTCTTCACCATGGGTGTAACGCGCGGCATGCTGGGGCCGGCCCCTTGGGTTACCAAGGGCTTTGCGGACCTTGGTTCCGGTGCCTCCACTGCTGCGGATTTGCGGGAGGACTTCTTCGATTCTGTCACCTTCTTTTCGGGTTTTTGGTCGCCGGCATGTTTTGCCGGTTGTTTCACGGGGACTTGCTTGGCCACTGGTGCCGCTTTCTTTACCGGAGCTGCAGGCGGGGCGGCTTTCTTCACTGGTTTGGCAACAGGTTTGGCCGGTGCCTTCTTTGCCACCTTGGCAACTGCCTTTTTCGGAGCGGGCTTGGCCTTGGGGGCAGCCTTCTTCGCCACCACCTTTTTCGGCGCGGCCTTCACAACTTGCTTTTTCACTGGTTTGATCGATTTCTTCGCCTCCTTCGGGGCTACTTTCGCCTTCTTGGCTGGAGCGGCCTTTTTCACAACGGCTTTCTTCACGGGCTTCTTGGCAACAACCTTCTTTGCGGCTGCCTTCTTCACCGGCTTTTTCGCTGCCGGCTTCTTGGCTGCCGCTTTCTTGGCTGGCTTGGATGTGCTCTTCTTTGCTGCCATAGGAGAACCCCTTTTTGAATGGATCCGCGAATATAGTCCTTTTCAGCCCTAAGAGGCCGCTTTGGTCAAGGCCAGTACACACTTGCCGGCCCCTTCAAGCTCCAATTCCACCGGAACGCCGAAATGACCATCCATTTCGGATACAAGCAATTGATCGTCAGGGGTTATGGCCAATGTTTCCGATAGGATCCGTTGGGCATGCGCCCGGATGGCCTTTTCCAAGTTCCCATCCCCGTTGCGCAGGAAGTGCAATTCAATCCGGTCCGTCACTTCCAAGCCGCTCTCCTTGCGCAAGGTCTGTATACGGCTCACCAGCTCACGTGCAATGCCTTCCCGCACCAGTTCATCATCCAAGGTGATGTCCAACGCCACAGTTAACCCGCCGTCGCTGGCCACGCTCAGCCCGGGCACGGCTTCAGCGGTGATCTCCACCTCGTCGCGGAGCAGTTCCACTTCCTGGCCATCCACAGTGAGCATCATCCGGCCGTTGGCCTCCAGCTCCGCGATCTGCGCCTGGCTGAAACCGTTCACCGCTGCGGCTACCCCCTTCATCAACTTACCGAGGCGGGCACCGAGCTTCTTGAAGTCGGGTTTGATCTTCTTGGTGAGCTTGCTTTCGTTGGCGTCCAGGATCACCAATTCCTTCACGTTCACCTCGCCGAGCACCAGTTCGCGCACGGCCTCCAAGCGTTCGCGCATGGCGGCATCGGTGACGGGCACCAGCAGCTTGCGCAGGGGCTGGCGCACGCGGTGGCCTTCCTTCTTGCGGATGCTGAGCACCAATGACGTGAGCTTCTGCGCGAGGGCCGTGCGTTGCTCCAGTCCGGTGTCGATCAGCGTTTCGTCGTGCTTGGGCCAATCGCTCAGGTGGACGCTCGTTCCGCAGAGGTCGCGGTAGAGGCGGTCGCTGAAGAAGGGCGCGATGGGCGCGCTGAGCCGGGCCACCACCTCCAAGCAGCGGTGCAGGGTTTGGAAGGCGGTCAGCTTGTCCGGGCCCAGTTCTCCTTTCCAGAAGCGGCGTCGGTTCAGGCGCACGTACCAGTTGCTGAGGTCCTCCACCACGAAATCCTGGATGGCACGTGCGGCTTGCGTGGGCTCATATTCCGCGAAGCTGGCCTCCGTTTGCTGCATCACGCTGTTCAGGCGGGAAAGGATCCAGCGGTCGCTCTCGGTGAATGCGCCCTCTCCCCCGGCCCCTCTCCGAGGGAGAGGGGAGTCGAAGCCATCGATGTTGGCGTAGAGCGCGAAGAAGTTGTACGTGTTGAAGAGCGCACGGAAGAATTTGCGCTGCACTTCGGTGATGCCGTCGGCGTCGAACTTCAGGTTGTCCCACGGCGAGGCGTTGCTGATCATGTACCAGCGCACGGCGTCGGCGCCGTACTGGTCCAGGGTTTTGAACGGGTCCACGGCGTTGCCTAAGCGCTTGCTCATCTTCTGGCCGTTCTTGTCCAGCACCAGGCCATTGCTCACCACGGCCTTGTAGGCCACTTGGTCAAAGACCAGCGTGCTGATGGCGTGCAGCGTGTAGAACCAGCCGCGGGTCTGGTCCACGCCCTCGGCGATGAAGTCCGCCGGATAGCTGGCATTGAACGGCGCGTTGAACGGACGCGGATCGCCGGCCTTCAGCTTGGCATAGTCCAAGCCCCATTGTGCGTAGGGCATGCTGCCGCTGTCGAACCACACGTCGATGAGGTCGCTTTCGCGTTGCATGGGCTTTCCGCCGGGGCTCACCAAGGTGATGCGGTCCACATAGGGCTTGTGCAGGTCGATGGCATCATACTGCGCCGCAGTGGGCTGCATGGGGTCGAAGTCCTTCAGCGGATCCTCGGCCATCACGCCGGCCTTCACCGCGCGGGCGATCTCCGTTTTCAGCTCCGCCACCGTGCCGATGCAAAGCTCCTCGCTGCCGTCGGTGGTGCGCCAGATGGGCAGCGGGATGCCCCAGTAGCGGCTGCGGCTCAGGTTCCAGTCCTGCAGGTTCTCCAACCAGTTGCCGAAGCGGCCCGTGCCGGTGCTTTCGGGCTTCCAGCGGATGGTCCTGTTCAGCTCCGCCATGCGCTCCTTGGCGGCGGTGGCGCGCACGAACCAACTGTCCAACGGATAGTAGAGGATGGGCTTGTCGGTGCGCCAGCAGTGCGGGTAGTTGTGCTCGTACTTCTCCACTTTGAAGGCGCGCCCTTCGGTCTTCAGCTTGATGGCGATGCGCTCGTCCACGCTGAGGTATTTGTCGCGGCCCTGCTTTTTCGCCTCGGCTTCGCGCTCCGCATCGTTGAGGTATTCGGCCTTCACGTACTCGCCGGCGAAGTCGGTGACCTCCGGCTTGAAGCGGCCTTGCAGGTCCACCAAGGTGAGCGAGCCGATGCCGTGTTGGCGGGCCACGCGCATGTCGTCCGCGCCGAAGCTGGGTGCGGTGTGTACCACGCCGGTACCGTCCTCGGTGGTGACGAAATCGCCGCCGATCACCTGGAAGGCATCGCCGTCGGTGGGCTGGGCGTAGGGCAGCAGTTGCTCGTAGCGGATGCCCTCCAACTGGTGGCCGAGGAACTCGCCGTCGAGCGTCCAGGGGATGTGTTTCCCATCCTTCTTGTAGTCCTCAAAAGAGGCCCCTTGGTCAGCCTCTTTGAAGTACGCCCCCAGCCGCGATTTCGCCAGCACCACGGTTTGTGGCGCGTGGGTGTAGGGGTTGAAGGTCTTTACACGGACGTACTCCAGCTTGGGGCCCACGGTGAGCGCGGTGTTGCTGGGGAGCGTCCACGGCGTGGTGGTCCACGCCAACACGAACACTTCGCCAAAGGCTTCCTTGAAGAGGAATTCGCTTTGCTCGTTGCGGATCACCTTGAACTGCGCCACCACGGTGGTGTCCTTCATCGGCTTGTAGGTGCCGGGCTGGTTCAGTTCGTGGCTGCTGAGGCCCGTGCC
>JAFDZY010000193.1 GCA_018266685.1 Bacteroidota bacterium
AGGCCGTGGAGCATTGGGGCTACATGGAAGAGATGAAGATGATGCAGCAGCTCGGCCTGATGCCCGCTCCTGAAACGGCCGCCAAGAAATGACTTGCGCTGATCCCGCGCGACCCCGGGTGCCGTTGTACCGGTGAAAGTGGCCCGGGGCCGTGTGGATCGGGCAGGGCACACGTCGTCCAACAAACTGCAAGATGAAGTTCCGTACAGCGTTGCACATCGGGAACATCCATCCGGTCTTTGCTTGCCTTGCGGCCATCCTCGTGCTGTCCGTGGAAGCGGGTTGCATGGGAAGCGGCCCAGAACTGTCGCAAGTACCGGTAGTGGCACCTGCCGCATTCGACCTTGCCGCAGTGGCGCGCATCATCAAAGAGAAGAACGACCGATTCACCGCCGCGCACATCACGGGCGACACCACCGTACTGAACGACTACTATGCGCCGGATGCGCGGGTATTAGCCCCCAACACCGCGCCGGTGGAAGGCCGTGCAGCCATCGCGCGGATGAATGACGAGTACGTGTCCTTCGGCATCACGGAAGCGGAGGAGGCGACCACCCGGATCTACGGCAACGCGGACTTCGTGGTCGACGAGGGCAACTACCGCATGCGCTATGGCAAGGACTCCACGTTGGAAGAGGGGAAGTACCTCAACGTGTGGAAGAACGCCGATGGCGAATGGCGCGTGTACGCGAACACCTGGAGCCCGAACAACTGACGGAACACCATTCACCTTTCACCAATGACCCCCATCAACCACCTTCTCCTCGCCACCCTTGGCACCTCCCTGCTCGTCGCCTGCTCCCAACCTTGTCCGCCCGCACCGGAGCAGTTCACCCATCCGCAGTATTCCATTCCGCCGGAGATCGATGCGAACATCGCCTTGGTGCAGGGTTACCTGGAGGCCTGCCTCAAGGCTGATGCGGGCGGCATGCGCGCGGCCACCGACCCTGCTTACATCGAGCATGAAATGTGCTGGCCGGTGGATTCCGCCGGCATCGATTCCGTGATCGCGGACTACGTGCGCGCCGATTCCGCCCGCACCGGCCAGCAGCTCCTGGACATTTCCGCGGACGGCGTGCGCTATGCCACTGGCGAATGGGCCGGGGATCGGGTGAACTTCTTCGCCGACTACGCCGCTACGGACAAGAAGACCGGCAAGCCGTTCCGGATCCCCTTCTTCTTCAACGCCCAGGTGAAGAACGGCAAGCTGGTGCGCTCCTACCTCTACTTCGACCGGCTCTCCTACTTCAACCAGCTGGGCATCGCACCGCCGACAACGCATGGGGAGACGAAGTGACCTTCCACTTTCGCAGGACCCCGTGGCGGATACCCTGCGAGAGGAGAACGTTTGAACTGGAGGTGTACAAACCAGGGCAAAGTTCGTAGGGCGTTGTTGTCAGGCCGGAGCGCGGGGAAATACATGGGTTCAACGTCATCCACCGGGCATCTTCAACGCGCCATCGGCACACGGGCCTTGGCCTGTGCCACGGTGAACGCCGTGGTGGGCTCGGGCATCTTCGTGCTGCCTGCCTTGGTGGCGGCGGACCTGGGTACGGCGGCGTTGCTGGCCTACCTGGCCTGCGGCGTGCTGGTGCTGCTGGTGGGCCTGTGCTTTGCCGAGCTGGGCAGCAGCACCACGGTGAGCGGCGGCATGTATGCCTTCATCGGCCGGGCATTCGGGCCGTACGCGGGCTTCCTGGCCGGCAACCTGTACCTGCTGGGTGGCGGCGTGACCGGCGATGCGGCCATCTCCAACGCCTTGGCCGACATCCTGGCGGGCTTCTTCCCCGCCATGGGCCAGCCCTGGTTGCGCGCGCTCTTCCTCGTGTGCCTCTTCGGCGGGTTGGCCGCGCTCAACATCAGCGGGGTGAAGCGCGGCGTTCGCTTAGTGGAGCTGGCCATGCTCGGCAAGTTCATCCCGCTGGTGCTGTTGGTGCTCTGTGCGGCTCCCTCGGTGGAAGCCGTGAACCTCCACTGGCCGGAGGCTTCCGCCCTGCATGGCTTCGGACCGGCCACCTTGTTGCTGTTCTTCGCCTTCCTCGGCCTGGAAACCGCACTCGCCAACGGCGGCGAGATGCGGCAGCCGCACCGCACCGTGCCGCGCGGCTTGCTGCTGGGCATCGGGCTGGTGCTGGCGCTCTATGTGGCCATCCAGGCCGTGGCGCAAGGTGTGCTCGGCAGCGCGCTGGCGGGCGCGCCCGCACCGCTGGGGGCGTTGGCCGCGGCGGTGTTCGGCACGGCAGGTGCCGCAGCCATGCTGGTGGTCAGCGCGGTGTCCATGGGCGGCACCGTGGGCGGCAACGTGCTGTGCGCGCCTCGCATCCTCTATGCCACGGCCAGCGACGGCCTCTTGCCGCGCGCCCTGGCCCGTGTGCATCCGCGCTTCAGCACGCCGCATGTGGCCATCGCCACGTATGCGGCCATGGGCTGCATCTTGGCCATTGCCGGCGGCTTCCGGCAGTTGGCCGTGGTGTCCACGGCTTCGGTGCTGCTCATCTACCTCGGCGTGGTGCTGGCGGTGATCAAGGGCCGCCTGCGCCCGGCAGCCTTGGCTGCTGCCGGCTTCCGCATGCGCGGGGGCCAGCTGGTCCCGGTGTTGGCGGCCTGCGGCATCGTGTGGTTGTTGTCCAATCTCGCGCTGCGCGAATTTCTGTGGATGGCCGCCTTGGCTGTGTTGCTGTCCGCGTGGTACGCGGCCGTTGTGCTGCGGCGGGTAGCTATGGCGAATCGGCAACAGATCCGCACCGTGCAATAAGCGATCGGGTTCATCGCTCCGCCATGGGGTATTGCTGGCTGCATGAAATCCGAACGGCGTCTTTCCGGCCAGGCCACTTTTGGCGGCATTCCTTCGTCAAGCCTTGCATTGAACCCACCACACATGAAGAAACTGCTTCTCCTGCTTGCTTGCTCGCCCACCGCCCTTCTTGCCCAGACCACTTGGGAAGTGGAAGCTGGTGGCAGCATGCTCCCGGGCAACCCCGCGCCTTACTATTCACCTTCCGACCTCGTGATCAACGTGGGCGATGCAGTGCACTGGGCCGCAGTGAGCGGAAGCCACAATGTGTACGGTATGCTGGATGCTTTTCCGGACAACCCGGAAGGCTTCACCTCCGGCCAGCCTTCTTCCAACCTGAACTACACCCATGTGTTCACCCTCCCGGGCCTGTACGGCTACCATTGCACGCAGCAGGGACATGCCGCCACCCAGCATGGCACCATTACCGTATTGGGCACCGAGGCCGTTGATGAACGCACCGGAGCTGCATTCAGCTTGTACCCCTCCCCTGCCCAAGAGCAGCTTACCGTTGTTCTTGCACGTCCGGGCGCTTGCACGGCCGAAGTGCTTGGCGTCACAGGTCAAGTTGTGGAGCGCACGGTCCTTCCGGCCAGCGGGCCCGGGGCATTGCCGGTCGGCGGATTGCGCCCCGGCACATACTTCCTGCGCATCACCACGGCTGATGGCGGGGTAGCGGTGCATCCTTTTGTGAAGCAGTAGCGTTGCCCTTGGGCAGTGCTCAGCTGCGGCACAATCTTGTTGCTGCCGGAAGCTGCCTGGCCCACTGCTCAGATCACCAGCCGCACGCCGCCCAGCTCCGATATGCGGTAGGGGAACTTGCCGCCTGGCGATCCGATGAACATGAAGTTGGTGGGAATGTGCCACTCCTCGCTCAGGCGGTGCACCAGTTCAGGCCCGAAGGTGCCTTGCAGCTGGATGAATTCCACATTGAGCGTGTCGTAGGCCTTGTCCAGCACTTGCACTTCATGCAGGAACTCCTCCTTTACCTGCTCATCCCCTTTGTGCACGGTGACGATCTTCAGCTTGCGCGTGATCTCATTGGCCACCACGTAGGCCATCACCCGGTTGATGATCGAGAGGTCGTCTCCCTTGGTGAAGTACACGAACTCCTGCCGGTTCAGGCGGCGGATGGTCTTGGAAATGGTGAAACGCCCCAGCACGGCCAGGCCGGGCATGCTCTCCACGAAGCCCCCCACCCAGATCATCAGGTACTCCAAGATCGCCTTGCGGTTCAGCAAGATGGCGATCGCCAGCATGAACGGCACGAAATACTGCAGGAAGACCACCAGGTACTCCGCGTCCAGCTTCACATTGCCGTACAACGCGGCCAGTACGCCGAACAGCGCGATGGAAACCACGGCGGTGGAGGCTGTTTCGGGCCTGGGCAAACGCGCACGCTTGATCTTCAGCATGAAATTGCCGAGGGCGAAGAAGGCCATCACCGTGAGGAAGGAGATGGTATAAACGCCTGCCAGCGCGTCCACCTTGGCATTGGTGATCAGCAGCACGGAGAGGCAAAGCAGAAAGAAGAGGATGATGATGCGGGGGGAACTGCCCCGCTTGGTTTCCTTCAGCAGGAATTGCGGCAGGATGCGGTCCAGCGTCATCCGCTTGATCAGGCCCGTGACGCCCACATAGCTGGTGAGCACCGCGCCGCAAAGCACCACTACGGCATCGATGCTGATCACCGTGGCCAGCCAATGGCCACCGATCTCCAGGCCCATGAAGGACAACATCGCTTCACTGTTTGCCGCGATGGTGGCCATGGGCAGCACCATCAGCCCCGTGATCGCGATCAAGGGGTTGAGCACGCTTACCGCCACCCACATGTTGCGCAGCGTCTTCGGGAACACCCCGTGCTGTTGCTCCTCTACATAATTGGCCGAGCTTTCAAAGCCGGTGACCCCCAACATGGCCGTGCTGAAGCCGAAAAAGATGGCCGCCGCAATGCCGTGGCCACTGGGCAGCGGCATCTGCCAGTTCATGCTGAAAACTGAAAAGCCATGCCCGAGCACATACCAACTTCCGCCAAGGACCAGCAGGAGCATGATGGCCAGATGCGCCAGGAAAATAACCGTGGCCACGGTGGCCGACTCGGTGATGCCGGCAATGCTCAACAACATGAACAGGACCAGCACCCCGATGGTGCCCAATAAAATGGGCCAGGAGGGCACCAGCGCCCCCAAGTAGTGCATGGCCGTGGTGCCGCTGAGCACCGCCGTGGCCATGTAGCTCAGGATGGTGAGGCAGGCCGCAATGCTCGCATTGTACTTGTTCGTGCTGTTCAGCAGCACATTGTATGCTCCACCGTTCAATGGCAACGCCCCCACCACTTCGCCATAGATCTTCCGGAACAGGAAGAGCACACCGGCCACCAACAGCAGCGCCACCACCGCCCACACACCGGCATGCATAATGGCGATGGAGCTTACATACAGGCAACTGCTCGTAATGTCGTTCCCGGCTATGGCCGTGGCCGGCAGTTCGCCCAGTTTTTTGGCTGGGTGGCCTTGGGATTGATCAGGCGCCTTCATCACTGGATGCAAATCAAACACCCCGGCGCAATAAAAGAAGGACGGCACCCTTGCAGGCACCGTCCCGCCCTTGACGTTTCCACCAAAACGCCAGGGCACAGCAGCCTAACGGCCACCGTTCACCTTGGTGACTATGGCCTTATCGTCCTTTAGGCCGGCCCACCAGTTTTTGGCTTGCTGCGCTGCAGCATGCGCCTCCTCCCTGAAATCACCCCAGGTCGTCTCCGTTGCATCGTCGATCTTGGCGATCGCATCGTTCACCAACGTCTGTTCACTGGTGATCTCCGCCTTAAACGCCTCTTTCTGCACAAGCTGCTTGCTGCCGGGCTTCATCTTCGCCAGATCGGCGTTCACGGTTGCCAACTTCGCGTTGATGCTGTCCCGTAGCGCGGCCAGGTCGTTCATGACCGGCCTGTAGTCCGCCTCAAATGCCTTGCGTGTTGAATCCGCCTTGGCCTGTTGCTTGGCAATGGCCTGCTCATCCGGTGCCGATTGCTGCCCCGCATTGCCGCATGAAACAGCAAATAGCCCCGCCAGCGCCGCTGCGTGAAAAACTCCCAGGTGCATGCACGTTCCCATTTTGTTGTCGGGTTTGGCCGAGGGTCTGCTGCCAACGTTGTTCCGATCCACCCGCCGCCGGTGAATAACACCGAAAACGCTTGATGGTTCACGGAACTTGTTAGGCTGGCTGTAACTCCATAAATGGCCCCGACGGGGAATTTCTTGCCCGTTCCAGTGGAGTTTGATAGTCAACTGGCCATGGGCATGGAACCTTTGGGGGGCGGCCCTGTTCCTCCATTGCGCATCAACGGTAAATTGGCGGCACCGTTACCATGGACTATTATACCATCTTGGGCCTTCCCCGCAATGCCCCCGCGGAAGAGGTCCGCAAGGCCTACCGCAAACTGGCGCGCAAGTACCACCCGGACCTCAACCCGAACGACAAGGAGGCCGAGCGCAAGTTCAAGGAGATCAATGAGGCCAACGAGGTGCTCAGCGATCCCGAGAGCCGGAAGAAGTACGACAAGTACGGCGACCAATGGAAGCACGCCGACCAGATCGAGGCGGCACAGCGGGAGCGGGCTTCGGCGGGCGGCGATCCGTTCCAAGGAGGCGAACCTTTCGGTGGCCGCACCGGCGGATTCAGCGGTGGCGATGAGCAGGACCTCAACGACATCTTCAGCTCCATGTTCGGCGGGGCGCGCAGCCAGATGCGCTTCCGCGGGCAGGACTACCAGGCCGAACTGCACATGGAGCTGCGCGATGCCGCCAGCACCGAAAAGCGCACGCTCACCGTGAACGGAAAGCAGATCCGCCTCACCATACCGGCAGGCGTGGAAAACGGCCAGACCATCCGCATCAAGGGCCACGGGGGGCCGGGCATGAACGGCGGGCCTGCGGGCGACCTGCTGATCACTTTCAGCATCGCACCGGACCCGGTGTTCAGGCGGGAAGGAAGCGCCCTTTACGCTACCGTGGAATTACCCCTGTACACCGCCGTGCTGGGCGGCGATCTGATGGTGCCCACGCTGGACGGCCAAGTAAAGGTGACCGTGAAGCCGGAGACTCAGAACGGAACGGTGGTGCGCCTGAAGGGGAAAGGCTTCCCCGTGTACAAGCACGAAGGGCAACACGGCGATCTCATCGTCACCTACGCCGTGAAGGTGCCCGAACACCTCACCGAGAAGCAGAAGGAACTCTTCCGCCAACTCCAAAACGCATGAGCAGCATGGAAAACCAGGAACTGATCCCGTTGGAGCTGTTCTGCTCCACCACGCATGTGGAAATGGCCCTGATCGATTCACTGGCCGACAGCGGCCTAGTGGAGATCACCATTGTGGAACATCGGCGCTTCATCGCACCGGACCAGTTGGGGCGCGCCGAAAAGCTCGTGCGACTGCACGACGACCTCGGCATCAACGTGGAGGGCATCGAGGCCATTGAGCATTTGCTGGCACGCATGCACGCGCTTCAGGCCGAAATGCAACACCTGCGCAACCGCCTCCGACGCTACGGGGAGCAATGACCCCAAGGCTCAATTGGCCACGATCAGCTGGCGTGTGATGTCCAAGCCACTGGGCTGTATCACACGGATCAAATAAATCCCGTTGTCCAGTCCGGACACGTTCAGCGTTGATCGCGCATCCTTGGTTTCACCAACCTCGAACGATTCCATCAATCGTCCGTCTTCACTGAGCACCGCCACTGTCGCTTCCCCCGTGAGGCCGGGGTATATGATGTTCACTTGCCCGCTCGCGGGGTTCGGGTACATGCCAATGATGCCCAAGTCCCGTTGGGCAACCTGGCCGGTGGTCCAATGGTCCGTGGTAAAAGGCCCGTCATTACCGGGCGAGGCCATTAAAGGCAGGGCAGCTGCCATGGCTGCTGAAAGGATCCAGGTTTTCATGGCGATCGGATTTTGATCATGCACTTAACGGCAATTTCCATGCCCTGCCATCGCGGCAGTCGGAACTGGGTGCGGATTTTCGCAACTCTTCACAATGCGCACAGGTGTTGCGGCGCCGCCTCGCACCGGTTCAGTAAAGCCAAGGCACCAAACGGCGTGTCCGGGCCATGTAGTCCAAGTAGGCTTTGCCCAAGGCGGCCGACAGGGCTGCTTCCTCCACTTTGATCCGCCACAACATCGCAGCGGTGACAGGCAGAAGCAACAGGAGCGCGGCCAGCCAATTGTGCAACAGGCAGCCCAAGCCAACGAAGGACAGCAAGGCTCCGCTGTAACTGGGGTGGCGCACCATCCGGTACGGCCCATCGCCCACCACTACATGGTCCCGGGCAATGGCAACATCCACCGTGAAAAAACGGCCCAAATGGATGATGGACCACCAGCGCAACATGACCCCGAAACAAAACAGCACCACCCCCGCCACATAGCCCATTGGCATGAACGGATACCCGAACTGCGGCAACGCCCCGGCCACATACAAGGAGAGGCCAATGGATAGGCCGATCACCGCCCACAACAACCCGAAAGTGGAGCGGTCTTTCCGGGTCGCCGACCTGTCACTGCGCTTGAACAAGGCCAGGCCGACTTCGGACATGCCAAATGCAATGAAGAAAAGTTGGGGGGAAGGAAGTGCCATGGTGGCTTAATGTTCCAAAGATGCAACGCAACAGCGCATCCAGCACAAGGATCGGAGCCGAACGGGCCATTCCGGAACAACTATTTACACCATCGCCACCACCTTCAGTTCAATGGCGATCGGCGTGGGCAGGCAGTTGAATTCCAGCGCGGCAACCGGGAACTAACCACCGGATAGCCGTTGTTCCGCATGTGCGCGCAGCTTGGGCAACTCATCGCGCACTGCGCTCCATACGATCTTATCGCTGATGTTGTCATAGGAGTGGATCAAAGCGGTTGCGCATGCCGATGATGCGTGCCGCATCGGCGGGAAGGCCTTCCGGATCATGCGTACGCAACTGGTTCAAGGCTTCCCCGGCAATGGCCAACTGGCGCTCAACGGCACTTTTCGTCTTCGGGTCGGCCAAGTACGCATTCAACGTCTCCATCCCGGCCGTAAATGAGCCGATGGCCTTCACTGCTTCCAATACATCAAACCAGTATTTGGCGGCTCGCTCCGTCATAGATTTTCACCTTGGTCCTTTCGATCTCGGCAATCAAATACGGGTTCCGGAGAGACTTTTCGGTAAGCATGTCAACACGCCGTTGAAAAAAGGCTTCCAAGCCGTCCCACATGTCCCATAATGCCCGGCCCGCTTCCAAATCCTCCTTCACATCCACATCCAACAATACGTCCACATCGCTGTCCGGGCCAAAATTCCCCGTCACGCTGGAACCAAAGGCATAAATGTATGCAACGCGGTTCCGGATACAAAGATCCAAAAACCCCTGACGATCCTTGTTAATGAGCGTGGCGATCATGGACCAAAAGTACCTTATACCCGCGCCACCACCTTCAGTTCGATAGCGATCGGCGTGGGCAGGCAGTTGATCTCCAAGGTGGTCCTGCACGGCGGATCGTTCTCAAAGTATTCCTTCCACAACTGGTTGTAGGTGGCGAAGTCGTCCTTCATGTTGGTGAGGAACACCGTCACGTCCACGATCTTCTCCCAGGAGGAGCCAGCATCCTCCAAGATCCACTTCACATTCTGGAACACACTGCGCACTTGCGTTTCGATGTCGTAGGAAACGATATTGCCATCCCCATCCAGTTCCACGCCGGGGATCTTCTTCGTGCCCCGTGAGCGTGGCCCCACCCCGCTCAGAAAAAGCAATTCGCCCACGCGGCGGGCATGCGGATAGTGGCCAACTGGTTCAGGGGCTTGGGAGGAGGAGAAGGAATCCATGGGCGTAAAGGTGGGGAACACGCGGCATTATGCGGATCGGTGCTTTGCTCCCTCAGTGGTCTCCCGAAGAGGACCCTGAGGTTGAAGCATGCCAAGCTGCGCCCGACCTTTGCCCCCATGAAAGCTTACGCATGGGCCGCTGTGCTCTTGGCGGCCCTCTGCACCGCATGCGGTTCCGACAAGGAAAGCATCACCCCCACCACCGGCCCCATTACCGAAAGCGTGTACGCCAGCGGCATGGTGAAAGCCGAAGGGCAGTACCAGGTGTATCCCACCGTGAGCGGCAACGTGCTGGCCTTGTTGGTGAAGGAAGGTGATACCGTGAAGGCCGGGCAACGGCTGATGCGTATCGACGACCGCACCAGCAGCTTCGCCACCGGCAGCGCCGAGGCGCAGTTGCAACTGCTGCAACGCAACGCCAGCGAGGACGGGCCCGTGCTGAGCCGCCTGCGCGCCGCCGTGGACCAGGCCCGCGACAGGCTCACCCTGGACAGCACCAACTACCAACGGCAACAGGCGCTTTGGGCCAAGGGAATCGGCAGCCAGGTGGAACTGGACCAACGCAAGCTCGCTTACACCACCAGCCGCGCCAGCTACGACATGGCCCGAAAATCCCTTGTGGAAAACCGCGCCCAGCTGCGCACCCAGTTGGAAGTGGCCCGCAACACGGCCGCCAGCACCGGCGCCAGCGATGCCGACCACCAGCCCAAGAGCCTGATCGACGGCATTGTGTACGACCTGATGATCGATCCCGGCGAACTAGCCACCCCGCAACGTGCCGTGGCCGTGGTGGGCAGCGCGAAAGACCTGTACCTGGAGCTGGAAGTGGACGAGTTCGACATCCGCTTGGTCAAACCCGGCCAAAAGGTCTTCGTTACGCTGGACAGCTACGCCGACACAGCCTTCCAGGCGGAGGTCACCCGCATCATCCCCCTGATGAATGAGCGCTCGCGCACCTTCCAGGTGGATGCCCGCTTCATCCAGCGCCCGCCCGTGCTCTA
>JAFDZY010000194.1 GCA_018266685.1 Bacteroidota bacterium
GGCAATGTGTTCGCCAACGCCAGCCTGCGCCGCTCGCTGGGCAACATGCCCTTCTACGTGGACGGCGAGGCCATCAAGACCAGCAAGGGCGGCAGCTTCATCGGCCACCACATCATGGTGCCCAAGGAGGGCGTGGCCGTACACATCAACGCCTTCAACTTCCCCATCTGGGGCATGCTGGAAAAATGCGCCATGAACTGGATGGCCGGCGTGCCCGCCGTGGTGAAGCCCGCCACCGTGACCAGCTACCTCACCGAAGCCATGGCGAAGGCCATCATCGAAAGCAAGATCCTGCCCGAGGGTGCCTTGCAGCTGATCGTGGGCAGCGCGGGCGACCTGCTGGACCATGTGGAAAGCCAGGACGTGGTGACCTTCACCGGCAGCGCCAGCACGGGCCGCAAGCTGAAGGTGCATCCGCGCATCATCGCCGAGAGCGTGCCCTTCAACATGGAGGCCGACAGCCTGAACAGCATCGTGCTGGCGCCGGATGCCGTGCCCGGCACGCCGGAATTCGACCTGTTCGTGAAGGAAGTGGGCCGCGAGATGACGCTGAAGTGCGGCCAGCGCTGCACCGGCGTGCGCCGCATCATGGTGCCTGAACCGCTGGTGGAGGACGTGCAGCAGGCCATCAGCAAGCGCTTGGCGGGCACGGTGATCGGCGATCCGCGCGTGGAAGGTGTGCGGATGGGCTCGCTCGTGGGCCAGGCGCAGCGCGAGGAAGTGCGCGCCAACCTGAGCGAGCTGCTCAAGGGCAGTGCGCTGGTGTACGGCGATCCGAAGAGCGTGGAGGTCACCGGCGCGGACGCGCGGAAGGGCGCCTTCATGAGCCCCATCCTGCTGCGCAACGACAAGCCTTGGAAGAACCTGCAGAGCCACGAGGTGGAGGCCTTCGGCCCCGTGAGCACGCTGATGCCGTACAAGAATCTCGATGACGCCATCGCGCTGAGCAAGCTGGGCAAGGGCTCGCTGGTGGCCACCATCGCCACCAACGATGAACAGGCGGCGCAGCAGTTCGTGTGGGGCGCGGCCAGCCACCACGGCCGCATGTTGGTGCTGAACCGCGACATGGCCAAGGAGAACACCGGCCACGGCAGTCCGCTGGCCACGCTGGTACACGGCGGCCCTGGCCGCGCGGGCGGCGGCGAGGAGATGGGCGGCAAGCGCGGCGTGATGCACTACTTGCAGCGCACCGCCATCCAGGGCAGCCCCAGCATGATCACCGCCCTCACGCAGCAGTACCAGCAAGGCGCGCGCTACCACCTCACGGAAAAGCACCCGTTCCGCCTGCACTACGAGGAGCTGCACATCGGTGACACGCTGATCACCGAAAAGCATTTGGTGACCTTGCAGAACATCGAGGACTTCGCCGAGCTGAGCGGCGACAAGTTCTACGCGCACATGGATGCCAACAGCCTCGATGGCACCGTCTTCACCGGTCGTGTGGCGCACGGCTATTTCATTTTAAGCCGCGCTGCTGGCCTGTTCGTAGACCCGCCGAAAGGTCCGGTACTGTTGAACTACGGCATCGAGGAGTGCCGGTTCTTGAAGCCGGTTTATCCGGGATCGACCATCCAGGTGAAGTTCACCTGCCGGGAGAAGTTGGACCAGGAGAAGCGGCCGAAGACAGCCGACTCACCCAAGGGCGCCGATGTCGCGCGCGGTATCGTGAAGTGGCTGGTGGATGTCATTGATGAAACCGGCGAGACTGTTGCATTGGCCACCATTCTTACCATGGTCAAAAAGCTAGATCAGAACTGACCGCCGATTACAATGAAGTGGAGGTCGTACGCATTGGTTGCTTTCAACATCGCCGTGATAAGCATGCTGATAGTAGCAGCAAGCAATGCTGAAGACACAATGTTTTCAGGACTTGCCTACTTGATGTGTCTGGGGTTCCTTGCACTATACACCTTCTATGGCCTACTTCTCCTTCGGTTCTACCCAAAGAATCTCGCACGCAAGCTCCACATCGAGTTGTGGTTCGGACTCTTATTGGTGCTGCCGTTCGTGGTGATATGGCGTCTGATAAATTAGTCTATCAACCCTCCTTGTCCTAGCACCATTTGCTTCTAACCCTTCTCCACATGATCGATGAGACCGGCGAGACAGTGGCGCTGGCAACGATCTTGACGATCACGGAAGTTGGATCAGAACTAGGCTGGGCCGTACGTTTAGGCTTCCCGTGTGGTGGACGGGGTGGACCGGGTAACGCATTGTACCTGGTCCACCCCGTCCACCCGAGGGAATGTGCGGCGGGCGGCCTTATCTTGGCCACATGCCTGAAGGATTACCAAATAGCAAGGTCTTTGGGAAAAGCGGCGGCTTTGAGAAGCTGGTGAGCTACCAAGTTGGTGAGCTCCTGTACGACTTCACCGTGCGTTTTACGAAGAAGTTCATCGAACCCGGCAGCCGCACCCGCGACCAGATGGACCAGGCCGCGCGCAGTGGCAGCCGGAACATCGCGGAGGGCAGCGTGTTCAGCGCCACTTCCAAGAAATTGGAAATGAACCTCACCAACGTGGCGAAGGCCAGCCAGGTGGAATTGCGTAAGGATTACCAAGCATTCCTCAGGCAGAACAAACTGAAGGAATGGCCCAGCGATGACCCCATCCGCCAGGAACTGATCGACAAACGGTTCAAAGAGGTGGATGCGTTGATCCGATGGGTGAAGGAAGTGAATGACCGCCTGCCGGACCGCAGCATTCCGGAGGTCGCGGCCAACATCGGTAGTATTCTTTCCAACGTGACCAATGCGATGCTTGACCGCCAACTCCAGCGCCTCGGCCACGACTTCGAGGAGCACGGCGGCTTCAGCGAGCGCTTGTACAAGGTGCGCAAAGGCGGTGGGGCAAAATGAAGGTCGTCCTTACGATCACGGAAGTTGGACCAGAATTAGGTGATGGTGAGGGCGTGCCCGGCCCAAATGCGGCCGGTCGCGTGCTCCGCTATAGCCGGACTTGTCAGGCCCAGCACCCACGGCGCTCCGGGGTCGCTCGTACCTCGCGCCTCCTCGCTGCTCGTGGTTGCAAGGCCCTTCTGGCGCCGGGCTGCCGCTGCGCCCGCTCACGCGGGGGGCGACAACTGTCCCTAAAACTGCCGCGAGCGTCCGGGCTCGTGGCTGGGGGAACTTGCAACTGCTCAATGCGGCACGTGCGTGTACGCCCTCGCCAGTGAAAATTACAGGCTCATGCGAGTTGGGGGAATGAGGCGGGCCGGAGGCCCTACAACGCAGACGCACCCGGCAAAAAGCCGGGCGCGGGCTTTGCGTTGGGACACGCGAGTCATAGCAGAGGGACGACACGAGCTTCACGCTCGCGCCAATTTGGGGCAGCATAGGGCAGACTTTGCGGTGATTTGAACGCCCGCGTTGCAAACGAGGGCGAATACGCATGACAAATAAGTCCAGGATGGCTTCAGATGAAACAACCGGGCAGTCTGGCACCGAACGACGAGCGTTGGCAGTGGCCTTCGGTGTCGGCATTGTGCTCATGGCCATGAGCCTTTTCATAATCGCGACCGATGCTGATTCAACCGGCGTAACATTCAACAGGTACATCAACCCTGGAAGTGCCAAGGAGGTTACCGTAGGTGGACCTGGCTTTTTCCTTATCGGCCTCTTCTTCATGCTGGTGCCTGGGATTGTGTACATCAGAAGAGCACTACGTAAAAATCGATCATGAAAGCGCTGATCAGCTTGTTCATGGTCGTCCCGCTTATTGGCGCTCAGCCACACTCCGCGCCATTCCTTGATCGCAGTGAAGCAGTCAAGGCCTTTAACCACCTGAATGATATCCGCAAGCAACCGGTGCGGTATTGCCAGCAGCTAAAGTTCAGTCCGGTGCAAGTTGTGCCACGTCCTGCGTTGATATGGAATGACATGCTTGCACGTGTGGCAGAGCACAAAGCCTTAGACATGGCCCAACGCAACTATTTTGCCCACGTCGATCCGGATGGGTTCGGGATCAACCATTACCTGAAGCAAGTAGGATATGATCTCGATCCACAGTGGTTGAGGGATCCAAAGGCAAACAACTTCGAATCAATTCAAGCCGGTTGCATGGGAGGCAAGCAAGCCATCGACTGTTTGATCATCGACTACGGCGTGCCATCGAAAGGCCATCGCACACATCTGCTAGGAGTTGGCGATTGGAATGCGTCGCTCGTGGATATCGGCATCGGTTACGTTCGAAGCGATAGCACCACTGCTTATCCGACCTATACCTGTGTCATCATCGCTAAACACAGATAATCGGTGAATGATTTTGTGATTTCCCCCCTACCATCCCCCACCTCCTCCTCCTCCGCCCCCGCCACCCGAGGAACCACCGCCCCCGCTGCCACTGCTGCTGGGCGGTGTGCTGGAGGACTGTACGCTGCTGGAGAATGAGGAGCTCATGCTGGAGGAGAATGAGCCGAAATGGCCAATGGATCCGTTGTACCAGCCAGGACGATAGTTGGGCTCCACCAACGCCTTGCTGATCATGTCCTGGAAGCGGTCGCCCCAGACCTCCTCCACGCCGAAAGCGATGGCGTAGGGCAGGTACTTTTCAAAGACCTCTGGCGTCATCTTCGGCGGGTTGAAGTGCTGGAGCTGCTTCTCTTCCGCCGCGCTGAGGTACATCTTGAAGCCAAGCAGCTTGGAGCGCAGGGCCTGCTTCTCCAAGCTGGGCTTGCGGATCAGGTACTGGTAGAGCAGAAAGAGGAGGATGTTGCCGATCGCGAAGGCGATGATGTACAGCACGTCGTTATCGCCCCAGTAGGCGTTGTGCATGAAGAGCAGGGCCACCACGGAAAAGATCACCGTGAAAATGGGGATCAACCAGAACATCCCGTTGCGGCCCTTGTTGAGGAAGCTGTGCCATTGGCCGCGCAGGTCAGCGCGGAACGCACTGGCCATGCCCTGTACACTTGGGCTATACGTGCCATCGATCTCGAAGCGCTCTTCACCATCGCCGAACATGCAGTTGAGCAGTTCCTGTTCTTCCGTGGGCAGCCCCGAACCGGGCTTCAGTTTCACCAGGGTGTACGTCTCCTTGGTGATCAGGCCCAGCAGCATTTTTTCCTTGCTTTCCTCGATGCGGATGTGTCCCTTCACCGCCAGGTTGATCATGGCCGGGGTAATCTGGTCGTTGCTCTCACCGCCCTGCATCACCGCGCCCACCGAGGCCGGCGAAAGTCCATCCGGTGGCTCGAAGAGCGGGATCACGGTGGGCATTTCGGGATCGCGGCCGAAACGGAACCAGGTGATGAAATAGTAGAGCAGCAACAGCA
>JAFDZY010000195.1 GCA_018266685.1 Bacteroidota bacterium
CTTGGTGGCCTTGTACTTGATCTCCTGCACACCGGTGAGCGGAGTGGCCTTGCCCTCCACCACGATCTGCACATCCTCCCAGGCGTATTCGGTTCCGTTGATCATTGCTCTTGGTTATTGGGCGAGGTTGGTTGCGAAGCCAAGCACCACGGCGAAGTGTTCAATGGTGCCTCTCTTTACAATGTCCACCTGCACGTTCAGCACGCCCGTTTGCACGATGTTCTGGCTGGGGTCCACGTAAGCCCCCACGCCGCTGATGTTCCCGGCCATGCGGGTGCCGATGGCAGCCTCAACTATGCCTTCGTAGAATTTGCACACCGCCAAGGGCAGCATGCCGGTGGCGGTGTCCACCTCCACATCGTCCAGGATCTCCACCACATAGGTATCGTAGGTGATGCGGGCCGCCTTGTCGATCACGCGCCCGTCCTTCAGGTCGCTGTAGTCATCGTCGATGGGGCAGGCGGCATGCCCTCCGTTGAAGTACCAGCCGGGTTGGTCCGGGTAGCTCAGCGCGAAGATGTAGCCCTTGTCATGCAGCCCGTTCACCTCAATGTTGGTGAGCTGCTCCATGGCGCGGCCGTCGCTCAGGGCGGCGTGTACGGTGCCGATGGGGCCGTCCTTCACGCGGCCAATGCTGCGTTGCACCTGGATTCGGGCAAAGCGGCCCAGCACGCGGCCCACGAAGGCATAGCCCCCGAAGGCGGCATCGGAATCGGCCACTTCCTTGGTTTGGCCGAGCACCACACCGGCCACGTTGGCACGGGGGCCGGCGGAGGGGTGGCGCAGGTCAATGGTGGCACTGGCATCGCCGCCCCAGGCACGGGCCTCCACCAGGAAGCGGATAGGCCGGTGCAGGCCGAATTGCTCGGCTTGCAGCGCTTTCAGGTTGGTCAGGGCCAAGGTCACGTCCGGGTCCAATTCCCCCACGTACACCGGCGCGTAGCTCGCATCCGGCACGCGGGTGAGGCCCACCATGCGCACCGCACCGGCGGTGGCTTCGATCATCTTCTTGGCGTATGGCTGCGTCTTGTCCGCCATGTCGCTCATCTTTAACATGTTCGGCACTATCATCAAATACAGCGGGGTGGCGGTCTGCGCCTCATCGAAGAACTCGTTGGCATGGTGCCAGGCCATGCTTTTGTTCGCGATGCCCCAGGCCTTGGTGATCCCCTTGACCTCCACTTCCTTGATGGAGCGGAAGGGGCCGTACACCTCGCCAAGCACGATCTGCCCGGCAATGGCCACGCCGCTGGTGATCAGGCCCATGGTGCCGTCGGCATCCTGGGGCAGGCGGCCCAGGCGGTTGTTGCTTAGTGCAATGTTCACATCAGGCCTTGCCATGGGAAAAGAGTTGTTTTAGCATTGGTAAAAGCGCGGTTAAAAGGAGCAGTACGGCCACGGCTCCGGCCACCAAGGCGGTTCCTTTGGCCCATGCCGGCATGGGTGCCGTTTTTTCGGGCTGCGTGGCCACGTAGGCCGTAAGGGTGCGCACGGTGTACTGCAGCACGTCGTTCTGCACCAGGGCACTGTCCAACCGCACTTGCAGTTCGTTGCACAGGGCCGTCACCGTAAGGGTGTCGTTGGTGGCTCGCAGCTCCAGCACGGCCTGGTTGGCACCGCGGATGGTGCGCACTTCGCCGTGGAGCTGGTCCAACAGGCGGCGCAGGGCAGCGGTTTCGGTGCCCACCTGCAGTATGGCGCGGTCGCCCGGCACCGTGATCACGGTATCGCGGTAGGTGGTCACGCGCTCAGTGTGCGTGCTGTCCCGCTGGGTGATCACCACAGGGGCCGGGCCCTTGCAGCTGGTCAGCAAGATCACCAGGGCCATTGCCAGCAGCGCCAGCATGGACCACATCAGGCGCTTTTCCCCCTTGCTCAGCATGCCCACCTGCTCACGGCCCAGAGCTGGGATTTCAGTCGTTTTCGGCTGTACACGCCGTCGCCTTCGCGCCCGCCGCTGCCGTCGGTGTTGCCTTCTATGGTCAGCAGGTACTTGCTGCCGGGCTGCCAGTCCTGCACAATGCCTACATGCGCCACGCGCCCCTTGTTGGCGAACCACAGCCCGAACACATCGCCGGGGCCCGGCTCCGCTCCACTATCCCTCATAGATGGGGCGGGGGTGATGGCCTTCAGGTCGCCCACCTTCCAGATCACGCGCTTGGCGGTCCACGTGGGCGCCCAGGCGTAGGAGCGGGCCGGCGTGGGCAGCTGCACCCCGGCGCGGTAGTGCGCGGCGTATACAAAGGCGCCGCACCAGCTGGCCCCTGCGGCCAGGTCCACGGTGGCCAGTATGGCCTCCACGGCCGGCCCGTCGTTGTGGCCGGTGGCCTCGCGCACGTCCAGCATGGCTTCGGCCTGGCGCACCACGGCGGCGCCCATGGGGCAGGCGGCGCTTACAGCGCTGCCATCAGCACCACACAGGCCAACAAGTAGAGCGCATACAGCGCCGCGTACTCCAATGGGCATACGGGTTCGGTTTTTGGAAGTTTGAAGATCCTGCGGTAGCTGATGCCTGTGGCCACCTGCGCGGTGGTCATGGCCGTAAAAAGCTGTATTGCGCTCACGAAGAGCCCTTGCAGCACGCCCAGGTCGAACAGGCCGGCCTGGGGGTCCATGGCCCGCAGCACAAAGCCGCTGGCGAAGAAGAGCAGGGCCGCCATGGGCACGGCCAGCCATTCGTTGCGGGCGGCCCACAGCAAGCGCAGCCAGCGTCGCGCCCAGCTTTTGCCGTTCCGGGCGGCAATGGCCGGCACCAAAATGGCCGCAGCAGTGAAAATGAGCACCAGCAGCAGCATCACTTCTTCTTTTTGGCGGATTTTTTGGGCGCGGCTACAGCGGCCTCCTCCTCCGCATTGATGGAACCAGCTCCGCCGTCCCCGTCGGCATCATCACTGGCTCCATCCCCAACTACGGGGGCACCATCCCCAACTACGGGGGCACCATCCCCAACTACGGGGGCCGCCATCGCGGCATCATCGGAAGGTATGCCTTTCACGCCATCGCGGGTTACCACGCGCACCCCGCGTTCATGCTCGCCCAACTGCCGCGCCGCGTGGCGGGCATCCAGCTCGTTGGTGAAGCAGTCGCCCGTGGCGATCACGTGGAACTGCTTGGCTTCAGGGTTGGCGGCGAACGCGGCTTGCACGGCGGCGTTCAGTTCTTTGTCGGTCATCGGGAGGGTTTAAGGGTGCGAGGGTGCGAGGGTGAAAGAGTGCGAGGGTGCGAGGGTGCGAGGTTGGTTTTCATTTGGTGTGATGTGGCGGGGGCACACCATATACCCCCGCCTCTCCCATCACACAACACGCATTTTTACACGCCAGCGGCCTGCACGATGCTGATCACGCCCTTGCCGTCCTGGCGCATCTGGCGGCCACCGGCACGGGCCAGGGCGCTCAGGATGTCTCCGTAGTACAAGGGGTTGTCGTTGTCCTGGAACGGCTTCACCGTACCTGCGGCACGGCACACCAAGTCTTCCTGCCAGCACAGGGCGGCCAGGTTGTCGGTGGCGGCGGCGGCGGCTCCCACGGCCTTCTTCACCGGGGTGGCCGCATCGGTGAACACGGTGGCGGCACTGCGCTGCATGATGTCGAACCCGTACAGGCGGGCCAGGATGCCGTTCTTGTAGTCGGCCTCCTTGGCCACGTC
>JAFDZY010000196.1 GCA_018266685.1 Bacteroidota bacterium
GTCATCGGCCGTAAGGATCTTGGGCCCGCGTGCATCCCAGAAATGACAGGCGATGTAGATGTGTGCACGCCGCGCGTAGGGCAGGAAGATGGAGTGGTGCCCGCGTGGGTCCGCATGGAAGGCATCGCGATTGAAGGGCTTGCCGTCGTCCCGTGCATAGATGTCATGGCTGTCCAGCACGGTGAAGATGGGTCCCGGGAAGTTCTTGTTCAGGAAATCTTCAGGGGATACGCGCGATAGGCCGGCACGCTCCAAGGTTTCCATGGCACCATGGCCCACGCGGCCTGCGCCCGTGAGCACGATCCGCAGGTCCTTGGGGATCGGGAATTCACCCAGGTGCAGGTCCATTTCAGCGCGGTCATGGCAGGCGTGCGCAGGCTTCAATGCCGGCCCTCCCATGGTGGCCTGCCAGGCGCGGAAGGCGTTGTACGCACCCACCACGCCGGCCCAGTGCCCGAAGGCCAGCACGCGCACTCCCTGGTCGTTGGTGAGCAGTTCATGGTCCAGCAGGGTGATCCGCCGGTCCAGCACGGTGCGCAGCAGCTTGGCGTTGTGCGGCTGCTTCTTGATGGTGTGCGAGAAAAAGAGGTAGGCCTTGTCGGCCATCAGCATTTCCAGCGGCACTTCCTTCACACCAATGATCAGGTCGCGGTCGGAAAGGTCGTCCGTGATGCGCACCTCCTTGGCCACGTATTCCGCATCGGTGTATGCGCGCACATCGCTGCGCTGCACCTTGATATCCGTGCCTTGCAGGGCCACCTCATGGCACTGCTTGGGCGTCAGCGGTACGCGCTTGTCCGGCGGGAGCTTGCCCTCACGGATAATGCCGATCTTCTTGAACATGGCGGGTTTTGGGGTGCGCGAAAGTAGCCCTTGCCGGCAATGCCGTTCTGAAGTCCGTCAGCTTTGGCACTTCGCTGCCGTATCTTTGCGGAGTTCTTTGACAGTACTGGGGCCGACATGGTTTCGACAGCGGCTTCGTGGTGCGTGTAAGCATGCAGAGCATCGGGGATCGGCTCTTGAATCACATCCCCAAGCCTTAACCGGCAACACTGATTACGCACTTGCTGCCTAATAGCCCAAGGCTATGAAGCTTCACCCGTGAAGAACAGTAACGGGGGCAAGTACTCCTCGGGGAGGCCCGCAACCCTCCTTCCCGATCCAGGGGTATCGACCATGGGATGCTGGCCCGCGCGGTGGTTCGGAGCGCTGGCGAGACAACAGGACCTAAGCCGTTCCTAGGGTGCCTTTCCCCGGGGTGCGGTCGAAAACCAAGGACAGGATAAGCATGTAGAAAGCTCGTGGCACGGTCGTTTGGACGAGGGTTCGAATCCCTCCGGCTCCACAGGAGGCGGAGCGGTGGTGCGCAAGCAACGCCGTTCCGCACAGCGGAACATTCGAGGTTTATCCCGGCGGCATGCCGGGAAAGCCCTCCGGCTCCACAGGAGGCGGAGCGGCGGTGCGCAAGCAACGCCGTTCCGCGCAGCGGAACATTCGAGGTTTATCCCGAGCAAGGTCGAGGGGGATTCCTCCGGTGCCACACATAGAAAAGCCTGGCTGTACGCCGGGCTTTCTTTTTTCATGCCAGGCAACCGATCGTATGCGCAAGCGTCATTGCCTCCGTAACATGGATCTCGTGATGAAAGGAAAGACCAAGGGCCTTCCGGGTGCGGCAGGTTGGCAGGGAAGCAGTTGATCCTGCTTGCCGCTATGATGCACCCGGCCCAACGCCGGGTTTTTTATTTCTGCGCGGTCCAACGGAAAAGGAGATGGAAAATGGAACGTATGGAGATCGATGTGATGATGATCAGGGTGCATGGCCTGATGAACTCGGGCCGTTACGCCGAGGCGCGGCGCATGCTGGGCCATGTGTTGGAGGTTGAACCTGCCCATGGCGTTGCGCACGGCATGCTGGGCTGGGTCCATTGGGCACTGCTCGATGACCATGCCACGGCGCTGGTGCATTTCCGTTGTGCGGTGCGCTGGGCACCGGGCCATGTGAACTCGTGGATGCATTACCTGAACCTGCTGGCGGGCGACGGCATGGGGGAGGAACTGCATGAGGCCAGCGGCCGCGCGCTGTCAGTGGCGGGCATCGACCGTGCCGGGGTCCATGCCATTGTAGCCCGGCACTTGGAACACGCCGGCCGGCCGGACCTGGCACTGGCACGCTACCGCGAAGCGTTGTTCTGGGCGGTGAGTACCGCCGCTGAAACGGAGCATCGTGCCAATGTGCGCCGGGTGCGTGCACGGCTGCGCCGCCGTCGGTTGTCGCGCCTGTTGGGTTGAGCGCTGGGGCGGATGCCGAATGGTGTCCGCCCTTTGCTGTTCGATCAAAACCCGATTCCTACGCCCCCGCTCAGGATCGGCCCTTGGCCGGCGTAGTAGCTGTTGGGGTCTTGCAGCACTTCAAACAGCACTTGGAGATAGAACGACGCGCGGCCACTGATCGGCTGCACGTACCCGCCGCCCAGCAGCAGGTGCGGTACCCAAATGCGCCCGTGCTCCGGCCCGTAGTTGTAGTAGGGCTCCAGGTTCATGTGCAGGAATTCGGCGTGCAGGTAGGCTTGTTCGATCACGCGCCAGCGGCTGAAAAGCCGGTAGCCATACGTGCTTTGTTCATATGCGGGAACAAACCGGTTGTCGCGCAGGTAGGTGTAGCTGGGACCCAAGCCCAGCGAAAGCTTCCGGCTGTGGTCCACATAATAGCCCACCAGCGGGTCCAGTTGCACGGCGGTAACTGTGCCGAAGCTCAGGCCAATGCCGCCGCCGAACCAGATGCGGTCCTTCAGGGGTACCACCGGCTTCTTGTTTTCCTTGCGTACGTATGCCGTGCTGTCCTGTGCCATTGCCGAACAGGCCAGCAGCCAAGCGAGTGCGAACAGGAAGTGCTTCATCGTTCCAAATGTAGCAGGCCTCTCCGGCTTATACCCTTTCGCAATAAGGGGCCGTCCGAAGATGCGCAGCTATTTTTTCGCAGGGCGATACGAGGAGGGCGTTGCGTAGCGGTGCCTACGGAACGACCTCATCGGAGAAGCCATGCGGAAAAAGAGCAAGTAGATCGGATGGAGCTTTATTGCGGAAGGGTACTACCTGGCGTTGTTGGGCATCGGGGCCTTGGCCTCATACATCTTCCACCCGGGCTTTGCATCCTCCATTTCGTATGCCTTCATCAGCCATTCCTTCCAGCGCGGTTGTGCGCTTTCCACTTCGACCCATCGATGTTCCGGAGCGCCAGCACATGGGGGCAATGGGCCTTGGGCCACCAACAGGCTCCGCGCGCCATCCGATGTCGCCATAGGCAGGCAGGGCGAATCCACAACCGTATCGGTGGCATAGGGTGGGAGATAAAAGGCGGGGATCCGTATCCGCCACACATCAGCTTGGGCAGACAAGTAGCTGATGCGGATGGCCGGATTGCCCGGGAGCTTGTGTACATATCCAGCCAGCCGTGCAATGCCGGTGCCTGCCGGAGTAGTAGATGCAACGATGAGCGCGATGAGGTTGATGGCCACCGGCAACACGATGGCAGCCGCCGCTAGGTTGCCATGAACAAGGTGCCGCCAACGCGCAGTCGTGCGCTCCATCAACGCCTGGGCGGCCAGGATCAGCATGATGGGTGCCAGGTCAGCCAAGGGGAACAGGAAACGCAGCTCCTTGTGCGGCACCACCATGTGCAAAACCAGGAAGGGAACAATGGCCCAAGTGAGCAAATGGCGGGGCTTGGTGGCGCACAGCAGGCCGAAGGCAACCAGGATGGCCGCACCGATCAAGGGAGTGGCGTATTTGAACACCCATGCGTAGTAGTACCACCAGGGGAATTCGGCAAAATCATGGCCGGGGCTTCCGGCGATGCCGAGCTTGAAGTAGTTCCATGCCGTGCATGTGAACTGGCCGTAAAACCAACTGTCCAACGCTATTCCCGCCAGCAATACCAATGCAAATGCACCGGCCAGTTCCAACAGGCTGCGTACTCCTGTGCGCTTCACCACCGCGGCCCAAGCCACGATCCCCATTGCTGCGGCAAGCATCGGCGGGCGGCACAAAAAAGCAAGGCCCAAAAAAAGGCCCGATTGCAGGAAGGCACTGCGTTTGGAAGGTTCTTCGAGCAGCGGCGCAAGGGCCAGTATCAAGCAGATACCGGACCACGTTTCGCCGGTGAAGCGCACGTGCAAAAAGGGGAGGAACCAGAGCAGGAAGGACAGGAGCAGGTACCCGCAGTACAAGCCGGGCACCACCATGGGCTTTGTGGCGTGCACAAAGCGGAGAACAGCTGCAAAGGCAACCAGCGCCGTGATCAGGCGGAGAAAAAATGCCAGCGCGAGGGGATCATGGTTGCCGAGGCCCCGCGCTGCGCCAAACACGGCCATGCACACGGATGGCAACAGCGTGGAACGGAGCTGCGCGGCATATTCCCACGGCAACCCCGCTAACGGCTGGTGCCCGGCCCGGGCCTCCGCAAACGCGATGATCTGGTAATGCTCATCTGCGCTTTGGAAACCGGTGCTGAACCATGCTGCAACAAGCAGAACGGCCAAGCCTGCTACGGGGATCCAACGCTCGGGAAGGGTGCGCATGCCGCGCGAAGATGCGGCTTGCGGGCGATGCTTACTTCATGCCCCGTTCCAAACCTTCACGCAGCGCAGCCATGAAGGCTTCGCTGGTCAGGTACTGGTCTGGTGCCACCTTGTTTCCGTGGATGCACACGGCCAGGTCCTTGGTCATCTTGCCGGCTTCCACGGTCTTGATGCAGGTGGCTTCCAGCTTGTGGGCGAAATCCACCAGGGCTTGGTTGCCGTCCAGTTTGCCGCGGAAGGCCAGGCCGCGCGTCCACGCGAAGATGCTGGCGATGGGGTTGGTGCTGGTGGGCTTGCCTTGTTGGTGCATGCGGAAGTGGCGCGTTACCGTGCCATGGGCGGCCTCGGCCTCCATGGTCTGGCCGTCCGGCGTCAACAGCACGCTGGTCATCAGGCCCAGCGAGCCGAAGCCTTGTGCCACGATGTCGCTCTGCACGTCACCGTCGTAGTTCTTGCAGGCCCAAATGAAGCCGCCGTTCCACTTCAGCGCGCTGGCCACCATGTCGTCGATCAGGCGGTGCTCGTAGGTGATGCCGGCCTTCTCGAATTCAGCCCTGTAGTCCTTGTCGAAGATCTCCTGGAAGATGTCCTTGAAGCGGCCGTCGTATTTCTTCAGGATGGTGTTCTTGGTGCTCATGTACAGCGGCCACTGCTTTTCCAGGGCCAGCCGGAAGCAGCTGTGGGCGAAGCCTTCAATGCTTTCCTCGGTGTTGTACATGCTCAGTGCCACGCCATCGCCCTTGAACTGGTACACGTCCCAGGTGGTGGCATCGCTGCCGTCCTCGGGCGTGAAGGTCATGGTAAGCTTGCCCTTGCCCTTGATCACGGTGTCGGTGGCGCGGTACTGGTCGCCGAAGGCGTGGCGGCCGATCACGATGGGCTTGGTCCAGCCCGGCACAAGGCGAGGAATGTTGTTGATGACGATGGGCTCGCGGAACACGGTGCCATCCAGGATGTTTCGGATGGTGCCGTTGGGACTCTTCCACATGTGCTTCAGGCCGAATTCCTTCACGCGGGCCTCATCCGGGGTGATGGTGGCGCACTTGATGCCCACGTGGTGCTTCTTGATGGCGTTCGCCGCATCCACCGTCACTTGGTCGCTGGTGGCATCGCGGTGCTCAATGCCGAGGTCGTAGTAGTCCAATGGAACGTCCACGTACGGAAGGATCAATTGGTCCTTGATCCACTTCCAGATGATGCGGGTCATTTCGTCACCATCGATCTCCACCACGGGGTTGGCCACCTTGATCTTCTGCATGATCGTGCAAAGCTTGTTTTCGGGCCGCGAAGGTATCCCGAAGCAGGGAACTGCCCACTTTCCCTGATGGGCAAACGCATCAAAAATTCAGTGTGGCAGTGCTCCGCTGCCCGTCATGTGATTCCCTTGACCGGCTTCATTATACCATTTACGCATTCAAGGTCGGACAAAAGATGCGCCGCGATCTTTTCGCAGGACGATACGCGGAACAGGTTGCGTAGCGGTGCCTACGGAACCTGTTCGGCGGAGAAGTCATCCGGAAAGAGGGCAAGCAGATCGGCCGATATTGAATGCGTAGATGGTATTAGATGGGCCTTCGGCTCCGCTCAGGCCAAACTCATCAATTTCGAAAGTTGAAAAAGAGGGATTGGCCTGGGCGGAGCCGAAGGCCCAACTCCTCCTGCATAGGCATGCAACACCCCGCTTGCCCGCTGAACAATTTAGATGCCTTTGTCCTGCTGCCCAATGCCCCTGCCTACTGCCCCAGGTCCAGATCCAGCTCGTCCCGCAATTTCAGCAGGTCCGGGTTTTTCTCCGCCATGATATTGAAGCGGTCCATGGCGGTGTAGCGGGGGCGGACATTGGTGGCTTCCTGCTTCACCACCTCCAGTTCCAGCGAAGGGATGCCCAACGAGCGCTGCAAATATCCCAGGAGCGCTGGTTTTTCCCCGCGCATGTAATTCTCCTGTACTTTGTTCACAATGGTGAAGCTCACCGCGTGCGGCCCGGTGATCACGGGGCTGTTGGCCACCAGCGTTGCATGCAGGCTGCTCTTGCCTTCGCGCTTGCGTTCCTTGGCGTAGTCGCTCCAAACACTGAGCAGCAAGGCCTGGTTCAGTTCGTGCCCGGCCCTTGCCGCCTTGGCCCCGGGCTGTTCGCCGGGAAGGTCCATGGGGCCCGGATCGGCAACGGTTTCCGCAGGGGTGCTGATGTGCTGCCGGATGGAAACCCCGCCGGCGGTGCGGCGGTGCGGGCGGGGCGCTTCCGTTGCATGCACGGGCACTTTGGGCGGTTGCGGTGCCAAGGGAGCACTTCCCGGGCCATCGGAGGCAACAACGGATTTTGCCGCAGGAGCTGAAAGTGCCGGCGCTACGTCAGGGCTTTTTTTTTCAACGGAAGCCGTGGCGGCCGTTGGTGCGGCACCGTTACCGGCAGGCTGCTGTGCCAGGTGGATCAACGCCAGCTCCATCAACAGGCGCGGCTCTTTGCTGATCTTGTACTGCGAGTCCACCTGCGCCAGGCGGTCAAGTCCCCGGATGATCAATTCACGCGGAATGGCCTTGGCCTGTGCGGCATAGCGGGCACCGAGGTCTTCGCTCACCTCCAGCAGCGGGATCGTGCGCGGGTCCTGGCTTACCAGCAGGTCGCGCAGGTGGCGTGCCAGGCCGTTGGCAAAGAGGTGGCCGTCGAAGCCTTGGAAGAGCACTTCATTGAAAACAAGCAGCGCGGCCGGTGCATCGCCCTGCATCAGGCGGTCCGTTACCTGGAAGTAGTGCTCCTGGTCCAGCACGTTCAGGTTCTTCAGCACGTCGGCGTAAGTAAGGCGGTCGCCGCTGAAGCTCACCAACTGGTCAAAGATGCTGAGCGCGTCGCGCAGCCCGCCGTCCGCCTTTTGCGCAATGGTGTGCAACGCCTGGGGCTCCGCCTGGATGCCTTCCTTTTCCGCGATCTTGGCCAGATGCTTGGCAATGTCGCCCACGGTGATCCGCCGGAAGTCGAACACTTGGCAACGGCTCAGGATGGTGGGCAGGATCTTGTGCTTCTCGGTGGTGGCCAGGATGAAGATGGCATAGGAGGGAGGTTCCTCCAAGGTCTTCAGGAAGGCGTTGAAGGCAGCCGAACTGAGCATGTGCACCTCATCAATGATGTACACCTTCCTGGTGCCCACCTGCGGTGCGATCTGCACTTGCTGGATCAGGTTGCGGATGTCCTCCACGCTGTTGTTGCTGGCGGCATCCAGCTCAAAGATGTTCAGGGAATGGCCCTCTTCGAAGGTCTTGCAGGATGGGCAGATGCCGCAGGTGGTAAGGTCTTCGTTGAGGTTTTCGCAGTTGATGGTGCGTGCCAGGATCCGGGCACAAGTGGTTTTGCCCACGCCGCGCGGCCCGGTGAACAGGAAAGCCTGGGCTACGTGGTGGTTGCGGATGGCGTTCTTCAGCGTGCCGGTCACGTGTTCCTGGCCCACCACCGTGTCAAAGGTGGCCGGGCGGTATTTGCGGGCACTCACCACGTATCGCTCCATGGCTGCGAAGTTAACCGGCGGCGGCGGTTGCTCCGGCCAGGTTGCCCCCAAGTCTGTCAACATGCTGGGGGGCAGGATTTTCCGTGCATGGTTGGCCGATCCATTGAAAAACTTACATTTGCACCCCAATTTACCAAGAGGCACATGACCAACCGGTACGAAACCGTCTTCATCTTAACTCCCGTTTTGTCTGAGGACCAGGCAAAGGAGACGGTAAGCAAGTTCAAAGACCTCCTGAAGGAAGGCCATGGCAAGGTCCGCCATGAAGAGCACTGGGGGATGCGCAAGCTCGCGTATCCCATCCAGAAGAAGTCCTCGGGCTTTTACCACCTGATCGAGTTTGAAAGCGATCCCTCGCTGATCGCCAAGCTCGAGACCGAATACCGCCGCGACGAACGGGTGATCCGCTTCCTCACGGTGGCCATGGACAAGCACCACATCGCCTTCGCCGAAAGCCGCCCGAGCCGGGCAGGCAACAGCGAGGAGGGCAAGGTCCGCGCGCCGCGCAAGAAAAAGGAAAACGCCTGATCCAACAGAGAGATGAGCGAAGAAACAACGACCACGGCCGCCCCGGCAACCGCCAAAGGGGCCGGTGCGAACAACGAGATCCGCTACCTCACGCCGATCGCGATCGAGACCAAGAAGGAGAAGTACTGCCGCTTCAAGAAGCTCGGCATTACCTACATTGACTACAAGGACGCCGACTTCCTGCTGCGCTTGGTGAATGAACAAGGCAAGATCCTGCCCCGCCGCCTCACCGGCACCAGCCAGAAGTATCAGAAGAAAGTGGCCCAGGCCATCAAGCGCAGCCGCCACCTGGCCCTGATGCCGTACGTAGCCGACATGCTCAAGTAACGAAGCAGCACCATGGAAGTGATCCTCAAACAAGATGTGGAGCATCTCGGTTTCGCCAACGACCTGGTGAAAGTGAAGACCGGATACGCCCGCAACTACCTGTTGCCGCGCGGCCTGGCCGTAACGGCCACGGACAGCCAGCGCAAGCAGCTGGCCGAAACCCTCAAGCAGCGCGCCCACAAGGAAGCCAAGCTGCGCGAAGAGGCCGATAAGAACGCCAACAAGCTCATGGCGCAGACCATCAAGATCGGCGCGAAAGTGGGCGAGAAAGGCCGCATCTTCGGCAGTGTGAACACCATCATGCTCAGCGACGCCTTCAAGGTGCTCGGCATCGAGGTGGACCGCAAGCACATCAAGCTCAAGGGCGAGGCCATCAAGACCATTGGCACCTACCAGGCCGAAGTGACCTTCCACCGCGACGTGGTGAAGACCATTCCCTTCGAGGTGGTGGAGGAGTGAGCTCCTTAAC
Organism: Bacteroidota bacterium; assembly: GCA_018266685.1. GTDB lineage: Bacteria > Bacteroidota > Bacteroidia > Flavobacteriales_F > PHOS-HE28 > PHOS-HE28. The sequence continues at coordinate 9,402 of JAFDZY010000196.1, forward strand.
GCATGAACATTGGATCGGGGCCTTCGGGCCCCTTTCTTTTTTCCTCACCGCTTCCGCGGGTCTCCGCAAGCAGATCGTGCGTTTGTCCGCTCTACGGGATCCTGCGATTCCGATCGTCTGATCGTCTCATTGTCTGATCGTCTGATCGTCTGATCATCACCAGTAGCTTCGCCGCCATGCCGGAACCAGCCGCAGACGACCGCATCCTGTTGCGCTTCTTGGCACGCCTGGGCCAGGCCGAGCTGGCGGCGGGCAACGCCGTGGCCTTGGTGGAACGCGACCTGGGGCAGATCGCCAAACGCCACGGCCGCCCCAATACCACCGTATTTGCCCTGCCCACCGTGCTGATGGTGCAGAGCGAGGAAGGCCAGGAACACCGGGTGCAGCTCACGCCTGGCCCGTACCGCGTTGGCGAACTGCGCTTCGATCAGATGGAAGGCGTGCTGGAGATCGCGCGGGAAGCCCGCAACGGGCGGCTGTCGCCTGCGGACGGCCTGCGCAAATTGGAGGCCGTGTGGAAGATGAAGCACCGCTATGGCGACGCGGGCTTCGTGCTCGGCTATTTGCTCACCACCATCGGTATTGCGCTCATTTTGCGGCCCACCTGGGCCGGGCTGGGCTACGTGGCTGCGCTGGGCCTGTTCTGCGCACTGCTGCTGGTGGCCGTGCGCCGCCAACCCGCATGGAACGCCGTGATGCCCGTGGTGGCGGCTTTCCTGCTCTCTTCCGCCGTGGCCCTGCTCTACCGCTTCGGCGTGCAGGAACCCGCCATGCAATTGCTCATCCCGCCGTTGATCATCTTCCTGCCCGGCAGCACCCTCACCGTGGCCGTGGTGGAACTGGCCTTCGCCAACATCGTGTCGGGCGCCAGCCGGTTCGTGGCCGGCTTCATCCAGCTCATTCTGCTCGCCTTCGGCATCCTGGGCGGCTTCAAGGCCTTCGGCGGGGAGTTCCCTGCCGATGCGGCAAACCCTGAGCGGCTGGCCCCTTGGTTGGCCTGGGGCGGGGTAGTGCTCTTCGCCCTCGGGCTCCACCTGTTCAAAAGCAGCCGCAAGCGCTCCCTGCCTTGGATGATGGCCACCATGCTCATGGCATTCCTGGGCCAGAACATCGCGGGCCGTTTCCTGGACGGTTCTTCCACGGCCTTCTTCGGTGCCGTGGTGATGGCCATTACCGCGCTGTCCATTGAGTACCGGCTGAAAGGCCCGCCCGCCATCGTGTCCATCATCCCGGCCTTTTGGCTGCTGGCACCGGGTTCCTTCGGTTTGGTCAGCGTTACCTCCATGGCCAACGGCGGGCTGGGCACCGGCGGCAGCATCCTGGAACTGCTCTTCATCCTTACGGCCATTGCCACTGGCACGCTCATTGGCGCATTTGTGTACAGTGCCTTGTTGCACGTGCGCCGCTCCGGCTGGTGGCGCGAACCCTTTGCGCGGGGCGGAGTGCGTGATGGCGAAGCAGGGGAGGGCACGCTGTGAGGGCAGAGCGCCGAAAACAACCGGGGCCGCCCTTGCGGAACGGCCCCGTTGATCGGTTTGTAGGTTGCGTGGCTTATTCCTTCACCCACCGACCCGTGGCGCGCAGGGCGCCCTGGCCATCGGTGATGCGGTACAGGTACACGCCAGGGGCAAGGTTGGTGGCGTTCACGGTGGCGCTGCTTTGCAGCACGTCCGTGCTTGTGGCCAGTTGGCCCTGTGCATTGTAGAGCTCCAGCGTGCCCCGTGCCACCACCGGGCCGTTCACAAAGGCCGTGAACCCCGTGCTGCCCGGATTGGGCCACACGGTGGCGGTGCTTTCGGCCTCATGCTCTCCAATGCCGCTCTGGCAATCCCAGGGTGCGATCTTCATGATCCAAGGCTGCGGCAGCGATTGGGTATTCACGTTCATTTTGGAACCCATGAGCAGAGTGCCGCCATCGGGCGTGGCCTTTACGCGGTTCAGCATGTAATAGCTGCCATCCTCCGCGCCGTCCACGGCCACTTGGTCGCACAGCACGTTCAGCATGGTGTCCAGCTGGTA
>JAFDZY010000197.1 GCA_018266685.1 Bacteroidota bacterium
CCGCCCTGCACAATGGCGGAGGCCACGCCCACGGCGGCGAACATCAGCCCGATCTGCTTTTCGTTCAGGCCATAGTTGTCGATCCACAGCAGGGCGATGGTCATCTGCATCATGCTGAAGGCGGTAATGAAGATGAAGCTGACCACGTAGAGGTCCCGGAAACGAAGGTCCTTTAGCGCACGGTACGCCCCGGTGAACGGCTTCACGCGCACTTTGCGTGCACCATCCTTCTCGGTCAGGGATTCGGGCAGGAAGGCCTGCACCGCCACCAGGTTCAACAGGCACAATGCCGCAGCTAAGTAGCCCACCCATTCCACGCCGAACTGCGCGAAGATGAAGCTGCCCATGGGCGGGCCGAAGATGAAGCCCAGGCCGAACGCCGCCCCGATGATGCCCATGGCCTTGGCACGCCCTTGCGGCGGGGTGATGTCGGTGATGTAGGCCTGTGCCGCAGTGATGTTGCCGGAGCCGATGCCGGTGAGCACGCGGCTAAGCACCAGCAGGAACAGCGTGGTGGCGTGGGCAAAGAGCACATAGCTCAACGCGGAGAGGCCAATGGCCGCCATGATCACGGGCTTACGGCCGTAGCGGTCGCTCAGGCTGCCCCACACCGGTGTGCAGATGAACATGGCTAAGGAGAACACGGCACCGAGGTCGCCCACCAGCGCGTCGGATGCATGTAGGTCGCGGGCGTAGATGGGGATCACGGGGATGAACACCCCGAAACCCATCAGGTCGATGAAGATGGTGAGAAAGAGAATGAGCAGCCGCCGGTCCATGGGAAAAAGGGGCGCGAAGCTACACCGGCAGCGCACCCGTTTCTGCATCCGGGAAATGGACCCGCGCCTGGCGGCGCATCCTTCCACCGGATTGAACCACGGATGCACGCGGATCGACACGGATAGGCAAAGTCCGTTCGGATGGCATGTGAACCAACGACCTGGGCCAGCCGTGGTTTTGAATGCGAATGGAAGCCGCGGCCGCAGGGTGCGGTGGACCCGATCACCCGGATCGCCTCTGCGGACCCGTTCTTCACTTCATCGCTTCTTCACTTTCGCATTCAACCCGCCTTCTCCGCAACCGGTTCCGCCACCTTGTATTCCTTCCGCACATACGGCCGGATGATCAGCCGGATGGTGTTCTTCCAGCTCAGGTATTTCCACGCCCAATGGGTCAGCACCATCACGCGGCTGCGGAAGCCCACAATGCTCATCAGGTGGACGAACAGCCAGGTGAACCAGGCCACTGGGCCACCAAATTTTAGTTTGCCCAGGTCCACCACGGCCTTGTAGCGTCCAATGGTGGCCATGGAGCCTTTGTCCCGGTATTTGAAGGGCGCCCACGCGGCGTTGGACTTCCGTAACAGGTTCTTCGCCAGGTGCGTGGCCTGTTGGATGGCCACCGGCGCCACTTGCGGATGCCCTTTGGGCCAAGCAGGATCGGACATGTCCAAGGCAATGTCGCCTACCGCGTAGATGTTGGCCGTGTCGGCCACGCGGTTGAACGCATCCACTTTGTAGCGTGCGGGCCGTTCCTCCAAAGAGTTCTCCAATCCCGGTACCGGCGCGCCTTTCACACCGGCCGTCCAGATCACCGTGGTGCTGTGCAGCGTGCGCCCGTCCTGGAAACGAAGGGTGTCGCCGTCGTATTCCGTGACCCTCGCACCGAACTCAACTACCACGCCCAATTCCTGCAAGTACTTCAGTGCGCGCTGTTGTGCCTGCGTCGAAAAACTGCCCAGTACTTCATTACCGCCGTCCACCAAGTGGATCTGCATGCGCTGGTTCTCCACCTCGCGGAACTCGTGCTTGAGGATGGTCTTGCGGATCTCCGCCAAGGCCCCGGCCAGCTCTACGCCCGAAGGACCACCGCCCACGATCACGAAGTTGAGCCGCTGGCGCTGGGCATGTTCATCCTCCAGGTACACGGCCGCCTCAAATTCTTGCAGGAAATCGCTGCGGATGTCCAAGGCTTGCCCGATGCTTTTGAGCTGCATGGCCTCGTGGGCAATGCGCTGGTTGCCGAAGAAGTTCGTCACCGTGCCGGTGGCCAGCACCAAGTGGTCGTAGGCTACCTTCCCATGGTCGGTCTCCACGCAGTTTTCCTCCGGCAGCACCCGCAACACCTCGCCCATGCGGTAGATCACGTTGGGCATGGGGCCCACGGTGCGGCGGAAGGGGTGCGCAATGTTGTCCGCACCCAAGCTGCCCGTGGCCACCTGGTACAGCAGGGGTTGGAAGCAGTGGTAGTTGTTCTTGTCCAGCAGGATCACCTTGAACGGCTTTCCGGCCAAGCGTTTGATCAGCTCCAGTCCGGCAAAGCCGCCGCCCACCACCACCACGGTGGGGTGGGGCAGGGCATCGAATGCGGCGCGTTCGGGGGTCTTCATGGTGCCGCAAAGGTCAGCTGGAACGTGCGGATGGTGCTGAGGTTGGTCAGGATGCCTGTTGCGTTCGCACCTTTGCGGCCATGTTCGAGGCCGATACCATTGCTGCGCTCAGCACCGCCCCGGGCACCGGGGCCATTGCCGTGGTGCGCATCAGCGGGCCGGACACGCTGCGGGTGATGCACGCCGTGGCCCCGTCCATGCTGCTCACGCCGGAGCCGCGCGAGGCCGTGTTTGTGCGGCTGCGTGATGCTGACGGCCCCGTGGATGAAGGCTTGCTCACCTTTTTCCCCGGCCCGCACAGCTACACCGGCGAAGACGTGGCCGAGATTAGCGTGCATGGCTCGCCCTATATTCAGCAGCGCTTGTTGGAGGCCTTGGTGGCGGCCGGTGCGCGCTTGGCCCGCCCCGGCGAGTTCACCCAACGGGCCTACCTGAACAAGAAGCTGGACCTCAGCCAGGCCGAAGCAGTTGCGGACCTCATTGCCAGCGGCAGCCGTGCCGCGCACAAGCTGGCCCTGCAACAGCTGCGCGGCGGCTACAGCAAGCAGATCGACGAGCTGCGCGACCACCTGATCAGCCTTAGCGCCCTGGTGGAACTGGAACTCGATTTCGGCGAGGAGGACGTGCAATTTGCGGATCGAGCGGAGCTTACCCGCCTGCTGGACGAGATCATGGCCGCCTGCGACCGGCTGATCACCAGCTTTAAGTACGGCAATGCCGTGAAACAAGGCGTGCCTGTAGCCATCGTGGGCGCACCGAACAGCGGCAAGAGCACCCTGCTGAACGCCCTGCTGGAGGAGGATCGTGCCATTGTGAGCGATGTGCCGGGCACCACGCGCGACACGGTGGAGGAGGTGATCAACCTGGCAGGCGTGCAGTTCCGCTTCATCGATACAGCGGGGATCCGCCACACGCAGGACACCGTGGAGAAGCTCGGCATCGAGCGCAGTTACAAGAAAGCGGCGGAAGCCAGCATTGTGGTGCTGCTTGGCGATGCCGCCACCTTGAGCGAAGGGGCCTTCCGCACACAGGCCGAAATGCTGCGCAAGCGCATCGGCAAAGGCCCCGTGATCCTGCCTGTGCTCAACAAGAGCGACCTGGCCCCGGCTACGGAAGTGCCGGCCCGGCGCGGGGTGTTGCACATTTCAGCCAAGCATGGAAAGGGCCTGGACGCGCTGCGGATGCGCTTCATGGAGCACGTGCATGCGCTGGACACGCGCGAAAGCGACGTGGTGGTCACCAACGTGCGCCACGTGGAAGCCCTCACCAAGGCCCGCTCCGCGCTGCTTTCCGCCAAGGAGGGCGTGGTGCAGGGCATCAGCGGCGAACTGCTGGCCACCGACCTGCGCCAGGCACAGTACCACTTGGGCGAGATCACCGGCAAGATCACCGCCGACGACCTGCTGGGCAGCATCTTTAGCAAGTTCTGCATCGGGAAGTAGGGCGGAAGTGATTGCAGCCCCTGCCTTTCCGCGCAACGCCCTCACCAGATCTTCACCCGCACGCTGTCTGCCCGCCACATGGGCTGGCCTTCCTTGATGTGGAAGGCTTCGTAGAACTCCGGCACGTTGGCAAAGGGGCCGTTCACGCGCCACTGGGCGGGGCTGTGCACATCGCTGAGCAGGCGGCTGCGCAGGCTTTCCTCTTTCTGCTGGTGCAGCCAGCCCAGTGCATAGCCCAGAAAGTAGCGCTGCAGCGGCGTGTACCCGGCGATCTTTGCGCCCTGCTTGTACTGGTCGGTTTTCCTGAAGGCATCCAGGCCCAGTTCTATTCCGCCGAAATCCGCGATGTTTTCGCCCAGTGTGGCGTGTCCGTTGATGTGGATGCCGGGGATGGGCTCGTAGGCATCGAACTGCTTGGCCATCACCTCGGCCCGTTGGGTGAAGCGCGCACTGTCTTCCGGGGTCCACCAGGATACCAGGTTGCCGCTGGCATCGTACTGGCGGCCTTCGTCATCAAAGCCGTGGGTGATCTCATGCCCGATGGTGCTGGCGGCGGCATAGCCGTATACCAGCGCATCATCCGCCAAGGAGTCCGGCAGGCCGGGCAGGAGGAAGATGCCCGCAGGCAGCACGATCTCATTGTTGCTGGGGTTGTAGTAGGCGTTGTAGGTCTGCGGGGTCATGTCCCATTCGGTGCGGTCCACGGGCTTGCCCCACTTGGCCACCTGGTCGTCAAAGTGCCAGCGGTTGGCTGCAAGCACGTTGGCCGCATAGCTCGCGGTGTCCGCCCGCAGGGTGCCGTAGTCCTTCCACTGGTCGGGGTAGCCCACCTTGGCGGTGATGGCGTTCAGTTTGGCCAGGGCCTTTTCCTTGGTGGCGGCGCTCATCCAGTCAAGCTTGTTGATGCGGTCGCGGTAGGTGCTTCGCACGGCTTCCACAAGGTTGGTGTAGCGCTGCTTGCTGCGCTGGGGGAAGTAGTCCTTCACGAACACTTTGCCCACCACCATGCCAATGTCGCGGCCTTCGCTGTCCAGCACGCGTTTCCACCGGGGGCGTTGCTGTTGCTGGCCGTTCAGCCGGGTGCCGTAGAAACTGAATGATTCCCTGTTGATGGGCCCGCTGAGGGTGTGCGCAAAGGCGCTGAGCAGGTGGAAGCGGTAATAGTCCTTTACGGTGGCGGCCGGGGTGCGATGCAGGAGCGCGTCCACCGCAACAAGGAATTCCGGCTGGCCCACGATCACCGTGTCGCATTGGGCCAGCCCGTAGCTGTCCAGCAGGGTCCGCCAGTCCAGGTGTGGCGTGGTGGCCTTCAGCTTGCCGTCCACGGCCATTTTGTTGTAGTTGGCCCAGGGGTCGCGCAGCTGGTCCAGCGTGCGGCTGTTGCGTGCCAGTTCCGTTTCAAAGGCAAACACGGCCGCCCCTGCCTTGGATGCCGTGGCGCTGTCCTGCCCCAGGAACATCAGCATGTGCGCAATGTGGCCAGGGTATGCGGCGCGGTTCTTGGCCACGCCGGCCTCGGTGTTGAAGTAGTAGTCGCGGTCCGGCAGCCCCAGGCCGCCCTGGCCCAAGTTTACGGCCATCACCGTGCTGATCTTGGGGTCCTGTTCCACGCCGCCTCCGTACAGTACGTCCGCCCCGGCGCGGTTCAGCACTCCGGCAACGGCAAAGGCCTGCTGGGCGTTGGTGATGCCGTCTATCTGCCGCAGCAGTTCGTTCAGCGGCGCGGTGCCTAAGCGGTCCGCCTTCGCGCTGTCCATGCCGGTGGTCCAGTAATCACCGATCTTCTGCTGGTCGCTGCCGACCGGTGCATGCGCCTTGGCGGCCTCCTCATTGATGGTGCGGATCTTGGTGCGCAGTTCTTCCACCACCAGGTTGCCGATGCCCCAGCCGGATTCCGATGCAGGGATGGGGTTGGCCTTCAGCCAGGCCCCGTTGGCAAAGAGGAAGAAGTTGTCCCCGGGGTTCACCGTGCTGTCCACATGGCTGGCCAACAGGTCCGGCAGGGGCAGGGCGGTGGCGGTTTTGGGGTTTTCCGGATGGCTGCAGGCGGCCAGGAACAGCAGGGGGGCAAGGAAAGGATGGATGCGCATGGGGTGCGAATGTATGCGGGGTTGGACAGGATGGAATGAACCTTTTGTACGGGATGAACAGGATGGTCACGATAGCTCAATACCTACCATACAGTTTTTGGTGCGGATCTGCAATCCGTGACCTGGATCAACCCAAAGCTGGGCTGTGTTGAGCGAAGTCCGGAGACTTCGCGGAAACCACGCAGGCACGATGTGTCAAATGCTGTATGTCACCATGCTTCAGGCAGGCGGGCTGCCGCTTATTTCACGGGAACGCACGGCGTGGTTTATTACTCACGCAAGGTCTCGCCCACACGCACTTCCAGCCATTAGCGGACTCTTCGGCATAGTTCATCTTCTGATTCACTAATCAATCCATTGAAGCGCAGGGTCCCCGGCAAGGCACAGTAGCATGTCGGTGACGGCCGGGAGACCGCTGCTTAAGCGAAAGGGATCAATTCGCCAAAGAGTTCAAATGCAATGCGCAAATGGATCAAAAGCCTTGATGCAACTGCTGTCTGACCAATAAACTCCCGTGCGTTCGAGCAAAGGTTCCCTTAAGCGAATTCGCGCGCTGGCGTTCAATCATTGCGGCATGCAGGCCATGCCGGGATTGCTGGACTTTGGCACCGGAAGGACTTGTAGATCCATTGCAGAAAAGTTGAACCTCCGTGCAACGTTGGGCCGGAAGATCGTGTCATCAGTCAAACCCACCGCATGCGCACGCCCGCGTTATTGATCTTCACCGGTTTTTCCTTGCTCGGGGCACATGCCCAAACCGTGCAATGGCTCACCGGCAGCCCCCTTGGCTTCAACATCAATCCTGAACTGCCGCAGCATTTGGTGTGTGCAGCGGATGACGGTCATGTGTACGTGGCAAGGACGTCCACGCTTAGCTACCTCTACGGTTCGCCGGTGTATGGCACTGCCGTGGTGGAACAGCGGGATGCGCAAGGTGCCGTTGCCTGGAGCATAGAGCTGGGCGATAGCGTGCTCCTTCAGGCCATGGCCGCTGATGCCAACGGGCGCCTGGTCCTGGGTGGACGCTTTTTCCGCCAAGTACACCTCGGCAATGGAGGCCTGATCCCGGCAGTGAATGGAAATGAGTTCCCCGAGACGTTCCTGCTGGCCTTGGACATTGATGGTGGCCTGCTGTGGCAGCGGAACATTGCTCCGCCCGACCCCCAGGGAACCGATGTCCAGTCCATCACTTTTGACCAGATCGGACGAGCGTGGTATGCTACCTGCGATTTCCTTCGTGCGGACATCAAGCGGTTGGATGACGAAGGCAATGATGTGGAAACGCGCCCGTTGGAAAATGCCAAGACCATTGGTGCCATCAGCTTCGACCCGTGGGGAGGCCTCTATGTGTCCGGTGCCACCGGCGATCCGGGTATTACGGTGAACGGTACGTTCTTTCCCATGGGCACCACCTACCGCATGTTCGTGCTGCGCATGCAGCAGGACGGCAGTGCGCAATGGTTGTCCAGCGCCGATGACGTCACCTTTCAACGACCACTGGTGGCGGCTGATGCAAGCGGGCACGCCTACTTGGCCGGATCGCCTTTCGACAGCCTCACCTTCGGCAACCTGCACTTTCATGGGCCGGAGTGGAATAGCACCTGCTTTCTGGCACGCTTAGATAGCACGGGCTTATTCCAGTGGGGATTCCAACCGCCGCAAGGGGCACCGTTCACTGGCCAATTCAGCTTGGCGGGAAATGCCTCGCTTGGGGTGAGCGGCAATGGTGATGCCCTGCTGCTGGGCACTACAAACGGCATGGTGGATTGGGGCAACGGCGTGGTGACCGAAGCAGGTACTATCCAGGACCGGGCGGTAACCGTGCTGGCCATGGCCAGCAACGGCATGCCGCAATGGGAAGTACATGGCGGCAGTGCTGATATGGACGTGCCGCAAGGACTTTCCGTTCTACCCAATGGTATCTGCCATCTGGCAGTCCAGGTGCGGGATACTTTTCAGTTCGGGCCCTTCGTGCTGGATACAACGGTTCCGGAGTTGGCGGTAGCGCGGATTGCCCCGACCGGGTCAGCGGGCATCTACCCTCCGGTGGCAATGCCCGAACTGTCGGCCTGGCCGTCACCGTTCACCAGCACTTTCAGCATTGCAGGCCTGAACCCCGGCATGCCGGTGCGCGTGGTAATCCAAGATCCGAGCGGGCGCGTGGTGGACATCAACAACTTTGCACATGACCTCGGCGGTTCCTTGGTCCGGGGCATGTACGTGGTAACCGTGGAACAAGGCGGTTATCGCTGGCACACCCGCGTACTGAAGCAATAGGGGAAAATATCCTCCAATGGACTTCCGAGGAAATTTCCCGGGCCAGCCTCCATCTGTTCCGCAATCTGAAACGGTGTTTTCACCCCGGCTTTTTGGGCTGCTTGCAGTGATAAGGGCCATTTGCCGGTCGGCGCCACTTGTATAATTTGGCAGCCATGAATCCCATGCTCCAGTATGTGGAAACCGGCAGTGCCGTCATTTTGCGCGTCAGCCCGGAACTCATCATTTGCCGCTATAAACCAGGCGCCAAGGTGGACCGTGCCAGTGCGCAAGGCAACCTGCAAGCGCGGATGTCCCTGCCAGGCGGCGTTCCCCATGCCGTGGTAACCATTTTCCCTGAAGGCTCGGAATTCGGGACATCCTTGCTCGACATGAACCATTACGAACCCTGCGAGGTGGCTGAACGGACGCGGTTGGTGGCCTTCGTGGCGGAAGATCCAGCGATGGATGCCATGATCAAACTTTATTTCGCGCATCACCCCACCAACGTGGCCAAGCGCGTGTTTGCATCAGAGGCTGAAGCCATGGACTGGGTGCAGGGAGAGCTGAAGTGTTGCTGATCGGCCTGATTGATTTAATACAGTTGGTGGCGCGGATCTAATACTCACGCAGGGTCTCGCCCTCAAGCACTTCCAGCCGTTAGCGGACCCTGCGGCAGAATTCAGAATTCATTTATTACTCACGCAGGGTCTCGCCCTCATGTACTTCCAACCGTTAGCGGACCCTGCGGCAGAATTCATCCGCTGACCTACTGATCAATTCCAGTGAGCGGCAGGGTCCCGTGGCATGTGGAGGACGGCCGGGAGACCGCTGTGGAAGCCAATGGGAGGAATTCGACAAAGAGTTCACATGCCGTGCGCCAATGGATCAAAAGCCTTGGTGCAACTGCTGTCTATTACTCACGCAGGGTCTCGCCCTCATGTACTTCCAACCGTTAGCGGACCCTGCGGTATAGTTCATCTGCTGGCCTACTGATCAATTCCAGTGAGCGGCAGGGTCCCGTGGCATGTGGAGGACGGCCGGGAGA
>JAFDZY010000198.1 GCA_018266685.1 Bacteroidota bacterium
CACCCTCTTCGCCGCCACGGGCACCGCCCGCAGCTCCCTGCTGGTGCTGCACGTGCTCAACGTGTTCGTATACCTCTTATATAGGCGCATCAACCCACGCAAGGTGCCGGAGGTGGTGAAGGAGGACCACGATGAAACCCTCGCCTGGCTGGACCGGGTGGCCGCCGGAAAGGAGGCTCCAGACTTCCCCCCGGCGGTACCCGAGGACAACAATGCCGGGACCGCCCGATTCGGGGGTGGGCAGCAGGTTAAGGGCCACTACTTCTAACAAGGCACTTTGAAACACCTGCGAGAACCCGTTTAAGCGTGTTGAACTTCCCGGTGTAATTCATTTTCGGTACATGGGTACCACCCGAGCAGTTTGAGGCCCGCAAATCGAAGATTTTGAAAAGACCGCGAAAATGAACGAGCACCGTCCCGGCCTCATCCAACGCCTGCGGGCAGCCTTCGCGCCGCAGCAACCCGCACAGCGCCAAAGCGACCGCATGCCCGACCTGGAGCGGTGGGTGATGCCGCACCGCAGCGTGGACATGCAGGACTGGCAGGTGGCCTACAACATGGCCACCAACGTGCTGCGGCCCGACCGCACCCGCCTGATGGACCTCTACGACAGCATCCTGGTGGACGCGCACCTGGCCAGCACCATGGAGAGCCGCGTGCTGCGCGTGCAGCGCAGCCGCTTCCGCTTAGTGCAGGGCGGCGAGCCGAAGCCCGACCTGCTGCCCCTGCTGCAACAGCAGTGGTTCGAGGACTTCCTGCGCTACACCGCCGAGGCCGCCTTCCGGGGCCACACCCTTATAGAGCTGGGAGCCATGGCCAAGCCTGGCGAACTGATGGACGTACACCGGATAGACCCGCGCAACGTGCTGCCCTGGAGCGGCATGGTGGTGCGCCGCCAGGGCGAGGAAAGCGGCTACGCCTTCCGCCAGCCGCCGCTGAACAGCTACCTCATTGAAGTGGGCCGCGCCGAAGACCTCGGCCTGCTGGCCAGCGTGGCCCCGGTGGCCATCGTGAAGAAGTACGCCGTCGGCTCCTGGAGCGACTACGTGCATAAGTACGGCATCCCCCCGCGCTGGGTGAAGACCAACAGCCGCGACGTGCGCCGCTTCAAGCAGCTTGAAGCCATGATGCAGAACATGCTCAGCAGCGCCTACGGCGTGATCGAGGGCGACGAGGAGATCCAGATCATGCCCACGCCCGGCACCGATGCGCATAAGGTGTTCGACGAGCTCATCAGCCGGATGAACTCCGAGATCAGCAAGCGCATCCTGGGGCAGGACGGCACCAGCGACAACAAGGATGCCAGCGGCACCTACGGCAGCCTGAAGGTGCTGCAAGGCGTGGCCGAGGACCGCCACCAGGCCGACAAGGCCAGCGCGGCCTACATCATCAACAACGACCTATTCCCGCGCCTCATCAACTTAGGCTACCCCTTGCAGGGCGTGCGCTTCGAGTGGGATGCGCTCCAGGACCTGGGGCCGATGGAGCTGGTGGACGCGGTTAGCAAACTGGGCATGGTGTTCGACATCGATCCCAAGCACGTGGAGGAACGCACGGGCATCAAGATCCTGGGGCCAAGGCGCATGCCCGGCGAGCTGGGCGCAACTGACCCGGAAGATCCGAGCCCGCAAGTTGAGGAGGGAGCGGTCGCCAACGTGCAGGACACAGCACTTAACGGCGCGCAAGTCGCGAGCTTGCTCCAGCTGATCACCCAGGTCGCAAGCGGGGAGATTCCCGAATCCGTCGCGCGGCCGATCATTAAGGTGGCTTTCCCTAAAGTGACGGACGAGCGTATTGACGAGATGCTCAACGGCATCAAACAGACCATCCACAAACCCAAGCCTACCGAAGAGCCGAACAGAACGGGCAGGCAGGGCGGAGGGAAACCGCCCAAACCTGCCGAAGAGGATGGCGGGGAGGAGGATGAGGAGGATGGTGTAACGGCAAGCTGGCCGCGCAACGAGCTGGGCAAATGCGGTATCTGCGGCGAAAGCCGCATGCCGGACATCCATGCCACCGCCGGACTCACCCCGCTGAGCGAAGAGGAGGCAGACCAAGTGCTGCGCGAGATCGAGGACAGCGGCGGCCTGTTCAGCCAGCACTACTTCAGCCACACGGCAGAATCATTGAAGAGCGGTCTGAACAAGGGCTGGACGGGTCCACGGCCAGTGGACCCTGACGCTGTTGATGCCGTTGCGCACACCGTGATGGAGGCCAATATCTACCAATTCGCAGGGATGAAGACGCAGTACATGGCCCGCGAGATGAACGAGATCGCGCGAACATCCAAGGGCTTCAATGACTTCAAGCGGCGGGTTATACAGAGCAAGAAATTCGGCAAATTCGAGAACTACCGCCATACCGAGTACGCCAATGCCGTGAACAGCGGCATGCAGGCCAGCCGGTACTACAGCATGAAGGACCGCGTGGATGCGCTTCCGCTGTGGCGATACGACACCATGGAGGACGGACGGGTGCGCGAATCCCATCAGCTCCTTAACGGCAAGATATTTGAACACAACGACGCCATCTGGAACACGATATACCCCCCCAACGGCTGGCACTGCCGTTGCACCGTCACCCCGCTGGAGCGGAACACAAGCAATGTGGCGGAGCCGAAGGACAAACGCAAGGCCGAGGAATTCATAAAGACCGGCGAGATGGACAGGATGCGCAGCGACGGATTCGCGATCAACCGCGCACGCCTCGGCGAAGTGTTCAAGCTCAGCGCATCCTACAACAAGGGTCACCTGGACCAAGCAATGGGCCTGAAGGAAAACTATGGCCGCCTGTGGCGCAAGCAGAAGTACAGTGCCATAAGTGCCCGGCCACTTCCTGCCATGCCCAATGGTGCGCTCACCAGAGGCGATGCAGAAAACATTCTGTTCCCTTTGCCGGGGCAGGAGTCAGCGGTGTTCAATGACTACGCGGGCAGGGCATGGAAACTGCCAAGGGACAGCTTCGACCGCCACACGGACCCGAACCACAAGCAGTTCAAACGCGAGTATCGCACTGGTGGCAGATGGAAGATTGCGCATACCCTTCCAGACATCCTGAAGGAACCCGATGAGGTATGGCTCCTCGGCAGCTCCAAGCAGGACACCCCTGGGTCTGCACGCTACAAGTACATCAGGTACTACCAGGGTAGAACCATTGTCGTGGAGACCGAGGCCACCTTACAGGCCAGGTCCGAGCCTTCCATGCGTATCATAACGTGGTATGAGGCCAAGGGTGCCAAGCAAGTGAACGGCCACCGCCTGGGGAATCTGTTAAAGAAGAACGCCCGGTGATGTTCTTGACGTTTCACAATGCCGAAGCATAGCCGTCGTAAGCCATTGCAGCGCAGGGGCACACCATCGAGCGTTCTGCCGACAAATATAGTGATACAATGCCAGTCTACGGGATCAAGAACCTGAACGACCGCCTCCATAGGATGCGGAACGACCTCTATACAAAGATCCCAAAGCGCATCGGCCAGGATGCGGAAAACCATTTCCGCGATAGCTTCAAGAAAGGGGGGTTCACCGATCGCGCCTTTGTGCCATGGAAGCCACGGGCCAGGCCGCCGCGCACCAAGAGCGGCAAGGAAAAGCCGCACACCATCCTATACAACCACGGCCTGCTGCGCAACAGCGTGCGCTTGGTCCGATTTGATTGGAACAACATCCAAGTGATCGCGGGTGGCCCCCATGTACCCTACGCACAGATACACAACGAAGGCGGCACCATCAGCAAGACCGTAAGTGTACGGGGCTTCGACCGGCGCGCCCACCTGCGCCGCACCAAGCGTGGTAAGCGGGTGCGGGTGGGGCCAAGCACCGTGGGTGCATACACGCGACACATGCACACGGTGATCCCCCGCCGCCAGTTCATGGGCAATAGCTACGAACTGCGCCAAACCATGCGTAAGACCATCCTCCGCACCATCGCAGAGGCAGCCAATCGTTGACCATGCCCATCGAAGTACCCTTCCTCCCCGCCGATACCAACCTGGACCCGCTAAGCCAGGACTGGGGCGAAGCCTACAAGGAACTGGCCGCGCTGATCCGCGCCAAGGTGCCCGCCATCAAGCACGTGGACCTGTACTGCGGACAGGAGCAGTTCATCGGCACCGATGGCAACTGGATGCCCTTCCGTGCCCCGGCGGTGTTCCTGGAGTTCCGCGCCGCCGAGGTGCAGGACCTGGGCGACCGCGTGCAGCAGCTCACCATGGACATCGGCGTGTACCTGCTGCACGAAACGGTGCAGGACACCGACGACCGCAGCCTGGGCCAGCGCCGCGCCCTGGAGTTCGTGGCCATGCTTCGCCAGCTCCACCAGGCGCTGCATTGCGCCCAGGGCACGCACTTCATGCCGCTCACACGCACGGAGCTGAGCCGGGCGGAGGCACCGCCCTTCTGCTACTTCTACCGGCAAACGTACAGGTGCGTGATCATTGACAATGGGGCCGCGCCGCAGTGGAACTGGGCGGAGCCGCCGCTGGAGCCGGTGGTGGGCCCGTAGCTTACTTCCCGTACACCACCCGCTCGATCACCTTGGTGCTGATGAAGACGTGCTCGGTGCTGATGTGGTGCAGGATGTACTCGGTGGTGTACACGCGCTTGCCCGCCACGCGCTTGCTGCGCATGCGCTCAAACACCTCGCGGATGCGCCGGTCGCGCAGCTTGATGAGTTCGGGGTCTCTTGCCATTGGGTCAAATAGTGCCGCAGCCGCACAGGGCCAGTAGGAGGATGCCGGTGGCGAAGCCCATGGCCGCCAGCCAAAAGGCCAACAGGTCGGCCCATTCGGCGTGGCGTTTCACCGGCATTGCAATCGCTTTCTAAGGTCGAGCACGGCGCGATGGTGCAGGGTCTTCAGGCTGCCATGGCTGCGCTCCAGCTCGTGGGCCAGGTCCACCAGGCTGCGGCCGGCCAGCACCTGGCGCACCACGTAGCGCTTCAGCGGCGTAAGGCTGGCGATGGCCTCGTGCAGGCGCTCGTGCCCTTGCAGGCGGTCCATGCGCTCGTAGGGCAGCGGGGCATCGTCGGGCACCCGGTCGTAGATGGCCGGGTCGGCGGCGGGGCGCTCCCGCCCGGTGCGCCTGAAGAAGTCGATGCAGGCATTTCGGGCCACGGTGATGGCGAAGCTGGCGTGGCCGCCGGGGGCCAGCGGCCCCCGGTTGCGGAAGCGCCGGATGATGCGCACGGCCACATCCTGCCGCACATCATCGCGGTGGCGCTGTGGCACGCAGGCCGCGTTGATGGCCCAGCCGATGGCATCGCGGTGGGCGTGGAGGAAGGCCACGGCCTGGCCGTCCACCGTGGCGGCCCAGCGCTCCCCTATATGGCAGGGCCGCCCGGCATCATCGCCGAGCGGCCCCTCAACCCCCAAATGCACCATGAAGGCCAAAGAACGGCCAAGGGGGCGGGCAGCTCCAAATCAGAGGGGGGCAAGGAATCAACAAACGGGGCCTCCCGAGATGTCACAAGATGCGCGTGGCCCTGTCCCCTTTCGGGCGGTGGATCACTTTGCCGCCGATGGCCACACTGGCCACGGTGGCCAGCGGCCACAGCACCTGCCCTATGCCGTCGGTGCCGGACGCCACCATGTAGTAGGCCACGCCAATGATGGCACTGGCGATGAACAGGGCGAAGACCATGCCAGCGACAACGATCCACTGATCCCGCCGCTCGCGGCGGTGCATGTGCTTCTGCTGGGCTTCGGCCATGCCAATGATGCGGTCCGCAGCTCCCGGAACGATGGAATTGTAGTGTTCGAGCTGGGCCGCGTCCGGAATGGGGCCAACATGCAGGTGCGAGGCATGCTGCACCCGCAAGGCCGCACCCTGTGGGTTTTTAGCGGGCTGCTTGTGCCCCTTGCTGCTTGGCGGCATGCTCTTGCATGGCTGCGTTGATGTAGCCGCCAACGGCCTGCCAGTAGCTTTGCAACTCCCGCGCGGCCTGGTCCTTCTCCTGCCTGGCCGTGGCCGTTTGGCGCTGACGTGCCTGTCCATTGAACCCGAAGGCCAACAGCACTCCGGTCATAAACAGCATGAAGACTTCTTCGCGGCGCGTCATTGTTGGGCAAAGGTAGCGCAACAATTGCAACGCTCGCAACCCTTGGCAAATGCCCGATGGCTAAAGCAGCTATTGGAACAGGGCACCCGCCGCTTTGGTGCTGGTAAGGGGCTTTATCCCCAGTATGCACCACCCTTCGGCCAGGCCGAAGATGCCGCCTGGCAGCACATAGGTGACCTGGCAGGTGGTGCGTGGGCCGAGGTAACGCTGCTCCATGGGGTTCCAGGCGCACAGGATCAGGTGGTCGCCCGCGCGGTAGTCGCGGTCGTTCTGCCGCAGCTCGAAGGTCTTTTCACCGGCGGCCACTGCCCTGTAGTACTCCGGCCAGCACTTCAGGGCATGCACCCGGCGGGTGGGCTTGGGCATGGCCACGGCGCTTGGCGTTGTGCGCCATGTGCCGCAGCGGTCGCAGCGCATCCAGCGCCAGCGATGGCCGAAGAGAAGGCACAGTAGGTTCATCGCTCCTCGTCCGGTAAAAGCAACCAGAACAGGAGCAGGATGAAGAAGGTGATCACCTGGTTCATCGGCCTGTCCGGCGTTTCATTCTGTCGATGCTTTCAAGGGAGACCCAGCCGCGATGCCCGCTCAGCTTGGCCTGGCTCTTATAGAGGCGGATGGTCTGCTCGGCGTAGCCCAGCAGCTCCGCCGCCTTGGCGATGGATACATGCCCGCGCGGGGCTTGCGGCTCTTCCTTGGCCAGCAGCACGTTCCGCGCTTCCTGGTTGGCTAATCGCCGCACCATGTGCCGCACCATGGGGTGGGCGAGCAGCTCCATGATGTCCTGCTCGCTCATTCGTGGTCGGCGATGATGGCCCGCACTATATCGGCCTCCTGGCTGCTCAGCCCGTACTTCGCTTCCAGCAGCGGCAACCCAAGGCGGAGACACTCAACGACCGCGCTGTCTATCACCACGATCTCGTCGTCATCATCTGCGTCGAATCGTTCGAGGTCGGAAACGATGTTACGCAGTTCATCCATAACACAATTGTAGCTCTTCCTTCTCATCTGACTATACATTATCGAGCCACCTTTCGGCCCGGAGGTAAGTGGCGGGGTACAGGTACGCCACCCCGTTGGCGTTCGTAATGTCGCGGTAGCGTTGGATGTGGTCGTACGCGAGCTGGCGCTTGGCCAGGGTGGCGGCGTTCCACACGC
>JAFDZY010000199.1 GCA_018266685.1 Bacteroidota bacterium
CCAAGTGCGGATTTGCACTGCTCCACATGTATGCCGATTCATCATTGACCAAGCCCGCACGTAGGGGATTCTCGCGAAGATAGACCCGCCTTTGCTCGAAGAGTTCCGGCTTGTCCAGGATGATCGGACGATTGCTCTGTTGCCAAAATTGATGGTGTACGTTCTGTGGATTCGCCGCGCCATGCTCCCGGAACACCCGCAACATCCATTCCTTCCGGCTTTCACGCGGGTTCGCGCCGATCAGCTTCACCAGTTCCTTGCTCGTATAGGTCTTGAAGTCGCGCATGATCTCGCCTAAGTTCCCGTTGGCCGTCGCCGCGATCAGGTGCAGATGGTTGGGCATGATCACGAACTCATAAAGCCGCAGGCCTTTGTTCTTTCGGCAATACGCCAAGTTCTGTAACAGGAACTCGGCATATTCCCTTCGGGTGAACACATCCACCCAACCCACCACGGCAAAAGTGATGAAGTGTGCATGGCCTTCCACGAACTTGTAGCGTTCGCTCATGGTGGTGAAGGTAGTGGCTGTAGACGGCACGAGCGGAGGACGCTCGCGCCAGAGTAGGGGGGTAGTACTCCTCGCGATTGATCAGGTTCCCGCTGGAATCCACCATCACACTTGAGGTGCCCAAGTGGTCCTCCAAGTTGTACTTGATGGCTGGTGTGGGATCCTCCACATCATTGCCCACGCGGATGGTGGCGATCCTGGACCGCCCATCCATCACGTGCAGGGTATTGTAGTGCCGGTCGGGATCGATGACACCACCGGTCTGTACGTAGGTCTCCTCAAAAAAGCCATCGATGTACACGGTAACCTCCAGGATGCCGCCTGGCTTGCTCACGACCTTCTTTACCCGGGTGCCCGCCGTGTCGTAGAAGTAGTGTGCCCATACACTGGGCGGAGCTCCGCCAGCTTGCACCATGAAGTACTTCAGCTGGTCGGCATGGTCCCATTGGTGGAAGCGGCTGGTGGTCTCCTTTAGCTGGTTGCCGTTGGCATCGTAGGTGAGCGGGAAGGTGAGCGCGCCCATCTCATAGCTCTCCAAGCGGTTGTGCGCACCAGTGGGGTGGTAGTTGAACTGCTTGGTGAAGCTGTTGGCCGGGTGGCCATCGGCTGTGTGCTGTTCCTGCAGCACGTTGCCCACCTTGTCGTAGGTGTAGGTCCGCGTATAGGTGTTGGTGGCCGTATGGTCGTGGGCGCGTACACCGGCATCCCAAAGCGGCAGGGCCGAGGGCGCGGTGCTTTCCCTTCCGGTGGCGGTGAGCAACCGTTTAAGCGGATCGTAGCTGAACTGCTTCAGCAGGTCGCCCGGCCCTTCCGAGCTGTGGTTCGCGGGGGCCTTGTCGCGGATGCCGATGATGTTGCCGCCGAGATCGTACTGGTAGGCCAGGTCCTGCTGTACACCGCCGGTGGGTGTATAGATATTGCCGCTCCGCGTGAACTTTTCGCTGCGGATGCGCCAAGCTAATCGCCTTCGATGTTTTCTCTGCGTTGCACGCCATAATAGCCTCCGTCGTTGGCGGCGTGGGGCCAATCCACTGGAAACCCGTTGTACCAAGCCGTCGCCTTCATCCCTTGCGGGAGCCTGTATCGTTGGCCAGCACTCTTTCACGGCTGTGAAGCTATGGTACAGAAACGTGAGTTTCGCCGGTTTTCCCAGATCCACTCATTTGCCAACAAGGGTTTGAGGTAGTGCATAGCCCAAAAGTGATGATCCATCGCACTACCGCACTACCATCACACTTGAGTGAGAAATTGAGGATGTTCTGAAGGAAAGTCTTCTGGGAAAATCGAACAACTTAATTTTCCCTTAACCAATCCACCAATAAGCTCAATCAGTCCAATTTCAAACCGCTCGAATTTAGCATCCCTACCAGCATTTACAACAATACTCCATTGGTCCGATGGTCCATTGGATAGCCAATACAATCCATCGCCATTATCTGTTTTTCCAAATGGAATCAAGCCACCTGTTTTTGGAAAAATTGGATAAGGACAATCGCCACTGTTTTCACTTGTCTCAAGGAGGGCTTCGAGCATGATTTTTGCTTGGACCAAAAAATTAAGGTGTGGATTCTTAGCAATTGGGTTATGTATCCAAATGAATCCATCAATGCTTCCAGTGCCATAGAAATTGACGAATTTCTTTAGCTCGCTTGGCATGGTTCCATAGTGGTTGTCAACCTCTACCCAATTAGTCGGCTCCGGTATCTCTACCGGGTGCCTCGGCTTCGGTAGAATTTTACTTAGTTGTTCAATATTCATTTTTCCCAAGGATCCATGAGTTTACTAATGAACGGGGTTAAGTATAGAAACATTAAGTGAGAATCCACCTGACCCACGTGCACTAAGTGTTACGGCTTGCGGTGCTAAATGAACTGCATCATACACCGCAATTACGGCGTAATCAATCGTTTCTCCGGATCTAACTGCATTCGCAACTGAGGTCTCGAAGTCACGCATCACGGGTGAATTGACTGGGTTTTGTAGAAGTGTTACAAGGTTTTTTGCTTCGGTACCAGATCCACCGAGTTGATTCGCGAGTAAGTGTCCTCTCGCATGGCCCGCTGCCCCCTCCCGGCGCTCGGCTGTGCCGAGTGCCCTCTTTCACCTTGGCCTCCGGCCGTATCAACTCTCATCACCGAACATTTTTAGCACACGTTCCGGATGGGCACTGCTGTGGGCGTAATGCTCCGGCAAGGTAACAAGGCCTTCCCCAACCGGGTTGTTATGGATGTAGGCCACTTTTTGGTCGTACATCCCAGGACCGACGATCTCGATGGGCCTATTGGTCTTTTGCCAGAACATGTAGGCTTGGTTCTGGTTGGTGCCAGCTGCGGCTTCCTTGAAAAGGCGCGACATCCATTCCCGCCTGCTCTCGCCCGGCTCCGTGATCACCAGCTCCAAGATCCGCTTGGCCGTGTAGCTCTTGAAGTCGCGCAGCACATCCGACAAGCGGCCTTCCTGTACCCGTGCGATCATGTGCAGGTGGCTCGGCATCAGGCAATACGCAAATAGTTCAAGCCCCTTGTTGGCTTGGCAATAGGCCAAACTCTCCAGCACCACCTCCGCGCAACGCCGCCGCGTGAACACATCCGCCCAGCCCACCACAGTGAGCGTGCAGAAATAGCTGGTGCCGGGCACGTGGGCTTTGAGGTGTTCACTCATGGAATGACGAAAGTAGCAGGAGCCCGCCTGAGGCGGATTAAGTGCTGGGCACTCGGCAGATCATTGACATTACTGGTTAAGCCGAGCGCCGGGATCGGAAGGATCCCAACAATCGACGGAGTGTGAAAGTAGCAGGAGCCCGCCTGAGGCGGATTAAGTGC
>JAFDZY010000019.1 GCA_018266685.1 Bacteroidota bacterium
CGCCTCGAACTGGCCGTCCACATTGCCCAGCAACAGGGCACGGCCCACGTTGTAGTAGAGGTACTGGTCTGCCAGCGTGGGGTTGCGGATGGCGCTGCTGAACCCAATGCGCCACACATGCGCGGTGGTTTTGGCGTAAACGAGGGAGAGCGCAGGGGAGAAGAGCGCCTTGAAGTTCTCGTTCTTGTCCATCCGCACCGTGGCGGTGGCGGTGAGCTTGTTGTCCAGGAACTTCTTTTCCAGCCCGGCATACAAGCCAAACTCGTTGTTGCGGATGCGCACGTCGCCGGTGTCGCGGAAAATGGTGCCGGCGCTGTTGGGCAGGAACTGCCTGAAGTTGCCGCCAACGGTCACATCGCCGAAGGTTGGCTTGAACTTGTATTCGCCCATGGCGTGCGCCAGTATGCTCTTGTCGTAGAAAAGCGATCCGCCTTCAGTGAAACGCTTGCCGGTGATCTCGTCAAATTTTTCATTGAACCGGCTGGTGCCCGGTACATAGAACGGTACCAGCCCCTGCGTCAAGCTGTTCAAGGAGTTTACGGAGTCCATCACCAGTTGGTGAAAGTGGTCGAACATGCCAATGTTGTCCTGGATGAACTGGTCCTGCCAGATGGGCCAGGTGGTGGCGTCTAATCCATGGGCCGCAGCCTGCGAGGGTGGAATGTAGCCGGGCATGTCCAGCACCATGGAGGAGATCCAGGAGTTCGGATTGCTGCTCAGTCCCCAGAGCTTGTTGTAGGCGGTGTTCCAATTTTTCGTTTCCCCCTGGGCGTCCTGCAGGCGCAGGGCAGTGGTGTAGATGTCGTAGGTCTGTCCGGCATCCTCGTGCGTTACGTAGGCGCGAACGAACCATTTTCCTTCCTGGTGGACCTCCAGGCGGTGCTGGAAGAATTTGATGTCCTTGAGCTGGTAGCGGTTATCGCCCTGGTACACCGTGCTGCCGGTGCTGAAGTTGCTGGCGGCGATCAGTTCCAGGCTGTCATTGATGCGGTAGTGCACGGAACCGCCAAGTTTCATGTTGCGCGTGCCGTAGTTCACCAGGTCGCTTTCCTTGTAGCCGTTGCGCAGGAATTTTCCAAGCCCGGGGTAATCCTTTCGGTCCGTGTTGCTGGTGGCGTAGTTGTTGTTGAAGCTCACATCCTCATCGCCGTAAATGTTCACGGCATCATAGCCGCCGGGGTTGCTTTCGCCCGTGGGGCTGTCGGAAGTAGGGGCGTAATTCTCGGCGGGCCAATCGTCGGCGCGCAAGGCGTACGCATTGATCTTGTACGCCCAGCGGGGCTTGGATGCGGAATCGCCGATCACGGCGGCCCAGCGCACCGCAGCTTCCAGCATGTTGCGCTCACCGCCTTTCACGCTCACGCTCAACCCCGGAAAGGTCCACGGGCTTTTGGTGGTCATGTTGATCACGCCGTTGAAGGCGCCCGGCCCGTAATAGGCGGTGCTCGCCCCGGCGATCACGTCCACTTTCATCACGTCGAGGTCGCTTGCACCAAGGAAATTCCCCAGGGAGAAGTTGAGGCCCGGGCTTTGGTTGTCCACGCCGTCGATCAGTTGCAGCGAGCGCACCGGGCTGGTGCTGTTGAAGCCGCGCGTGTTGATCACCTTGAAGCCAAAGCTGGCCGCGGTCATGTCCACGCCCTTCAGGTTGCCAAGGCCTTCGTAAAAATCGCCGCCGGCCACTTCCTTGATGGCCAGCAGGTCCATCGTTTCCACCGTGAGCGGTGCCTGCTTCTGCTTGTCGCTGATGCGTTCGCGCACCACCTGTGCATCGCCCAGCATCACCGCGTCTGGCACCAACTTCACCTTTACCTCCTGCTCCATGCTGGTGATCGGCACGTTCTGGCTGCTGTAGCCGAAGTACACCACCGTGAGCGTGAAGGGCGGGGGCCGGTCCACAGTGAGCGCGAACCGCCCGTCGATGTCGGTGGTGGTTCCACCTTGGATGTCCATCACCTTCACCACGGCACCTATGATGGCTTCACCGGTGCCGGCATCAGTGACCACGCCCTTGAGCTTTCCCGTTTGGGCACGCGCGGCCAGGAAGGATAGCAAGCAGCAGGGCAGGAGCAGGGTTCGAAGCAGGCACACGGGCACGGAACTATTGGGGGTTGGCGAGCCAATGTAGCGAATGGATCGAACGCCATGCTCGGCACGCATACTTTTTTTTCAGTGACTATGAACAGGCTCTTAGGGCCAAAGGACCGGTACGGGCAACCTACATTGCCGCCCCTTCCTTCCACCATGACCGGATTCAAACGTTCACTTGGCCTGCTCGATGCCGTGATGCTCGTGGCCGGCTCCATGATCGGCAGCGGCATCTTCATAGTAAGCGCGGACATGATGCGCCAGCTCGGTACGCCTGCATGGGTGCTGCTGGCCTGGGTGGTATCCGGCGTGCTCACGGTGCTTGCAGCCCTGGCCTACGGGGAGCTGGCGGGCATGATGCCCAAGGCGGGCGGACAGTATGTGTACATCCAGCGCGCTTTCGGTAAGCTTACGGCATTCATGTACGGCTGGACGGTGTTCACCGTGATCCAAACCGGCCTGATCGCTGCGGTGGCCGTGGCCTTTGCGAAGTACACGGCAGTGTTCTTCCCGGCACTTGGCACGGACAACATCCTGGTGGACCTGGGGTTCTTGAAGATCAATGCCACGCAGGTGCTGGCCATTGCCAGCATTGTGGTGCTCACGGCGTTCAACGTGCGCGGCGTGGAGAACGGCAAAACGCTGCAGACCAGCTTCACCATGGCCAAGATCCTTGCGCTGTTGGCGTTGATCGTGCTGGGGCTCTGGGTGGCTTCCGGCACGGGCGTGCTGTCCGCCAATTTCAGTGCCGGGTGGCAGGCGCGCGGGTCCTCCATCGCTGCGGACGGCACTGAAACTTGGACGCCGCTTTTCGGCGCCGCCCTGGCCTCCGCGTTCGGCGTGGCCTTGGTGGGTTCGCTTTTCAGCAGTGATGCGTGGAACAACGTCACCTTCATTGCCGGGGAGATCGACCGGCCGCAGCGCAACATTCCATTGAGCCTGGTGCTGGGCACGGGCATCGTTACCGTGCTGTACCTGCTGGCCAACGTGGCATACATGGCGCTGCTCCCCAACGATGGCATCGCCCACGCCGAAGCAGACCGCGTAGGTGCGGCAGCGGCCGCAGTGATCTTCGGCAACAAAGGCGCGCTCATCATGGCCGGTTTGATCATGGTAAGCACCTTCGGCTGCAACAACGGCATCATTCTATCCGGCGGACGCCTTTACTACGCCATGGCGCAGGACGGTCTTTTCTTCCGCCGTGCCGGCGAACTGAACAAGGCCGGGGTTCCGGGTTTTGCGCTTTGGGTGCAATGCATCTGGGCCTCCCTGCTCTGCCTGAGCGGCCGCTACGGCGACCTGTTGGAGTACACCATGTTCGCTTCGCTGCTCTTCTACATCGTCACCATTGGCGGGCTGTTCATGCTGCGCAAGCGTGAACCCAAAGCGGACCGGCCGTACAGGGCCTGGGGCTACCCCGTGCTGCCCGCGCTCTACATCATCGGGGCGGCCGCATTCTGCCTCAATCTGCTGTGGAGCAAGCCGCTGTACACGGGCATGGGCCTGGCCATCGTTGCGCTCGGTGGCGTAGTGTACCTGTTGCGTGCGCGCTTCACCGCCGGGCGGGAGAAGGGGTTCAAAGGTTAACAGGAGGTCACCGGGCGAAGGTTCTGCAAGCCCCGGCACAGGTCCTGCACGCCTGTTCGCATGCCACGCAGGATTCCATGCCGGGATGTTTGCTGCACTCCAATGCACAAGCCTCGCATGCACGGGCGCAAACGGGTGCAAGATCCAGCGCGATCATCACCATGCAATTCCGTTCCATGGCTGAAGCACAACTGTGCAACACGATGGCAATGTCGGCGCTGGCTTTTGCCGTGGCCATGCAATCTGAAAAGCGGTGCGGCTCCTTCATCCCTTGGCATGCGGTTACGCACCGTTCGCAAGCTGTTGCACAATCCGCAAGGGCTTGCAACAGGGGCGCCGTTGCCGCCGCGCCCGGATGCACTTTGTTTTGCGGCACCTCCGTCTGCGGTGATGCCGGGTGCGGTGGTGTGCCCGGATGGTGCGGCCCTCCCGTGGGTCCGTTCTCTGCGCTGATGGATGCAAACGGGCTACCCTCACCCGGATAGACCAGCTCAGCCCGGCCCATGCCGAAGGGCGGCATCTCCTTGTCGGTGATCCAAGGCGCATCGTGCACCGGTGAGCCCTGTTTGTTCCGCTTATTTTTTACAGCTTCCATGGCCAAGTGCTTTGAAGGACGGGCCGCGTAAATCGTGCCGGGATCCGGTGTGCCGGCGGGATGCCACGTCCTTCGGTAGCTTCAGTGAAATGGCCACTCCTTGCAAGGACCTGGGGCGGGGAGTTAATTCCACGCGTCCGGCGATGGGAATGCGCAGGACACCCTGGGAGGGGGTACCGCACTTCCGATGATTGGCACGATGCTTGAAAGGAGGACCGTCATGGATGCAGCACGGACTTCCTTCTTGCGATGGGCGGAACGCAACAGCACGGTATTGCTCCTATTGGGCGCATGCATGGGCCTGTTGGCCTTGGCTTGCTGGAGCGGAACAAACTGAGCAAGGCGGGAAGGAAAAAGTTGCAAACTCCATTGAACCGTCGCAATTTTCAACCGTCAAAACCCAACACTTAAACGGCTGCGCCGGCCTTAAGGCGGAACACCCATGAAAAGGATGATCGTCAGTCTTTCAATGGCCCTGCTGGTTGCAGGCGCAATGATGGCCCAGGACAAGCCGGCACGCACACCGGAAGAACGGGCCAAGGCACAAACCGCCCGCATGACCCAGCAACTGGGCCTGGATGCGGCACAGCAAAGCAAGGTGGCATCCATCAACATGGAATACGCCCAAAAGCAGCAGGACCTCCAAGCCACGCGCAAGGAAGGTGATGAAAAGGTGAAGGGCGAGGGCATGAAGCTGCATGAGGCACGCATGGCTGCGTTGAAGTCCGTGCTTACTCCGGAGCAGTATACCAAACTGGAGGGCATGGAGGAGAAGATGAAGGAGCGCGCCCAGGACAAGCGCAAGGATCAGAAGGAGCAGAAGATCCAAAAAGTACAGAGTGCTCAACCGGTGAAGTAGTCGGAACCAGGACAACCCGTGGCGGCCCCGTGCGTGTAATACACGCGGGGCCGCCTGTGTTTTCGGGCGCTTCGGTTGCACTGCGGGAATAGTCCGCGAATGCTGCCCTACCTTGCGGTCATTGCAATCATCGATCCCCTTCACCATGCCCTTGTCCATCACATTCCACGGTGCCGCCCGAATGGTAACCGGCAGCAAGCACCTCTTGGACCTGCCCGACGGCAAACGCCTGCTGCTGGATTGCGGCATGTTCCAGGGCGAAGGCCCGGCCAGTGATGCATTGAACCGCCGCTTCGGCTTCGATCCCAAGAGCATTGATGCACTGGTGCTGAGCCATGCGCACATCGACCACAGTGGGCTCATTCCCCGGTTGGTGGCGGAGGGTTACCGCGGTCCCATCTACGCAACGCCCGCCACGCGCGACCTCTGCGAGATCCTGCTGGCGGACAGCGCGTTCATCCAGGAGAACGATTTCCGCTACGATGCCAAGCGTGCCAAGAAGCAGGGCAAGGCCATGGAGGAAGTGGGTCCGCTGTACACCACGGGCGACGTGGACACCGCGATGGAGCTGTTCCGGTTGGTGCCGTATGATAAACCCGTGGAGGTGCTGCCCGGTGTAACGCTCACCTACATCGATGCCGGGCACATCCTGGGCAGCGCATCGGTACACCTCACCGTGGCGAGCCGGGAAGGGGTGCGGCGGATCACCTTCAGCGGCGACGTGGGCCGCTATGTGGACCGCCTCCTGCCGGACCCGAAACCGTTTCCGCAGGCGGACGTCATCATCTGCGAAAGCACCTACGGCGACCGCGACCACAAGGAAGCCTCGGCCTCCGCGCAGGAGCTGCTGGGCCACGTGCAGCGCGTGTGCGTGGAGCAGCAAGGCCGCTTGATCATCCCGGCGTTCAGCGTGGGCCGCACGCAGGAAATACTCTACCAGCTCAACCACTTGTTCAACGAAGGGCGCCTTCCGCGCGTGCCCGTGTTCGTGGACAGCCCGCTTTCCATCAATGCCACCGGGATCTACCGGAAGTTTTCCAACCTGTTGCAGGCGGACATCCGCGAGGAATTGGAGAAAGACCCTGACCTCTTCGGCTTTCCCGGCGTGGAATTCATCCGCGAAGCTTCGCGCAGCAAGGAACTGAACACCCGCAAGGGAGGCAGCATCACCATTGCGGCCAGTGGCATGATGGACGCCGGGCGCATCCGCCACCACCTTTTCCACGGCCTGCGCGATGCCCGGAATGCCGTGCTGGTGGTGGGTTTCTGCGGGCCGGGAACGTTCGGCGAGCGCTTGTTGCAGCGGCCGGAAACCATACACATGTACGGCGAAGAGGTGCCGGTGAAGGCGGCCATCCTCACCATGGAGAGCTACAGCGCACATGCCGACCGCAACGAACTGCTCCGTTGGATCAGCTGCCAGGATCCCTCACTGGTGAAGCAGGTGTTCTTGGTGCACGGCGCGGACCACGCCATGGAAGGATTGCGCGGGCTGTATGCGGAAAAGGGCTTCCGGAAGATCGAACTGCCGCGCCAAGGCCAGCGGTTTGAGGTGTAATGTGCGCCTGCAGGCCCTGAGGATGCGGTAACTTCAGCCACCAAGCCGACGTAACCACGCCGCTTTCGTGATTTGATCCGTGACTGATGGACCGCAACCGATGGATCTTAGCCGGCATCGCCGCCTTAGGCGTGGCCTGTGGGGCCATGCGGCTGCTCACCACGCCACCGTCCTTGGAAGGCGACCAAACCAACACGTGGTGGCCTGCAAGTTTGCACGTGGCGAATGGCGAGGGTTTCGTGGATTGCCTGCCCATCTATTTCCCTTTTTGCGGTCCGGGCAACGAGGCCACCGCAATGCGTGAACCCTTGCCGGTATACCTCTTTGCGGGCGTGGCTGCCCTCCACGGAACGCTTAGGGCCGCAGGGCTGGTGCAATTGCTGTTGTACTTGCTCATTGTGCTGATGGTCTACCGCCTGGTGCGCGAGGTGGCGGATGAAACTACCGGCCTGATCGCGGCGGCATTATGGGTGTTGTACCTCCCTGCGCTTACGGTGTTGCCGCAGATCGCCGGTGACATGGTTGCCACCTTGGCCGTAACCACGGGCCTGTACTTCTATGTGAAAGCATGGAAAGCAGGAGGGAGCTTGCGTTGGGGATTGGCCGGGGCATGCATGGCGTTGGCCGTGCTTTCCCGTTCGGCCATGTTGGTTTCCGCAGTGCCGTTGGGCATTGCAGCCGTGTGGCACGCATGGAGGTCGGGCAGGCGGCGGTTCAGTTTGGTGCGGCCCGTGCTGGCTTTCAGTCTTGCATGGTGCTTGGTCATGTTGCCTTGGGTGGTGCGCAATACCCGCGTTTTCGGCCAAGTGGTGGTGGGTTCCACGCTTACCGGGTACAATATGCTGCGCCACAACCACCAGTTGGAGGACGATGTGCCGTTCCACTACGTGAACGAAGATGAAGCCCGGCCGGTGGCCTATGCTGCGCTGGCGCGGCACCCGGAGCTCACCGGGCGCGAGAATGAGGCCCAGGTGGACCGCGTGTACAAAGAGGAAGGCATGAACGTGGTGAACGCGCACAAGCTGCGCTACGCCCAGATCTGCGCCTTCCGGTTCTTGCCGCTCTGGTTCAATTGGGGCGTGAACACGGCATACGGAAAGCCGACCGGGCCGATGGACTACTTGGTTGCATTTCAACAAGCCGTGCTGCTGCTGTTGGCCTTTGCGGGCTTGCGGCGCGCACCGCGGTTGGCGTGGCCGTTGGTGCTGGGGGCTGTTGTGGTTTGCTTGGCGTACTTGGCCGTTGTGGCGCGCCTGCGTTACGTGGTGCCCATCATTCCTGTGGTGCTGCTGCTCGCCGCCATTGCCTTGCGCGGGTGGCTGCACAAGTGGCCGTTGCGGCTATGGCCCGTGCGTTGACGCACGTGCAATTCAGTTGCCGGTTCTTGGAAGGGCCTGGTGCAAATTGCGCATCCGCTCCAACCCCCCCAGATCAAGGGCACCCATCACCCACCACTTCCTCACCCCGCGAATCCCACGGCCTTCTTCAAGCCTTCCGGCAACGGCGGCAATTTGCGCCGCTCAAAGAGGAAGCTGCTCAGGTCCGCGATCTCGCTGAAGATGTGGTGGCTGTCCATCGCGCCGCGCAGGTAGGCTTGGCCGGTGCTTCCGCCGGTGCCTACGCGCAGGCCGATCATGCGGTGTACCATGCTGATGTGGCGGGCGCGCCAGGAGGCCATCACGGTGTCAATGTCCAGCAGGGAGTCCAGGAACCGGAAGGCTTGCTGGAAAATGGGCTCATCGCGGTAGAGCATGATGAAGAGCGCGCTGCGCGCGGCGGCGGGGGAGAAGTGGCGCTCCGGTGATCCATCCACGAAGATCTTCCGCCACAGCTTGGCATTGCCTTCCTCGCCCTTCACCAGGCTGCCCACGTAGAGCTCCTCCAGTTTTCCAAAGAAATTGGCCTCACCAGGCCAGTATTCCGCCTTCAGGAAAGGCATGCGCTCCAGCCAGGCATTTACCAGCTCCAGCAGCGTGGGTTCCTTTTCCAGTGCCTCGATCTGCGCCTTGTGGTCAGGCCGCAATTGGCTGGTGTAGTACATCTTGCCGAAGCGCGCCTCCATGCGCAGGCCCAATTTTGCCTCCAGGATCTTGAACTGCATGCTCTGGAAGCCGCTGGCCGGCCGCAGCATGTCGCGGAAATCCAAAAAGTCCAGCGGCGTCATGGTTTCAATGATCTCCCACTGCTTCACCAGCACGTCCAAGATCACTTTTACGCGGTGCAGGCGGTGCACCACGATGTTCATCTCGCCCGCGTTGTCGTTCACCTTTCCACTGCCCATGATCTCCATCACGCTGCCCACCTCATACAGCACCTGCTTGAACCAGAGTTCATAGGCCTGGTGGATGATGATGAAAAGCATTTCATCGTGTGCATGCTGGTCCAGCTTGTCGCTTTCCAGTTCCTGCGCACCGAGGATCTTGTCCAGTTGCAGGTAGTCGGGGTAATAAACGTTGCTCATTTTGCGGAATGCTATGGGGCCAAATGTAATCGGACATCCATATCCGGAATTGGTTCAGCGGAAAACCGTTGATCCTTCCCTGGTGCTTAAGGGGGAAGGTGGTCTGTTGCTGGAAACCTTTGAGCCCTCTTGGCTTATCTTCGATGTATGGGAACAAAGGCTCTCACCTTATTCGCGTTCATGGGCATCGCCTGCTGCACGGCGGTGGCGCAATCAAGCAAGGATGCCTTGGGCGGCGCCTCCGATGCGGCCCAGCATGTTTTTGATCGCCAAGTGGGGGCAACAGTGGATACAACGTTGCATGCACCTGTGTTTCCCGGCGGCATGGAGGCCATGAGTGCGTGGTTGCGGAAGCATGTGCGGTATCCGAAGCGTGCATGGAAACAAAAGGTGGAAGGCACGGTATATGTGAAGTTCGTGGTGTGCAGCGATGGCAAGGTGCGGTTTGCGGAAGTGTTGCGCGGGGTGCACAAGGACCTGGACAAGGAGGCCTTGCGGGCCGTAGCCCACATGCCTGATTGGCTTCCGGGAAGGAAGGAAGGCCGTGCGGTAAATTGCAGGTACACCTTGCCGGTGGCGTTCAAGCTGGACAGACCTGGACCGGCACGGTCCGAATAGCTGTTCAAACAATGTGGCATTGGGGGGAATTGCCGAAAGTTGTTCCTTTGGGCCACAAACCACGCTTGATGCAACGCAGATCCTCCTTCGCCATGGCGGCGCTCCTCTTTGCAAGCCTCAGTTTCACGGCATGTTCCAACCAAGATGGCGCGGGCGGCACCGTGGACGGCACCGATGAGGACAACTACCAATTGAACCAAGGCGCGGATGCCCCGCCCATGGACAGCGTGAACGCTGCGACACCCGTTGCGCCCGCTGCTGCGGACAGCACGCAGGCGGCCCAGTGATTCCGTTGGAACGGTTCTGCGGCCAAGCGCTCAGCGGAACACGCTGTTCAGCACGCCGGAAAGGCGGATGCCCGCCTTGAGCAACTGTTCCTCAACGGTGGGCCAGTTCTTGAAGTTGTAATCATAACCCAGTTCTGCGCCCGGCGCGTCCGGGTAGATGGCTTGGCGGAAGGCAAGGTTCTCCTGTGCCCAATCCGCCGCAGTGCCTTGGCTCCACTGCTTGATCTGCTCCGGGGTGGCGTGGTCCACGGCACATGCCAGTTCGGTGTAGCTCAGCTGGCTGTGGTCGATCATGCCGCTGTCCCATACGCGGTGCAGGTTGGAGCCCTGCTTGAACCAGCGCACCTGGAAATCGTTGCCGCCCTTGTCATCGCCCCGGCCCACGTGCAGCGGCTGGTGCAGGTCGCCGATCAGGTGGATCAGCACCTTGAGGCAAAAGGTCTGGCGCTCCGCGCTGAGTGTGTCGCTCTTCAAGGCGGCCACCATGCGGCCAATGGCCTCCACGGCATCGCCGTGCGGGTTCTTTTCGGCAGCGGCATACGTGCTTCCGTCCGGGATGGTGACCCAGTGCCAATCACGCATGTAATCGTAGCTGTGGTCGCTCTTGATGTCGTCCATCCAGGTGGCGGCCATGGCCATGCTCTCGCTGCCGAGGATGCGGTGGACGGCTTTGCGCGCCTTCTTGCTGAGGTGTTGTTCGGCAATGGCGCCCACCACGCGGTGGCCCGTGGCGCCCCAAGCAAACACGTGCGCGGGTTGGAACAGCAGGAACAGGGGAAGGAACCGGAGCAGTTTCATGATACAAGGTTAAGTGATGCAAAGCACCCGATCGGGGCACATTGTGCAAGGTTTGGAAATTGGATCGGGCACCATTCTCCCCGGAACGCCATGAACGGAAATCGCCCCGTTCGTTCCGAAAGCAGGGCCAGCAGGGAAATGTTGCGCCTTGGGCCGCGCCGGGGCATGGTTCTCGCAACTTCCGCAGCAAGCGACCGGAGGCCGAAGCACGGCAAGGATCGCGGGAACTTCAAATTTTCAAAGTGATGGCAACGGAAAGAAAGGATGTGAACACGGCAACGGCAACGCAAGAACGTTATCAAACAGGCAACCAGGCACGCGACGAGCAATCGCCTGAAATGGCCAATGCGAACAAGCAATTGAACGAGAACTGGCGGGAAGCGAAGGCGGAACTGAAGAAGAACTACAGCCAGTTGACCGAGCAAGACCTTGAGCTGAAGCCCGGAAAGGAACAGGAAATGATAGACCGGATCAGCCAGCGGCTGAAGAAGACGCCCGAGGAAGCCAACCGGCTGATCCGCGATACGGCGAAGCGGTTCCAGAACATCACGGGCAGCGCCACGGCTGAAATTGCCAAGGCCAACCAGCGGCTCCATGAAGCTTGGAGCAAGACCAAGGATGCGCTGAAGAAGGATTTCAACAAATTGACCGAGGAAGACTTGGAGTTGAAGACCGGCCGTGAGCAGGAAACGTTTGACCGGATCGGCAAGCGGCTGAACCGCACGGCAGATGAAGCGGGACGCTTGGTGCGCGACACGGCAAAGCGTTTCCAAACGCCGGTAAATGAGGAAAACAAGTCGAAGATCACGGCTTGATCACTGGATCCTTCGGCATTCAACAAGGGCGGCCCCAACAAGGCCGCCCTTGGCATTTGCAACAGACCGTAGTGCCTGCTCAACGGACCTCACTGGTTGTGATCTGGATGGTGCCGCTGAGGGTGCGGTGGATGGGGCAGCGATCCGCGATCTGCATCAGGCGTGTGTGCTGGTCCTCGTCCAATTCACCGGTGAAACGGACCGTGCGCGTGATGCGGGTATCATCGAACGATTCGCCGTGCTCCACCGTCACGCGCGTATCGATGGCCTCCAGCGGCCATTGCTTGCGGTCCGCATACATGCGCACCGTGGCGTTGGTGCAGGCGCCCAAGGCGGCGGCCAGCAGTTCATGGGCGGTGGGGCCAAGGTCCTTGCCGCCATTGGCCTCCGGCTCATCAGCAATCAATTTGTGGCTGCGGACCTGGATCTCCGTGCGGTAGGCATCGCGGCCAATGTGTGCATCAGTTTGGACTGAAAAGTTCATTTCTGGTTGGTTGTTCTTCGTTCCGTGGGAAGGGGAACGGGATCATGTTCACCGGGGATCATCGGGAAAGCCAGCTCGCGCCAGCGCTGCTGGGCGGCTTCCAGTTTTTCCTGCGTGGTGGCCACGAAGTTCCAATAGATAAAGCGTTCTTCCGGGAAAGGCTCGCCGCCGAAGAGGTACACGGTGGTGCCAGCGGCCATGTGGAAACCGCATTGCTTGGCATCCCTGGCCACCAGGATCTGCCTGGGGCCGAAGGCTTCACCTTCCGTGTGGACTTCACCGCTGAGGATGTACAGCCCGGCTTCTCCGTACAGTCCTTCCGCAAAGCGCACCTCATGGTCGTCCACCGCAGTGATCTCCAGCAGGAACAACCGGCTGTGTACCGGCACGGGCGAGCGGTGGCCCATCACTTCGCCGGCGATCAATTTGTAGCGCGCGCCATCCGCTTCCCAATGGGGCAGGGCCTGTGCCTCCACATGGTGGAAGGAAGGCTCCATTTCCTCTTTTTCCTTCGGCAGCGCCACCCAGATCTGCAAGCCGTGCATGTGCTTGTCCACATTTCGCAAGCGCTCCGGCGTGCGCTCGCTGTGTACAATGCCTTTCCCCGCCGTCATCCAGTTCACCGCGCCGGGCGTGATTTCCACAGCGGTGCCCAAGCTGTCACGGTGCATCATGCTGCCCTCAAACAAGTAGGTGAGGGTGCTCAGGCCGATGTGCGGGTGCGGGCCGATGTCCACGTTCTCATGGTCGTCCATGCGTACCGGCCCCATGTGGTCAATGAAGATGAAGGGGCCCACGGTGCGCTTGCTGTGGAAGGGCAGCAGGCGGCCCACCATGAAATTGCCCACCTGCCGCGGGCGTTCCTCGATGATCAAGCCGATGTTGGACATGGTTGTGCAGGCTTGTGCGAAAGTTAGCGAATGATCTTGCTGCGGATGTGGCGGTTGCCGGGCCAGCGCTTTACTTTCGCCCCGCTGCCGCGCCGGGTTGCGGCGGCATCATCACCCGGAAACCTTGAGCGACATGGATCGGAACAACATGGGAAAGGCTGGCAATGGTTTGAAATTGGCGGTGGCAATGGTCGCGGTGGCCATGGCCATGGCCTGCAATTACGGCGGCAACCACAGCACGCCACACGCACCGGTGAACCCGGCCATGGGCGGCGCGCCCAGCGAAAGCGACCACACCAACACGGATGTGGACGACCAGGTGGGCGGCTTCGGCACGGGCACTGATTCCACCGGTGCACACGACAACAACGTGGATCGCTCAAAGGCTGCGGCAACTGTGCCTGCAGCGAAGGATTCCACGGCTGCCGCCAAGAAGTAGTACGCGGCTTCAAGGCGCGCCGGGCATTGGCGGCTGTGCTTCAGCCGGCACGGCCATGTGGCATAGGGGCGCATCGCGGCCCTCGCGGTATTGAAGTTCCACATACCGGTGGAGCCCGTGGTCGTAGATCGCATAGTAGTAGGGCAGCACCTGCTTCCTGATCACAACGGTGGTTGTTCGCGACCAGTGCGGATGCGGGGGAACGGGCCGTTCCTTGTGCATGAAGTTCCGCATCAGTGCTTCCTCCAGTTCAGCGCGCGTTCCGCCCCAGGTCCATTTTTCGTTTCTGTGCATGTTCACACTTCGTGCCTGCGGATGGAGCTGCATTGCAGGCTTGCAGCCACCGTCGTTCCGAGGCGTACGATGGCTGCTTTCAAAGGCAACAACCGGCCCCCGGATCTGTGCGCGGAAGATTTTGAACCACCGCCGGGTAATGGCGCTCAGAAGGTGTAGCGCAGCTCCATCTTCAGGTCGCTCTGGTTGGGCCCGGCGATCTGTTGGAGCCCGGAGCTGATCATGTCCCGGTCCGTGTACATGGTGATGCCATAGCGCGCCCAAATGTCCAGGTGGCGCACCACGGTCCAGCGCAGCATGCCGTACCATTTCATGCCGCGCCCGTATATGGGCGGCAGGCTGAACACGCCGGGGATGTCGGACTCGAACGCATAGAGGCGCGCATCGTAGCTGTCCGTGGCGAAAAGCATGATGCGGCCCGTGAATTCCAGCGCACCGCGCTTGGGCCGGTGCACCACGTCCTGGTAGATCAGGAAGCCGTGCTCCATGGGCGTTTCGCCGCGCTGGAAGTTCACGCTTTCCACGCGGGTGCGCAGCGTTACGCCGGAGCTCACCTTGTAGCTGGCGTTGAAACGGAAGTTGTTCTGGCGCGTGTCCACCAGCGGCAACACGCCGGGCGCAGCTTCCTCCGTGTTCATGGCCTTCACCTGGGTGCGGGCCTTTACATAGAGCTGCACGCCGCGGCTGGGCGTCCAGGTGAGCTGGCCCAGCGCCTCGTAGCCATCGCTTGGGGCGTTGGTCTGGTAGCGCAGCCAGGGGAACGTGAACTGGTCGAAGTAGGCGTTGAACACCCATTGGCGGGTGGGCCGCACTTCAATGCCGGTGTACAAGCCGCGCTCGTTCCACGGGTTGGTGCTTTCGGCGAAGGCATTGCTGTACAGGCCATTGAAATCGCGCTGGAGGTCGCGGTAGAGCAGCGCCACGGAGAAGCGCTTGTCCAAAGCGGCCAGCACGCCGGTAAGCCCCGCCATGCCTCCGTTCGAGCTGCGGGCGCCTTCGCCGAACCAGACGATGTTGCGGTAGGGCACGTTCCAGTTCAAGCCGTAGGTGGTGTTTGTTTTCCCTTGGAACTCGAACTGGTTGTAGGGGTAGGTGCGGGTTTTCTGCAGGCTGTTGCCAAAGCTGACCTGTGCTGCGGTGGCGCCGATCTCCGTGCCGTTCCGGCGGTATTTCAGGTGGCCGCCGTAAATGAATTCGTCCAGCGTGTTCTTGTTGGCCACCTCGTTCATGGTGCGGTGGTAGCCGTCCTCCAAAAAGGAACTGAACGTGGACAGGTCATTGTCGAACCCGGTGCCGCTGGTGTCGCCGGCCTGGATGTTGGCATCGTATTTTTTCTTGCTGATGAAGGCGGTTCCCTCGAAGTGCTTGCCGATGTCCATGGTGGCCCCGGCACCGCGCAGGAATTGGTTTTCGTTCACGCTGGCGTAAGGCGACAGGCCAGGTGAATTCCGCGTAATGTTCATGGTGTACGCGGATTTGCGGGCGAAGGAGAGGCCGCTGGAAAACACCAGGCCCTGCCCGAATTGCGCCTGGAAGTCCCCCAGGGCAAGGGCCTTCAGCGGGCCGATGTTGCGCAGAAAGAGGTGTGCGGAGTAGAAGTCGAATCCGCTCTTCTGCGTGCCCCTGAAAAATTCCTCGCCTTCATCCTTTTCCGCCGTGAAGCCGAAATCCAGGTTGCGGCGGTACTTGAAGCGGTAACGCGCGTACAGCTTCCACGGGCTGCCCAAGTACACTTTGCTGTTGTTGCGCAGCGAATCCAGCACGTGCGGGTCGTCCACGTCAGGAAGCGGGCCGCCGTCCGCATTGTAGTACGGTTGGTGGAAGGGGTCGCCGCCGCCAATGAACCCTTTGCGCTGCTGGATGGTGATCTGCGTGCGCAGCAGCACTTCGCTCTTGCCGTTGGCCAGCATTTCCTTGAGCGAGGTGCGGGAACTTCCTTCGCCGCTTACGGTAACAAAGGGCCGGATCAGTTCCAGCGTGGAGAGGTCCATGCCGTCCACCGTTTGCAGCTCGTAGATGCTGATGTACTTGCCATAGATGCGGATGTGGTCCAGGATGGCGTTGACCTGCAGGTCGGAGAGCAGGTGGAGCGAGCCCAGTTCTTCGGCATTGGTGCTGTTCAGGTCCACCGGGTCGCTGAGCCGCTCGGTGAGCTGGTCCGCCAGGGCGCTGAGGTCCACGTCGCTGTTCTCACCGAGCTGTTCGGCCACGGCGGCGATGCGCGCCTCGATCATTTCGCGCAGTTCGGGCGTCATTTCCCGCTGGGCATGAAGCAGGGAATTGCCCAGCAGGCAGATCAAGGCGGCCAGGGCGGCAAGCCGCCTCATTTGAAGCGGTAGTTCAGGTTCACCATGGGGGTGGCGCCCAGTTGGGAGCGCAGCACCACGGCCAAGTCCAGTTCAAGCTGCTTTACGCGGAAGCCCGCGCCAAAGTGTGCCTTGGTGGGCCCGGTGCTTACGCCGGTGCGCAGGAACAGTACGTCCGTGGGCCGGTATTCGATGCCTGCACGGTATTGCTCCTGCCGGTCGATGTCCTTGCCCGCTTCCGCCGCCAGCGTCACCTGCTTGTTGAAGGTGTAGGCCAGGCCGGCGCTGATGATGGTCGGGGCTTTTTCATCATACGGGCCACCGAGCTTGGCGCGGTTGGGATTGTATAGGTGTGCACCGATCCACAGCTTTTCGGTGAGCCTGGCCTGCACGCCCAGTTCGGCGGTAACGGCGCTGGTGCTGCCGTAGCCTTCGCCCAGCCGCAGGTTCAGGTAATCGAGCTGAACGCCCACGCGCAACCCCTCATCGAGCTTCATGGCGTAGGCCAGGCCGAAACTGCGCTGGGCGTAAAGCGTGTTCCCGAAGGAATTCGCGCTGATGGCAAAGGTGCTTTTCTTGTACGGCAGAGCGAATGCCAGGCCCTGCATGGCCAAGTCAGGGGCCAACCAATGCTGCTGGTAATAGGCCCCGGCCACCGGCTTTTCCAATCCGGCCAGGCCTGCTTGGTTTCCGCCGGTACACCACAGGTCCACCAGTGTGATGCCCGCATTGCCCATGCCGGCAAAGCGGGCGCTGGTGGGCAGGTGTTCGCCACCGGCAAAGGCAAACAGGGGAGCCAAGGCTCCGGCCAGGATAAGGGAAGTGGCGCGCATCGGTCCGAATGTAGGGAACTGTTGCATACGGCCATGCAGGGAAGGGTATTCGCGCCGGATGCGGCCATGCGTGCCCGGCATCCGCCTTTCCCTACCTTCGGCCCCCTGTTCCAAGGCAATGGTCACTCTCCACGACAAGCAGTTCGAGCCTTTTATCGGCGCCGCCGAACTGGGCAGCGCCATTGATGCCGTGGCGGCAAAGGTTGCCGATCGCTATCAGGGCAGCGTACCACTGTTCCTGGGCGTGCTCAACGGCAGTTTCTTTTTTGCCTCGGAACTGCTGAAACGCTTGCCCATCGCCTGCGAAATTTCCTTTGTGAAGGTGGCCAGCTACCATGGCACGGTGAGCACCGGCACGGTAAGCCAGTTGATCGGGCTGAACGAGCGTGTAACCGGCCGCGACGTGGTGGTGGTGGAGGATATTGTGGACACCGGCAACACCATCAGCCACATTGTGGAGGCATTGAAGGTGCAACAGCCCTCCAGCATCGCCATTGCCAGCCTGTTGATTAAGCCGGAGGTGTACAAGAAGGACATCCCCATCGACTTTGTGGCCATGGAGATCCCGAATGTTTTCGTAGTGGGCTCCGGCCTGGACCACGATGGGCTGGGGCGCAACCTGCCGGGCATTTACCGGATCGTGAACACTTGATCTAAAACTGCGCAAAGGCGCATTGTGATGAACAAATTGAACATTGTGCTCTTCGGCCCCCCGGGGGCGGGCAAGGGCACCCAGAGCAAATTCCTCATGGAGCGCTACGGCCTGGGGCACCTCAGCACCGGCGACCTGTTGCGCGCGGAGATCAAGGCTGAAACGCCGCTGGGCCTGCAAGCCCAGGAGT
The DNA here is from genome assembly GCA_018266685.1 of Bacteroidota bacterium. Classification (GTDB taxonomy): domain Bacteria; phylum Bacteroidota; class Bacteroidia; order Flavobacteriales_F; family PHOS-HE28; genus PHOS-HE28. The sequence continues at coordinate 17,755 of JAFDZY010000019.1, forward strand.
TGATGAGCGCCGGTGAACTGGTGCCCGATGAAGTGGTGGTGGGCATGATCCGCAACCGGCTGGACGAAGATCCGAAGGCCAAGGGATTCATCTTCGACGGATTCCCGCGCACGCGCGCACAGGCAGAGGCATTGGATGCCACCTTGGAGCACATCGGCAGCGGGATCACGGTGATGCTGGCGCTGGAAGTGGAGGAAGAAGAACTGGTGAAGCGCCTGTTGGGACGCGGCACCACCAGTGGCCGCCCGGACGACCAAAGCGAGGAAGTGGTGCGCAAGCGCATCCGCGAGTACGAGGCCAAGACCGCACCGTTGAAGGATTATTACAAAGCCCAAGGCAAGCTGCGGCGCATACAAGGCATGGGCAGCATTGCTGAAATCACTGCAAGGCTCACCGATGCCATTGATGAATGAGCAATTGTAGCTAGTTCACCTTGCGTGTACCTGCCGTCCGGTAGGCAGGGCCGAAGGGCACACCCTCACACCCTCACACCCTCACACCCTCACACCCTCTCACCCTCACACCCTCTCACCCTCTCACCCTCTCACCCTCTCACCCTCACACCCTCTCACCCTCTCACCCTCTCACCCTCTCACCCTCTCACCCTCTCACCCTCTCACCCTCTCTTTCTCCCTCATGTCCTCCGCCAACTTCATCGACCAGATCCGCATCGAGTGCCGCTCCGGCAAGGGTGGTGCGGGCAGCCGCCATTTGCGGCGCGAGAAGTACGTGCCCAAGGGCGGGCCTGATGGAGGCGACGGCGGGCGCGGCGGCCACATCATCCTGCGCGGCAATGCCCAGCTGTGGACACTGCTGCACCTGCGCTACACCAAGCACGTCATCGCCAACGATGGCGAAGGTGGCGGCGACAACCAGCGCAGCGGCAGGATGGGGGAGGACCGCATCATCGAAGTGCCTCTGGGCACCCTGGCCAAGGACCTGGAAACGGAAGAAGTGCTCTGCGAGATCACCGAACCTGGCCAGGAAGTGGTGTTGTTGCAGGGCGGCCGCGGCGGGCTGGGCAACCAGCACTTCCACAGCTCCACGTTCCAAACACCCCGCTTCGCACAGCCTGGGGAACCGGGGCAGGAAAAGTGGATCATCCTGGAACTGAAGGTGCTGGCCGACGTAGGCCTGGTAGGCCACCCCAACGCCGGCAAAAGCACCCTGCTTTCCGTGCTCAGCGCGGCCAAACCGAAGATCGCGGACTACCCGTTCACCACGTTGGTGCCCAATCTCGGCATCGTTTCCTACCGCGATGGCCAGAGCTTCGTAATGGCCGACATCCCCGGCATCATAGAGGGGGCCAGCGAAGGCAAGGGCATCGGCCTGCGCTTCCTGCGGCACATCGAACGCAACAGCCTGTTGCTGTTCATGGTGGCGGCAGACAGCCCGGACATCCGCTCGGAGTACCAGGTATTGCTGAACGAACTCCGGCAGTATTCACCCGAACTGCTGCACAAGGACCGGCTGCTGGCCGTTACCAAGTGCGACCTGTTGGATGATGAGCTTGCCGCTGCGCTGCGCAAGGAACTGCCCAAGGACGTGAAGTGCGTGATGATCAGCTCGGTGGCGGGCAAGGGCTTGGATGAACTGAAGGACATGATCTGGAAGCGGCTCCATGCGCCCGTGCAACCGCAAGACCTCCCGGAAGCCGGCTGATGGCCTGGACCGACGCCATACTCGCCGCTGACCGCACGGCTTTCCTGGCGGTGAACGGTGCGCATTCACCTGCCGCCGACATCTGGATGGCCTACTTAAGCCGCCCGGAAATGTGGGTCCCGCTTTATGCGCTCTTCCTGGTACTGATCAAACTGCGTTGGGGCTGGCGCGGCCTGTGGTGGTCGCTTCCCGTGGTGGCGCTGATGATCTTGTGCAGCGACACCGGTTCCGTGCTGCTCTTCAAGAACACCGTGCAGCGCCTCCGTCCGTGCCATGCGGCAGACCTTCAGGGCTTGGTGCATTTGGTGGACAACCACTGCGGGGGCCAGTATGGGTTCATCTCCTCGCACGCGGCCAACCATTTCGCACTGGCGGTGTTCATGGGCGGCATGCTGCGCCGCCAACCATGGTGGGTGCTGCCGGTGCTACTGCTTTGGGCGGGGGCCATCGCCTACAGCCGGGTATACCTCGGCGCGCACTATCCCGGCGATGTGATCGTGGGTGCGCTCTATGGTTCATTGATCGGCGGATTGGCCTACGTACTTTTCCGGAGCATCCATCAACGCATAGGGGAACGATGAACATCTGGGCGGCGGTTTTCATCGGCGGCGGCATCGGCAGCCTGATGCGCTACGGCATCACCCGGCTCTTGCTGACCTTGGACCTGCGAGGCGCTTTCCCGTATGCCACCTTGCTGGCCAACCTGCTCAGTGTGTTCATCCTTGCATGGATGGTGCTGCGCATGCAGGCGCACTTCCAGCATAGGCCCGCCCTGGCTGCATTTGTGGCCGTGGGCATTTGTGGCGGCTTCAGCACGTTCAGCACCTTCAGCTATGAAAACTTCCTGTTGATCCGCGAAGGCGCACCCGGCATGGCGCTGGCAAACATTCTGGTGAATGTCCTGGCCTGCTTGGCCGTATTTTGGTTGGTTGCACGTTCCACATGAGAAGAACAGCCTTCATTATCACCACGGCCTGGTGCGCCACCCTTCATGCCCAGGAACCGCAATGGGCTGCACCGCCCAAGTTGGTGGTGGGCATCGTGGTGGACCAGATGCGCACGGATTTTATTTACCGCTACTGGGACAACTTCGGCGACGGCGGCTTCCGGCGCTTGGTGCGTGAGGGTTCCTTTCAGCGCGATGCACACTACAATTACGTGCCCACGCAAACCGCACCGGGGCACGCCAGCATCTATACGGGCACCACGCCTTCGCGCCACGGCATCATCACCAATTGGCCGTACGATCGGGCCACGCGCCATTCCTACTACATCGGCCTGGATACCACTGTGTCACCGGTCGGCACCAAGAGCACCAGCGCCAGCCGTTCACCCGCCAAACTGCTGGCCTCCACGCTTGCCGATGAACTGGAGCTGCGCACGGACCGGCGCGCACACACCGTGGGCGTGGCCTTGAAGGACCGCTCCGCCATGATGCCCATCGGCCGCACCGGCGATGAAGCTTATTGGTTCGTGGGCGGAAGCGAAGGCAACTTCATCACCAGCACATGGTACCGGCAGGCGTTGCCGGACTGGCTCCAACGCTTCAACGCACGGAAGCTGGCGGCCGCGTACTTGGACGGGACCTGGGACCTGATGCTTCCCCGCGACCGCTACCACACGCCGCTTCCGGACAACAATCCGTACGAGGAAGCGCCTGCGGAAGGGATCCCCGCCACGCTGCCCTTGGACCTGCGGGCCATCAACAAGGGAGGCACCAACTTGGATGCCGTGAAGCAAACACCTTGGGGCAACACGCTCACCACGGACCTCGCGCTGGCCGCCATCGAAGGAGACTCACTTGGCATGGATGCCGTGCCGGACCTGCTCTCCGTGAGCTACAGCAGCACCGACGAACTGCAGCATGCCATGGGTCCGCGCGCACTGGAAGTGGAAGACACCTACATCCGCTTGGACGCCGACATCGCACGCCTGCTCACGTACTTGGACAAACACGTTGGTGCGGGGCAATACACCGTGTTCCTTGCTGCGGACCATGGCGGCGGGGACGTGCCCGCCTACCTGCGCGACCTGAAGGGAAGCGCGGGTTACGTGTTCATGGCCGACCTGCTGGATCGGCTGGCCAGGCAAGGCTTCGGTGCGGTGGTCGACACCATCCGCAATGATCAGGTCTTCCTGGTGAAGGATGCACCGGCAGGAACCGCCGAGGCTGTGGCCAGGGCCCTGAACCACGATCCCGCCATTGCTTACGCAGCCAGCGGGGACCAACTGCTGCTAAGCACCAACGGCTCCGGCATTGCACGCGCCATGGCCAACGGCTACATGCCGCAGCGCAGCGGGGACGTGCTCTTTGCGCTTCAGCCCGGATTCTTCCGCTGGCACCGCGGTTGGAAAGAGCAAGGTGCGGACCATGCCACTGCGTGGAACTATGATACCCAGGTTCCGGTGATCTTCTTCGGCAAAGGAGTGGCCCCGGGTGAAGTACTGCGCCGTACCAGCATTACAGACATTGCCCCCACGGTTTGCACCATCCTCGGAATGGCCTTGCCCAACGCGGCGGACGGGCAAGTGGTGCCCGAAGCAGTGCAGCACCGGTGACCGTTGCTTAACCGGTTGATTCTTTCCGCCCTGAACCACTGGCGCGGCATGGTGTGGTACTCTAAGTTAGCTCCGCCAATGCCGAAGCACTTTTTTATCCGGTGCAGCCTGCTTGTGCTGGTACTGGGGGCCACCTTCCCGCTGCCGGCCCAAGTGCCCTTGACGTTATTGGCGCAGGGCACGTTGGATTCGATCATTGTATCTGCCGGCGTGGGCACTGGAACGGGCCCTGTTGCTTTCACCGCCACCTGGACCGGGGTGGACGGTCCTTCGGCGCGCTTTGATTTTCAGCCTGCGACAGGTGCCCGCGGGGATGCCGCATTGAACGACTTGGTCATCGCTGGCGCCGAGCAATACATGGACCAGCGCGTGCATTTCACCCGCGAGGGAGTGCGCGTGGACCTGCCCGTGCCCCTGTTGTGTTCCGGCATCGACAAGATGATCGCGCTTGCCGCCGCGCACTTCGGGGTTCCGGTACCGGCGCTTTCCCCCGCCACCCGCGAACAGTTGGGGCGCGTATCGCGGATCGATTGGAGCAAGGCGAGCTTCGGTGTGGACGGCGGGGAAGACCAGGAGAAGTACCTCGCCATCTACTACTATGTCCGGGCACAGCGCCAGGAACTGGAACGGCAGATGCGCAATGACCTGATCGGCCTTGCGGGCATCCAGGTGTTGGGCAAGGGGCCGGAAATGCAGGCCGATGCGGGCAGGACGGACACCGTGCCCACGGTGTGCAGCACCGTTTTTGACGACCAGAATTATCTCTGCGCGCTGGACCTCACCGTTGGAGCAGCGCTGCCTTTGCAGGATGTGCACCTCACCGATGCCATGCTTGCGGACATTGCTACAAAGGCTGAAAACATGGCGCCCGCGCTGCCTACTCCAAAACTGCGCAAACGGGACCGCTGGCTGAAGGCCGAATTGGATGCCATCAACAAGCGGATCGATCAAATGGACCAGCGCAAGGAGCTTTGGGCCTTGCGCGACCGCATGGATGACATGGATGACCGGATCTCCGACATTGGGATGCAGGTGGATGAGCTGAAGGCCGGCAAGGACGCGCATGCCGATCCGGACAATCCGCTGGCGAACTTGAGCAGGTTGGCGGGAAAGGACCTTGCCGTGCGATTTGCAGCGGGATCCGCGGAGGTGGGAAGTGAAGGGCGCAAGTTGTTGGATGAGGTGGCGCGCGTAATGGGGCAGGCACCGGACAGCAGGCTGCTGGTAACCGGTTTTGCGGACCAAAGCGGCGATGCCTCGCTGAACTTGCTGCTGAGCGAACGCCGGGCCAAGGCCGTCCGCAGTTATTTGCTGGCACGCGGCATTGGGGCCGAGCGGGTGCTGCTGAACTATTTCGGGGCACGTAACAGTACCGGCGTGAATGCTTCCGAGCGCCGCGTGGAGCTCGAGTGGGTGCGGTGAAGCATCAGGAGCCGCTAGGGTGGATCGGTTTGAAGGTCACCGTTACCGCAGTGCCTCCATCTATTTCGGTGTGCACCGAACCGTCCAGTTGATCGGCCAACGCCTCCACCACGTCCAGGCCCAAGTGCGAAGGATCAACGATTGTGGCATCAAAGCCCTTCCCATTGTCCTTCACGGTAAGTGAGAAGATGCCGTTTTCAGCTTTGCGCACCGCAAGGTGGATGTGCCCGCCGGTGGCGTATGGGAAAGCGTGCTGATGGCAGTTGGCAAGCAGCTCGCAAGCGATCATGCCCAACTGGATGCTGGTATCCGCATCGCAGCATATCCCATTGGTGTCCACGCTATGGCTCACGGTCCGGCTTTCCGGCTCGAACATGGCAGAAACCGCCTTGGCAAGATCGTCCAGGAAAACCGCCAGGTCCACTGCGGAGAGGTCGTTCTGCTTGTAAAGTTTATGGTGGACCAACGCCATGGAGTCGATGCGGCGCTTCCCCCGCATGAATTCGCTGCGGGCTTCTTCGCCGGGCACCCGCTGGGCTTGCAGGTTCAGCAGGCTGCTCACCACTTGCAGGTTGTTCTTCACCCGGTGGTGCACCTCGCGGTCCAATACTTCACGTTCCACAAGGGCCTTGGCCAGGTGGCGGGCCTGCAGGTTTGATCGGCGTTCATGCTTGCGCAACTTGCGCTCGGTGCCGCGGGTTTGGGTAAAAACGGTGATCAACAGCGTGGCCAAAAGAACCAGCAGGACCAGAACGGTCCACATGGCCAGGCGGCCTTGGCTGGTCCATTGGGCCACTGAGCTTTCCCGGATCAAGGCGCCGGTGTACAGGGTAGCTCCGTTCAGCTCCATGGGCAGGATCCGGCCCAACCATTCCTGGCCACCAATGGATTCATGAAGCACGGTGGTGGGATGGTCCTGCTGCCAGTTTCTAAGCATGGTATGCCACGCCAGTCCGGACGGTGATGTGTCCAAGGGCGAATACGGATCTCCATTGGAAGAAAGGACAATGTTGGAAAGCTCCGGGCTCCACGGCGGCAGCCCCTCCATCAGTGCGGAAGCATCAATTTCGAAATGCACCACATGGAAGGAAGTGCCTGAACTCCGGCTTCGCACCAACTGGGAAGCTTGGAACAGGTTTTTTCCCGTTTTTGTCCTGCTTTCCGACCAAACCGGTTCGTCCTGCCTGTTTTCCAGGGCTTGGCTGTACCATGTGGCTTCCCGTGGATCGGCAGAAGGAGGTTCTGGTACCGGTGGAGGTATCAAGGAGCTGCGGATCGGCCATTCCTGCACAAATGTTTCCGCCGGTACGGAGGAACGGGCCGTGGAGGTAAACTTCCAGGAGCTGTCCGCACGTTCCAGCTTTTGCTCGCCACCCTGTTCATCAGTGATGCTCACCGCCATGATGGCAAAACGGCTGCGCAGCAACGGCAACCAACGGTTGATCAATTCGGGGCCGCTGGCACTGTCGTCTAGGGCAATGTACTCCGCCTGCTGGATCAAGTTTTGGCTGCAAGACTTCATCTGAAGTTTCAGCTGCAAGCGCTGGCTGTCCATGGATTGTTCCAAGGCCACTTCGCCCAGCTGAAGGGCCCTGTCGCCATTGAGCAGCAGATTGCGCGCCAGCAGGCCAAGCGCAAGGACCATCAGCACGGAAACCGTGGCGATGATCCATCTTTCTGAAAATTCCCTGGACTTCAAGGTTGTTGTGTTGGGACCCAATTCATGGGCATGATTCCACGGGCGTGGCCGTGAATTCCGTGAGGTCCACCTTGGTGTCTGGGCTGGCAGCCTGCTCCGGGGTGAGCCGCTTGGGGATGAAATAGATCCCATTGAGCTTCCCGTTGAAGGTGCGCCCGGCGGGTATGCAGGTGTCCGCAGTGAATTCCTCCACCGTGAAACCCTGGTAGTATAAATCGAGGCCGAGGTGGATGCGCTGGGCGGAAGTGCCGCTGTTCTTCAGCCTCAGCAAAAGCTCGGGCGGCTTGTTCGGCGGGATGTTCCACCGGTAGTCCACGGCAACGTCATTCTTCGTTCCCGCCTGCACGAATTGCGGTGCCTTGCACGCGGGGAGTGCGAGCAGGGCCAGGAGCAGGGCTTGTGGTTTCATCATGCGATCGAACGCCAAGCGGCAATGGCTTGTTCAGTAGCCCGGTCATCAATGTCCAAGTGTGTCACCATCCGCACCATGTTTGGGCCGAACTGCGATGCAAGGATCCCCTTTTCGCGCAACTTGTTCAGGGCATTGCCGGCGGTTGTGCCGGGTTGAAGCGTCACCACTACGATGTTGGTGTCCACGGGCATTACGCTTTCCACGCAAGCAAGGGGTGCCAGCGCCTGCCCCAGCAGTTTTGCCCGGGCATGGTCCTCCGGAAGGCGGGCAACGTGGTGGTCCAATGCGTATGAGCCTGCCGCCGCAAGGATCCCAGCTTGGCGCATGCCGCCACCCATGCGCTTGCGTATGCGCCGTGCGTGCCCGATGAAGGCGTTGGTGCCCACCAGCACGCTGCCCACAGGTGCCCCAAGGCCCTTGCTAAGGCAGATCGATACCGAGTGGAACGGTGCGCCCCAAGCTGCTGCATTGTTCCTGTCCACGGCCATGGCATTGAAGATGCGGGCACCGTCCATGTGCAGTTGGAG
>JAFDZY010000001.1 GCA_018266685.1 Bacteroidota bacterium
CGATTGCGCGTGCGCGAAAGCCGCCGGCCAGATCGCGGCGAATGAAACCATCAAACAGGATAAGGTCCGCATGAACATATTGTCTCCTCAGGAATGATCGAAGCGGCGGCGGGAAATCCCCGGCCGCCGCCCTCCGAAAAACCGCTATTAAAACCGCTATTTATTCGTTGGCCAGTTCTTCACGGATCCGCGCCAGCTCCACATTCCGGGGCCGGGTGATTGCGTACGCCCTGCCGCGATACGCCTGGGGCCGGGAAGCCAGGGCTGGCGCATTGCCCTTGACCAGCTCGTCGGCGGCCTGCAACAGCGACCGGCGGCATTGCACGATGGGAAGATCGGTCTTGACCAGCCGCTCGCGGCTGCGGTCGTGAATGCGCCCCTGGCTTTCCTGGATCGCCAGGTCCTGCAACTGCGCGCTGGGAATGCCCGTGAACGACCGGGTGCGCTGCTCGGCCCTGTCCTGCAGATAATCGTTCTCCCGGGTCCCCTTGGGCAGATAAGTCCCCGGAACCAGCTCGGCATAATCGAATGCGCCGTGCTTGTAGCCTTCGATCTCCTGCTCCGTCAGCGCGCGTTCCGCATGCCAGCGGATGCGATACCACCAGCAGTTTTCGTCGTCGATGGGAACGAAAATATTGGCCCGGCACACATTGCCCGGCGCGGTCGGCACCACCACGATGACAGGCATGAACCAGCGGGCAATGCGCCAATAGTAGGCGTCGGCGCCGGCTTCGCGGCGCGCGGCAATCTGCAGGCCATGCTCGACCCGGTCACAGAAAATCGTGGGGCGTCCGTCGTCTTCGGAATACTTGATCATCTCGCCCAGCCCGAAGGTGTCCGCCTTGCCCGTGCCCCCTTCGAGATCCTTGTGCAGGAACGAGATATGGGAATAATCGATGCTGCCCTCGAGCGCCTGCAGGTAGTTGCACTTCATGAGGCATTTCGAGACATAGCGCTGCTCGGGCGCGACCCGGCAGAAGTCGAGCTCGGGCACGTCGGCGGGCGGCTGCGCCGGGCCCATGTAGGCCCAGACGATGCCGCCGTGCTCCCGGGTTTCGTACGCGGTGGTGCCCATCCGCTTCAAGACCTCCGGCCCACAGGCATCGGTCGGGATATCGACGCACTGGCCGCGGACATCGAACTTCCAGCCGTGATACGCACAGCGTAGGCCCGACCCTTCGTTGCGTCCCAGATAGAGCTCGGCGCGGCGATGGGGGCAATAGGCGCTCAGCAATCCGACCTTGCCGTCGGTATCCCGGAAGGCCACCAGCTCTTCGCCCAACAGCGTCACCCGCAGCGGCGGGCCGTCGTTCTCCGGCAGTTCCTCCGACAACAGGGCGGGCAGCCAGAATTGGCGCAGCAAGTCGCCCATGGGCGTGCCCTGGTCGATGTGAGTCAGTGTGATGTTTTCTTCGAAATGCATGCTCGATTCCTTGTTCCGATGCCACCCTGGCCATGCGTCATGCGGCGAAATAGCCTGTGACCCGTTGCCCGTGTCACGTGGCACCTGCCGGGTGATGCTGCGTAACTCAGTGGCGCGGTGACGCAGTGGCGCAGTGATGCGGTGATGCGGTGATGCGGTGGCCGGTATCGTACTATGCCCGGATCCGGCTCAATAGAGCCATCTTCGGATCGGTGATAACCTAAAGATATCGACCCAGCCCGGAGACACGGGATCGCAGCCCCACTCATCCCGCCCTTAAAAGGAGAAGGAAATGTTGCTTACCGACCGGCCCCGGCGCTTGACTTTGATGGCGGCGGCTCTTGCTTCGTCGGCACTGCTCTCCGCGTGCGACACGCTCGACGAATGGAGCGCCGAGGAATACCAGCACAAGTGCGAAAGCCTTGGAATCCATCCCGGTAGCCCGTCGTACGAGCCGTGCATACTGCAGCAACAGAAACTGGACGAGGAAGGGATACAGCACTCCATGGACCGCGCGGCCCAACAAAAGCACCATAAATAGGCGCCGGCGTGGAAGTGGCCATTGCCCACCCGGATCAGCTGATTCATGTCCGGACCGTCCTGGGCGTCGTGATGGGTTTGAGCGTGGCCCGCCTGTTGACGGGCCTCGCGCGGCTGATACAGCACCCCGGCCGCGTCCGCCTGTACCCGACCCACCTGATCTGGGCCGCCTTCCTGTTTCTGGGGGTCGTCTACTTCTGGTGGTTCGAGTTCGGATTGCAGCATGTGGCGCAATGGTCGTTCGAACTCTATTTTTTCCTGATCTTCTATGCCGCGCTGTTCTTCCTCCAATGCACCTTGCTGTTTCCGGACCACATGGAAGAATACAGCGGCTTCGAGGCTTATTTCCACTCGCGGCAGAAATGGTTTTACGGGCTATTGGCCGCGCTGGCCATTGTCGACGTCATGGATACCCTGTGGAAGGGCATCGAGCACTTCCACGCAATAGGACATTGGTATATGTTGCGGCAAGGCGTCATGGTGCTGGCGGCGCTTGCAGCCATGTTCATTGCCGGCCGGCGCTTTCATTTCGTGTTCGCCGTTTGCTCCGTCGCGGGCCTGTTGTGCTGGATCCTGTTACGCTATCAGTATCTGCGGTAAGAGCACGCCATCCGGAAAGCGCTACGGCCTATGCGCCCCGGAATCCCGTACGAGCCAGACAGCGCTGCGCGACACGGGGCGGCCAAGCGCACGGGCCGTCAGGGCACGCCAGGCCAAGTGCGCTGGCTCTGTTGCAAAGATTGGCGGCAGTCAGAGGTAGGCTGTCGCTCTGCGCCGATCAGGCGGCTGCTGCGAAATGGTGGTTGAGCATGCCCATGGCCTCCGTCAGCGCCGAGGGCCCAATGCCAA
>JAFDZY010000200.1 GCA_018266685.1 Bacteroidota bacterium
CTGCGGCATCCTGCATATCCATACAGCATCAGGCAGCAGAACGGCCGCACGCTCATCCTTTCGGGGCGCAGGCAACTCGGGGCGCGCTACGTGCTCAGCGTCCGCGACGAACCCATGGCAGCGAACGGTTTGGCCAAGGAAGCATCAGGTGTGCTCCGTAAAGTTTGGATCGGGCTGGACCCCGGAATGAACTGGGCGGGCAAGGCGTACCTCAACATCCCGATGCGCTTCCGACCCTCACCGCTCAACCTCATCTTCAAGGACCTCACGGGCAAGGGCCGCACGCTGGATGCCGCACGCGTGCGTTTCGACACCATGGACTTTGACATCCTTTGATCGCCATGGCTTTGCAAGGATGCGCGTCAAGATCATTGCGCTTGATTTACATTCCTGATACTTGCGGCCCAATTCGTAACATACATTTGGAACCTTCACCTGCAAGGAAGCTCTCCGAACCCAAATGGAACCCAACGACACCATTGAGAAAGAGGCCGAGCGCACGTATGCCGATTATGCGGCAGACGTGCGGCTCAATTTCGATCCGCTCCAAGACTTGAACCTGCCCGCCAGCTATGAGGAAGTGCGCACGCGCTACAAGCGGTTGCGGACGGACCGGTCCATGGAGACATTGAACTGAGCTTGGCCCGAAGAACCTGCAAAGCCCCGGAAGACCCGGGGCTTTTTGCGTTGGGGCCACCGCCTGCCATGCCCCCCTGCCATGGCCCGGACTTGCAAAAATGCACGGCGGCAGTAATTTCAAACTGCCAATGGCGGTTGCCGGTGCATCCACCAGGGCTGCACGTTCCTTTCCCAACCCGGTAAAAATGTTGCCCCATGAAAACCTACGATGACAAACACGTAAAGAACGTCGTGCTGCTGGGCTCCCATTTAAGCGGCAAAACGACGCTGGCGGAGACCATGCTGTTTGAAGCAGGCCTGATCACGCGCCGTGGCCGCACCGAAGACCGCAATACCGTAAGCGACTACACCGAACTGGAGCGCGAGCGCGGCTGCAGCATGCAGAGCACCTGCCTGCACACCGAATGGCGCAACTACAAGATCAACATCATAGACACGCCCGGGCTGGATGAACTGGCCGGAGAAACGGTTCCTGCCATCCACGTGGCCGACACCTGCGTACTGCTGGTGAACGCACGCAACGGCGTGGAGGTGGGCACGGAACTGGTGTGGGAGCACATCCATGCCGCCGGGCGGCCGGTGATCATGGCCATCAACCAGTTGGACCATCCCCAGGCCGATTTCGATGCGGCGGTGGCCCAGGCCAAGGAACACTTTGGCGGGGCCGTCACCGTAATGCAGTACCCCATGGAACAGGGCGAAGGGTTCCACCGCATCATCGACCTGTTGCGCATGACGATGTACGTGTTCAAGGATGATGGCGGTAAGCCTGAAAAGCAGCCCATACCGGAGAGTGAGCACGAACGCGCCGCGCAACTGCACAAGGAACTGGTGGAGAAGGCGGCGGAAAACGACGAGCGCCTGATGGAACGGTACTTCGACAAAGGCGAACTGGACGAGGACGAAATGAGCGAAGGATTGCGTGCAGGCATGATGGCACGCACTTGCTTTCCCGTGTTCTGCCTCAGCGCGCTGCGCAACATGGGCAGCGGCCGCCTGATGGGTTTCATGGACAATGTGGCCCCATCGGCGGCGCAAATGCCCGCAGCCGTAACGGAAGACGGCAAGGAACTGCACTGCCTGCCCGGCGGCCCGGCGGTGCTCTTCACCTTCAAGACGGCGCTGGAGGCGCACAGCGGGCGCATCACCTACTTCAAGGTAATGAGCGGTGAAGTGCGCGAAGGCATGGACCTGGTGAACGCCAACAACGGCAACACGGAGCGGCTCAACCAGCTCTTCATCGCCGAAGGCAAGGAGCGCAAGCAAGTGGACCGCTTGGCCGCCGGCGACATCGGAGCAGTGCTAAAGCTGAAGGCCACGGGTACGGGCCAAACCCTTTGCGCCAAAGGAAGCGAGTTGCAATTGGCGCCGGTACAGCTCCCGGCCCCGCGCCTCTTCCGCACGGTGCGCGCCGCAGACCAGAAACAGGAAGAGCGGCTGCACTCCGCCATGTTGGAGATCCAGCAGGAAGACCCCTCCATCACGTTGAAATATGTGCGCGAAAGCGGCGAACAGGTCATTGGCACGCTGGGTGAAATGCACCTCGGCGCGGTGGAATGGAAATTGACCAAGCAATACAAAGTGGAACCGGTGTTCGGCAGCCCGCGCACGGCCTACCGCGAAACCATCCGCAAACCCGCCGCCGCCATGTACCGCCACAAGAAGCAGACCGGCGGCAGCGGCCAGTTCGGTGAGGTACACCTGCGCATCGAGCCCTGGTATGAAGGCATGCCCGAGCCTGCGGGAATAAGCGTGCGCGGCAAAGAGGTGATCGACCTGCCCACGGGCGGCAAACTGGTGTTCTGCAATTGCATCACCGGCGGGGTGATCGACAACCGCTTCATGCCCAGCATCCTCAAGGGCGTAATGGAAAAAATGGAACAGGGCCCGCTCACCGGCTCGCCCGCGCGGGACGTGCGCGTGCTTGTTCACGATGGCAAGATGCACCCCGTGGACAGCAACGACATCAGCTTCCGCATTGCGGGCCTCATGGCGTTCAAGGAGGCTTTCACCCAGGCCGACCCGCTGCTGATGGAACCCATCCAGGAAGTGGAGGTACGCGTGCCCGAGGACATGCTGGGCGATGTGATGACCGACCTGCAAAACCGGCGCAGCATCATCATGGGCATCTCCGGCACCGGGCAGGTACAAGTGATCAAGGCGGAAGTGCCCGTGGCCGAACTAGACCGCTACAGCACGCGCCTGAAGAGCCTGACCCAAGGGCGCGGCACGCACACCGAACGCTTCCTGGCTTACCGGCCCGTGCCGGAGGAACTCCAGCACAAATTGGTGCGGGAGCACGGTAAACAGGAAGTGGTGGCATAGCTGGAACCGTCCAAGCACAGGGTCCGCCATGTATCAGGGATCGCATTGGGCGTGACCCTGTGTGGACGGAAAACAGGAAGTGGTGGCGTAAGGACGGAAGTCAGCGCTCCAGAAAGGGCTGCACGTCGCCCACCACAAAGCTGTCGTTGGTGCGGTCGGCATCACCCATCCGGAAAAACGGGTCCAAGTCCACCTGCTTCATGCGGGCCATGGGCAATGGAAGGGTAAAACTGTATTCCGGATCGGTCCATTGCCAGGGGCGCAACACGTTCCATGTTTTGCCTTCGGGCTGTTCCTTGCGTGCGCCCAGCATCAGCGAAAGGGGTATGTTGAAGTAGCTGGTCTTACCGGTCGTGTCCTCTACGGCCACGTCCACTGGCATCAGCATCAGGCCCTTGTTCTCCAGGGTGACCAAGGTGCTGTCACCTTTTGGCACCACGCTCTTCACAGCATAGTCCAAGCTGCGCGTGGTATTGATCCATTCGTTGAAATACCAACCGAGCTGCAGGCCGCTTTCCTTTTCCATTGCACGCTGCACATCCACCGGGCCGGGGTGCTTGAACCCGCAACAGGCAAAGTATCGTCGAAGCCCGCGGTGCAGCGTGCTGTCGCCGATCACGGCGCCCAGCTGGTCCAGCAGCACCTCGCCCATGCCATAGGCCACGTTGCTGTACGCCCTGTTGGTGGAAAAATGGTCGGCCGCCAGGGTCATTGGTTCAAAGCCGGGGTCTTGCGCCCAGCGCAAGTACGCCTCCAACGCCTCCGCGTGAACCCTGCCCTTGCCCGAACTGGGGAACAGGTCCCGCATCACCTCAGCTCCGGCGTACTCTGCGAAGCCCTCGTCCATCCAAGGGTAGCTGAGCTCATCACTGGCCAGCACGCCGTAATACCAGTTGTGTACCAGCTCATGCACGCTGGTGCCCACCAGGCTGCCCAACCGGCGCTCGCCGGTGATCAGCGTGAGCATGGGGTATTCCATGCCACCATCCCCGCCCTGCACAAAGCTGAACACGGGCCATGGGTACTTTCCGAAATTGCGGTCCATGAACTGTACCGCGCGCACCATGTAGCCGGGCAATTGGTCCCAGGTGGCGGCCAGCCCGGGCTGGTTCTTGCGGAAAAAGCGGAGCAAGGGCCCACCCGGCACCTGGGCCGTGGTCTGGATGTAATCGGGATCCGCCGCCCAAGCGAAGTCATGCACCTTGGGGGCGCTGAAGTGCCAGGTGAGCTTACCATCCTTGCGTTTCTGTGTTTTGGTGCGCAAGGCGTAGCCCTTGCCGATCTCGCGTGCATTCACCAACACGCCGGTGGCGGCAACCGAGAAGGAGCTGTCCAGGGTAATGCGCACATCGTAGTTCCCCCATTCACCATAGAACTCGCGGCCCACGTAGGGATCGGCATGCCAACCCCGCAGGTCATACGCGGCCACCTTGGGGAACCACTGGGTCATGCTGTAGGCCACGCCCTCCGCGCTGTTGCGCCCGCTGCGGCGAATCTGCACGGGCACCTGTCCGTGGAAATCGATGTGGAGCTTGGTGTGTTTGCCGGGCAAAACGGCTTTTGGCAGCACCAAGCGCAGCACGGTACCGAGCTGTTCCAGCCGGGCCGGGCGGCCTTCCTGCCGGATGGCCGAACAGGTCAAATCGCCTTGTTCAGCAGGGCTAAGTGCCGCTATGCGTGCCCCCACGCGGGAATCTGGATCAATGATGGTGCGGGAGCGCACGTCCATTTCGCTGCCCGGCTTGAAAGCGTTGAAGTAGAGGTGGAAAAACAGCTCCCGGAGGGTGTCCGGGCTGTTGTTCCGGTACACCAGCTCTTCGGTGCCCGTGAATTGGTGCGAATGCACATCGAGGTCCACCGCGATCTTGCAATCTATTTCTTGTTGCCAGCCAGTGCATTGGGCGAGCAAGTTGCCGGCGAGCCCCAAGGAAGCGGCAATACACAGGAAGCGCATGGCCCAAAGATGCCCAGTACGCGGGAATTGGGCTTGTTAAGAGTTCAAAGGCGCGCTCCCCTGGGAGGTGCACTTTCAGTTGAAAAGCGGTTTACAAACCATTCAAATCACGTTGAAAAATCGGCAGTGGCAGTGCATTCAGCGTGCATAACAGGTTCATGACCTGTTCATGCCGTATGAGGCCCCGTTCATCAATGAACAGGATTTGCACAGATCCTCGGTATCAGTTCCTTGGAAGTGGGCAACGTGTGTAAAACACGGTACAATGCTGTTGACAGCCCGTGAAGATCCGGTTGATATCAACTACACGGATTGTGCTTTGGCCAAGCTCGACTTGCTGATCCTCAAGAAAGTAGGCTCTGTCGAAGGGCAAATTCCAATTGCCGGTTAGATTCCAAGAGCCGTTCGGTGTAAGCTGCCTGTTCATTCTCATTCTGGTATGCGGCCCAAGCTGCCTGCACTGCGGTCAACACATCCTGTACCTCCCATGGTTTCTGAATATAGTGGCACACCCCGGCATTGTTCAGCGCATCCACCAGTGTTTGCAGGTCGGCATAAGCAGTGATCAGCATGCGGCGCACCCTTGGAAAGCGTGCTTTGATCCGGCACAAGGCCTCGCTGCCCATCACCACGGGCATCCGCTGGTCGCAGATCACCACATGAACCTCCTGTTGCTCCAAGATCGGCCACGCGGCCTCAAGGCTTTCCGCCAGCAACACATTGAACTCCTTCCTGAATGCAGCCTTGAAAGTCAAGCGGTTACCCGGCTCATCATCGATGAACAGGACAGTAGGAACGATATCGTTTGGAACAGTGCGCAGCATGGTACAAGGTGTTGCTGCGTAATGCGTACGCAGCGGGAGCGAAAAAAGTTCCAGTGGTTCGGCCTATGAACAACGCCTGTTTCATTTGTTCATGGTGCGGTCATTGGATTGTTGGCGGAAACACCCCATCTTGCCACTCCATTTGCCCATGGAAGCTCCGCTTGAAAAACTGCTCGAAGCCCCAGCCCACCCCGACCTCTCATATCACCCACGGATTTTCACCTTGCCGGGGGATGAGGCTGCGTTGCGGGCATTGCTCCGGGAGCACAAAGACATCCGGGTTACAGACCGGATGGGAGCGCAGCTCCGGGAGCTGCTCAAGGCATTGAACCCAAGCCGAAAGTTCACTGAAGAATCGCTCAAAGAAGCTATACATAACCATTTATCTGGCAGTGATTTAATTCGCTATGGTTCATGGGTGCATTACCCGTGGAGCAACCACCTGGTTCATCTGCTCGGTGCGGTAGAATTTGCCGTGGTGCGCACCGACCGGAACCGCAACAAGATCACCCGGGAAGAACAGGCTGAGTTGGCCAAGAAAAAAATCGGTGTGATCGGCCTCTCCGTGGGGCAATCGGTAAGCCTCACCATGGCCATGGAACGCAGCTTTGGGGAAATCCGGCTGGCTGATTTTGACACACTTGACCTGAGCAACTTAAACCGGATCCGCACCGGTGTTCGCCACTTAGGCCTGAACAAGGCGGTGATCACCGCCCGGGAAATTGCCGAGATCGACCCCTACCTGAACGTGGTGTGCTTCACGGACGGCCTCACACAGGCCAACATGGATGCCTTCTTCACGCAAGGTGGCAAGCTGGACATCCTGGTGGAAGAATGCGACAGCGTGGACATCAAGATCCTGGCCCGGCAGAAAGCCAAGTCCTTGGGCATCCCGGTGGTGATGGACATGAGCGACCGGGGTTGCTTGGACGTGGAACGCTTCGACTTGGAACCGGACCGGCCCATCATGCACGGCTGGATAGACCACTTGGACCTCGAGGCCGCCAAGCGCCCCATGAGCGCGGAAGAAAAAGTGCCGTACATGCTGCCCATCACCGGTGTGGAAACCTTGAGCCCGAGGATGAAGGCCAGTGTGATCGAACTGGGGCAAACCATCAGCAC
>JAFDZY010000201.1 GCA_018266685.1 Bacteroidota bacterium
CGCTGGTCCAGTTCGGAAGGGTGGTACACCGGCAATTCCCCCGATGGCTTAATGATCCAATAGGCGGTAAAGACCGCAGCAATGAAAATCGCACCCACCGCGATGATGCGGGTGCGGAAGGGAGGGTTTTTCACTTCTTCTTGAATTCGTGCCCGTAGCCGATCACAAAGATCCAGCGGTTCTCCGGATCTGCGGTGTGCAACTCCTGGTCATAACGCACGGCCAGGTCCAGTGTTCGCGTCTTCTTCTTGTCGAAGGCCAGTTCGGTGCCCAGTTCGTAGCGCATGCCCACCAGGTCGTTGCCGGTATAATGGAACCCGGTGAAGGCCTCTGCACTGAAATGCGGGTCCAGTTTCCAGTTCGGGATGTTGTATTCCACCGTAAGGCGGTTGCGGAGCACGGAGCGCAGCTTGTCAACGGGAATGAACTCGTGCTGGTAATCCACCCGGTGATCCACGCCCACCCGGCCAAATTCATGGCCCAGCCACAGTTGCAGGTCCATGCGTGAAACATTGGAGGTGTACCGGTCTTTCCAATTGTAGCGGTATTCCGCGCCAACCTTCAGCAGGTCGTTCAACTTAAGCTTGGTGCCCGCAGCGGTGTACCAGTATCTGCTCGCCAGCGGGTCCATGCGGATGCGCCATGCCAGCTCACCAAGCAGTTCCAGGTTTCCAATGAGCGGTTCCTTTTCACCCTTTTTGGTCTTCTTGTTGAAAGGCTTGTAGGACCCGGTTGCGCTGAGCCATAATTCGCTGCGTGTTACCGGGTGCAGCGCACCGGATTCCTGTGCCAAAAGCACGTTGGAGCAACTGATCACCATGAGCAAGCACAGGCCGTACGGCAGCACTGCGATGCGCTTCCGGAGCCACGTGATGGCTTGCCCACCGGGGATATACAGGGATGCCCTCAAAAGTTGTTGGCGGTCAGCGGTGGCACGGTCACCACGTCCTTGTTTCCGTCAATGTTCACTTGGGCGGAAATTTCCACGGAATTGCCGGGGCAGTTGCATTCGCCGAAGGTGTACACGGTGTATTTGCCCTTGCGCAGCCAGCGGAACTCATAGTTGCCGTCCGGGCCGGTGCGCACATCGTCATCCTGGAACTCATCGTCGCCGTAAATGATGTACACGCGCTGGTCCTGGTACGGGTAGGGGTCGCCTTGCGGATTGCCCACGGCATTGACGTTCTGGCGCAATACGGTGCCCTTGATCACGGCCTTGCCGCCTTCGCCGGGTTCTTTTTTGCACGAGGGGGCCAGCAGCAGCAAGCCAAGGAGCGGAATAAGGGAAAAGCGCATGCGGGGTCGGTTTGTCGGGCGTGAAAATACAAGGGCGGACCGGATCAGGCGTTGCCGTAGATGGCCGCTACCTCGTTGGCATACTTTGCAAGCACGGGTTTGCGCCGCAGCTTCAGCGACGGGGTGAACTCGCCGCCTTCAATGCTCCAGTCGGCGGCGAGCAGTTCAAACTTTTTCACCTGCTCCCAATGGCCGAGCCCTTGGTTCACGGTGTCCACTTCCTGCTGGATGCGGGTGACCACCGCAGGTTCCCGCACCGCTTGGGCGTTGCTGGTGAAGGGGATGCCCTTCAGCGCGCAATAGTCCTTTAGGAAAGCGAAGCTGGGCACGATGAGCGCGGCGGGGAACTTGCGGTTCTCGCCGATCACCATGGCCTGTTCAATGAAGCGTGAGGCGCGCAACTTGTTCTCGATCACCTGCGGGGCCACGTACTTGCCGCCGCTGGTCTTGAACATTTCCTTTTTCCGGTCGGTGATGAAGAGGAAGCCGTCCGCGTCCAATTTGCCGATGTCGCCCGTGTGGAACCAGCCTTCCGCGTCCATCACTTCGGCGGTCATCTCCGGCTGGTTGTAGTAGCCCATCATCACGTTGGGCCCTTTTACGAGGATCTCGCCATCGTCCGCAATGCGCACCTGTTCATCGCGGATGGGCTTGCCCACGCTGCCGAAACGGAGGCCGTTGTTGCGCGCGTCGTTCACGCTGATCACCGGGGATGTTTCCGTGAGGCCGTAACCCTCCATCAGCGGAATGCCCGCAGCGTTGAAGATGCGCGCCAACCGGGGCTGCAGCGCGGCGCTGCCGCTGGCCACGCACAGCACTTCGCCGCCCAGTGCCTCGCGCCATTTGCTGAACACCAGCTTGCCCACCAGGGCAAGCTGCAGCTTGTACCACAGGCCCTTGCCCTGTACTTCATAGTGCTCGCCCACGTGCAGCGAAAGCAGGAAGAGCTTGCGTTTGATGCCGGTGAGCGCTTCGCCCTTGGCCAGGATGGAATCATAGATCTTTTCCAGCAGGCGCGGCACGGCGGTGAACACGTGCGGGCGCACTTCCTTGATCCGCGCGCCCAGGTCTTCCAGGCTTTCCTGGAAGTGGATGTTCATGCCGGTGCATTGGTACAGGTACATCAGCATGCGCTCGTAGATGTGGCAGAGCGGCAGGAAGCTGATGCAGCGCGCGCCCACGCCCACGGGCAGGCGTTCCTCGCTGGCGTGCACGTTGCTGAGGATGTTGGCGTGGCTCAGCATTACACCTTTGGGCTTGCCCGTTGTGCCGCTGGTGTAGATGATGGTGGCGAGGTCGCCGCCCTTCACCTGCGCCTTGTACTGCTCCAGCAGGGCGCGCTGGCTTTTGCCCGCGCCCAGCAGCATGGTCCAGTGGGGCAGTCCGTCCAGGCGGTCGAAGGTGAAGATGTGCTTGAGCGTGGGCACGCTTGCCGCGGCAGCCTCGGCCTTGCCGTGCAGTTCGGCGTTGCTGGCAAAGAAGACGCGCACGCCGGCATGGTTCAGGATGTACGCATAGTCCTCCACGCTGCTGGTGGGGTAGATGGGCACGTTGATGGCCCCTATGCGCAGCAAGGCCTGGTCCGCAATGCACCATTCACTGCGGTTGCCGCTGGCAATGGCCACCTTGTCGCCAGGCTTGATGCCCAGTTCCATCAGGCCCATCGCCAGCTTCTCGGCGGTTTCCACCACGTCGGCGGTGCTGTAGTTGCGCCACACGCCCTGTTCCTTGGTGGCAATGCAGACCTCCTGCGGGAACTCGGCCAGTTGCCGGTCCAGCAGGTCGAACAGGCGTGTTGCGGTATTGCTCATTCCACGGCCACGTTGAAGGACAGGGTGATGGTGCGCATGTTGATCCCCTGTTTGAAGTTGAAGCGCTGCGTTACGGTGGCGCTGCGCTTTTGGTCCATGTAGAAGATCTTCTCCACGTGCTTGCTGTCCTTGTCGCGGCCGGCCTTCATGGAAATGTCCATCACCAGGTTCACGGCGGAGTCCTTCAGGCTGCTGCGCTTCACGTTCTGGGTGGTCACCTTGGCGCCCAACTTCACCACCAGGTCGCCTGCGTTCAGGATGAAGGCGTTGCCGGAGCCTTCGGCATGGTTCAGCTCGATCACCGCATCGGTGCCTTGCACTTGCTTGTCACCATCCTGGGCTTGCACGGCGGTGATGTTGATCTTGGTTTGTGCCTGGGCAAACCCAGCGGCGGCAAAGGCCAATACGGCCAAAAAAATCCGGTTTCTCATGGTGTTGGGGGGGTAATGGTGCATCTTCGCATGAAGCAACGCACAAAATAACACTTCGCGATGAACAACAACTTCCGTTCCCTTTTGATCGGTGCCGGCATGGCCGTGGCCCTGCTTGCCGGATACAGCTTCAGGCCCATGCCGCAGGCCCAGGCCTACACCTACCGCCAGTTCAGCACCATCGAGAGCGTGGTGCCCGGCGGGCTTGGGCGCTCGCGCATCATCATCAGCGATGACGCAAGCCAGGAAGTGGGCAAGGACCTGATGAATTTTTACAGCCTTACGGGCATCAACTTCAAGAACGTGGCGAACAACGACAAGCTCATCGTGGACAACATCAACCAGTACACCAACGAGGGCTGGGAGCTGTACCAAGTAACGGCGGGTGTGCAGAGCAATGATAAGACGGGCATCTTCCTGACCCGCTACCTGTTCCGCAAGCCGGCATAGCGCTCAGCCCAAGGATGCTTCGGCATACTTGGCGGCGTATTCCTCCAGCCGCTTGAAGCGGTACTGCATCACAAAGCGCGGATGCTCCAGCGGAATGATGCGCTGGAAGAAGCCGTGCCTGTCATTCAGCTTTTTCAGGAAAGCCAGGTTCTTGCCCGTGCCGATGCAGGCCATCACGTCCGTGCGCAGCCCTGTGGCGATGAGCTTATTGATCCAGCTGGTCACCACCGGAGTGATGGCCTCCTGAAGCTCGGAGTCGTCGTAATAGTTCAGGTTCACCGGGGTGCCCTTCGGGCCGGTGCGGGTAAACCCGAGCGGGCACAGGGCCTGTACGTAAACGCGGCTGTAAAAAGCTTCCGGCCCGCCTGCGGCCCGCACGGCGCGGTAAAAGAAATCGCTGCTGGGCTCATGCGTGCGGATGCCTTTCACGGGCAAACCCAGTTCGCTCTCGCAGCGTTTGGTGTCCGTGAAGCAGATGCCCGTAATTCCAGCGCCGAAACGGCCCGGGTTGATGCCCAACATCAGAATGCGGGGTTTGTTGTCCGCATAGAACTTCCTGTGGAATTGCGTAACCAGGTCGTGGACCTGTGCGGAATTTTCGCTGCGGAAGGGGTCCAGGACTTCAATGCCGGGCGGGAGGGAGACATCGTTCAGGTGGAAGGCAAACACTTCCTTCAGCAGGGCCGTGGCTAACATGGTGCAAAGTTGGAACAATGGAGCCGCCCGTTGGTTCAAGGGCTCGGGGCAAATGCATCAAAAATTCAGTGTGGCAGTGCTTCACAGCCCGTCATGTGATTCCCTTGCCCGGCCAAACTCATCAATTACGATAGTTGAAAGAGAGACATTGGCCAGAGCATAAGCGAAGCGGCACTCCACAAGCCGCGCTGCGGCTGAGGATCCGAAGGCCCAACACAACCCTTTGCAAACGCTTGACACCCTGCCCGCCTGCTGAGCAATCCCTGTCCAAGGGCTGCGGAATATCAGCCTAGGAAAGGCGGAAAACACGGTTCTTTGCGCCATGCCCACGTTCGAGCAGTTCCGGGAGCGCATCGCCAGGTTCCGGCAGGAAGGGAGAAAGATCTTCGCGAGCACCAGTTTCCAAGGGCACAGCGTGCCCATGCTGCACATGCTTTCCCGCATCGACCCCACGGTGCCGGTGTACTATGTGAACACGGGTTACTTGTTCCCGGAAACACTGCGGTTCCGCGATGCGCTGAAGAAGCTGCTGGGCTTGAACTTCGTGCAGTTGCGACCGTTGATCTCCAAGAGCCAGCAGCTCAATGCAGAAGGACTCCTGATGTACAGCTGGGACCCGGACCGGGACAGCTACCTGAACAAGGTGCAACCCATGGAGCGCGTGCTGGCCGAGCATGATGTGTGGATCAACGGCGTGCGCGCCGAGCAGAGCGCCACCCGCAAGGCCATGCACGTGGAGCAGCCTGCGGCATACGGGTGCTTGCGCTACCACCCCATGCTGGACTGGACCTCGAAGATGGTGCACGCCTACATCAAGGAGCACCACCTGCCGCCGCATCCCTTGGAGGCCGAAGGTTACCTGAGCATCGGCGACATGCCAAGCACCCGCAAGGCGATGGAAGGCTATGATGAGCGCACCAGCCGCTGGTACGGGCTGAAGAAAACCGAATGCGGGCTGAACACCGACCTGGGCGCAGACAAGATCAAACAACCATGAAAGTATTGGTAACTGGTGGTGCAGGCTATATCGGCGCGGAGCTTTGTGCAGGGCTGGCGCGGGATGAACGGGTGGAGGAGCTGGTGGTATACGACCTGCTGGACCGCGGCAATTTTGGCCTGTTCATGGGAGCCAGGCTGGGTGGCGCCAAAGTGCGCTTCGTGCAAGCCGACGTGCTGGATTCGCGGCGCTTGTTGCAGGAACTTGCCGGGTGCGACATGGTATACCACCTTGCGGCCAAGGTCACTACGCCCTTTGCGGACGCGGGCTCCAGCCAGTTTGAGCAAGTGAACCACTGGGGCACGGCGGAGGTGGTGTATGCGATCGAGGAGGTGGCGCCCAAGGCGCGCGTGGTGTACCTGAGCAGTGCCTCGGTCTATGGCCAGGGCAAGGGCTCCGCCCTGGACCCGGTAAAGCCATCGCCGCGGTCCGCGTACGGCCATTCCAAGTTGCGCGGGGAGGCCCACATGGAGCGGCTGGGAGACAACCAGTCGGTGCTGGTGCTGCGCTCCGCAAACGTGTATGGGCCCGGGCGCAGCATGCGGTTTGATGCGGTGATCAACCGCTTGTTGTTTCAGGCGCATTTTCAAGGGCGCGTAACGGTGCGCGGAAGCGGGGAGCAAAAGCGGCCGTTCATCCACGTGGATGCCGTGGTGGGCACGCTGCTGGCGGCGCTTTCGCCCGGAAGCCCCTTGGGCACCTATGACCTGGTGGAGCATTCATACTCCATTCTCCAATTGGTGGAGGCCCTGCGCGGTCATTACCCCGAGACCGAACTGCTGTTTGTGGACCAACACTTGGGGCTGATGAGCATGGAAGTGGCGCGGGATGCGCGCTTGGCAGGGCTGCAACCACATCGCAACCGCACGCTGGAACAGGACCTGCAAGCATTTGGTGCGCAAATGGCCTGGTGAGGCATGAACCCATTTTGCCATGTTCCTTAACTTTGAAAGCACAAGCATTGACCCATGTACCACACGTTGCGCAACGCGATCTCGGCGGCCTGCCTGGCCTTGATGATCTTTCCCCTTGTTTCCTGCGGCCAAGGCAAGCCAAACCCTTGGAAGGACAGCGACCTGATGGAGCCGGCCACCCTGGCTAAAGCCATTGCGGACAGCAGCGCCAAGCAGCCCGTGATCTTTGACATTGGGCCAGTGGGTTCCATTCCGGGTTCCATCCACATCGGTCCGGGAGAGGACGCCGCCAGCCAGGACAAATTGCGTGCGGAGCTGGCCAAGCTGCCCAAGGATGCGGAAGTGGTGATCTACTGCGGTTGCTGTCCCTTCAGCCGGTGCCCCAACGTGCGCCCGGCCTTCAACATCATGAAGGAAATGGGCTTCGCCAACGGAAAGCTGCTTGACCTGAAGGACAACCTGAAGCAGGATTGGATCGACAAGGGCTATCCCGTGGACAAATAGGCACCCTACTTCGGCGCCTTCCAGTAGATCCATGCCCCAATGATGCCAAAGATGATGTTGGGGATCCACACGGCGAGGGTGGGGTTGAAGGCGGTTCAGTGTTGATACACCCGGATATAGTCGATCTCCAAGGTGGCAGGGAGGTCCGGAATAGTCGCAGGTCCACCCATTGCATTGACGTATAGGCCGTCGTGGATGCCCATGCCCACAATAATGGACAACTCAGCTTCTTGGGCCGGGAAAGCTTGATTTTGAATGTAGATCCCCCCTGGGACATCACACTCCGAAACAGGACGGTTCAATAGGTCGTACATGCGGCAGGACCGATGTACAAGGGCATCATCAATGTAGAAGTTCACAAACCACATGTCCCAATCTACTCGGTAGACGTGGAAATCATCAGACAGATCATGTAATTCCATCGTGCCTTCCTCGCTTGCATCTATTTCATCGCACGTTGAATTATATCGGTGCAAGGCGTGGTGATAATGGTTGGAAGGGTCAGCTGTGATCTCCAATATGTCAATCTCTGAGCATCCGTCATTTCCGCCGAAGAGCCAAAATGCGGGCCATAGATAGTGAGACGTGCTTTTGGGTACCTTACATCGGCACTCAAAGCGCCCCCGTCCGAACTTGAACCGACTGTGAAGGATCCCTGACGTATAGCTTGAGGATGCTGAATACCATTGCTGAACCGGGCCTTTCCTTGCGATGATCTTAACGGTCCCATGACCTGTCATTTGGACGTTTTCGTCCTTGTAAATCACCATATCCCGTGGCCAGCCGTGCGTTCTACTGTACAGGCAATCATCTTGGTTCCAGCAATAGGGATAGAAGCGGAGCCACTTGTCCGTGTCTAGATCATCGCCAGTGAATTCATCGTTGAACACGAGGGTCCAATCCGGTGCTTCGCAGAAATTTCCTCCTTCCACAGCGATGACGGGATGGCGGACTGGATCAGCGATTCCTTGAGCGCTTACTTGCAGAGCCATATTGATCACTATCGCGTACAGGGCAATTGTCCAACGCGGATGGATCGGGCACAAGGTCATTCCATGGAAGTTTTGTTGCGCGGATAATAGAGCAACATGAACGTTGTAATGGTCAAGAAAGGCACAAGCCATGCCAACTTTGCCCCAAACCTATCGGCCACCATAACCAACGAGGCATTGACGGCTGAATTGATCAGCATGGCACCGACCAGAAATAGGGTTAAGCTTTTTAGCAAGGAATTACGGGCCAATGAATCCCTATTGGCTATCCATAGTAGAGATAATGCGATTGCGGAACATGCCATTACGAAGTTGAGCACTAGGTTCCATGCATTCACAGGATTACGGAATTCATCGGCATTCATTTGACGTGAATGGTCAAATGCACCAATTTCAGATGGGATGAATGCTCCAATACGTTCATGAAGCAGCGTTCCCTTGCCGAAAGCACCGTTGCCTTCGCCAATTGAGAAGTGGACCAACTGCGTCAAAGATGACTTGAACGCTGACTCAATTTGCATGGCCAATAAGCGTGGTTCTGTTAAGGAGGCCAATGTGATGTGGCCCAACTCGGTTTCCATTTGCTTGCGACTTTCGTACACCTTCAGCGGAGTGTCATCCGCCCATAGAAATGCGTCAGCACTGTGCGGTATGTTTCCCAATCGGCTGCACAGGCGATAATGCTCCGTAGGACAATGCTCTTCGAGGTATCGCTGAAGTACACCTATTTCGGCCAAGTGCGCAGCGTAGAACGAGTATTTCGATTTTGCCAAGGAAACGCCCATCGCAAGCGAACCAACAGTTGAAAGCATGATGATGGCTGCAATGGTGGTCCAGAATGACCGTCCCCTTGTGGATTGCCGAAGCAGCAGGCGGATGATCCAAGCCAAGATCAAGAGTAGGATGGTGATAGAGATATGGGACATGTGCGTGGCAAATGCCAACAAGAACAACGAGAATAGCAGGATGCGTGTGCGCTTTGGCAGGTCTTTCGCAAACAGCAACAGGAACAACGTAATCACCAAGATCGGCGTGAATACATCCGTGATGATCTGTCCAATGACAAACGGAAGCCCGGATAGCAATGCGGTACAGCCAATGATCGCAGTGCGGGCCCAAACGTTGGTGCAGCCAAGGCTGCGAAGAGCCAATCCTGCTACATAAGCCAACAACATGGCTTGGGCGATTACAACCGTCCAAAGGCTCCAGCCGTTGAAACTGCACACGCGGATAAAGAGTCCGTATGTGATTGGCCGATCGATCAGTGTTTCAAGATGGAATCCGGAAACGAGGTAGGAAGAAGTGTCTGAATAGACAATAGGGTACCGGTTCCAAAGCGCTGCACTTAAGAGGCAAAGCAGGGTAATGATGCTGGCACCGGCACGTCCCAACAAACCGTTGATGCGAGTTGGATTCATACTTCACTGATCAATCTTGTGGTCAACATGCCCAATTTACTGAGCCGGTGGGAAATTCGCGGTGGCTTCTGGCATTGGACCCTATGGGTTCGATAGTGCAAAGGTGCGAGGGTTGCGGCTTTGAACCTCATATTCTTGCACTCTCGAACCCCTGGCACGGCCCGCTTTTTGTTGCCATTCGAGCAAGTAAATGGCTTCAATGCCCTACTTCGGCGCCTTCCAGTAGATCCATGCCCCAATGATGCCAAAGATGATGTTGGGGATCCACACGGCGAGGGTGGGGTTGAAGGCGGAATTGGTGGCGGCCACGGTGGTCATCTTCATGGTGAACACATACAGCAGGCAGAGCACCACGCCCAGAACCAAGTGTACGCCGGTGCCGCCGCGCACTTTGCGGCTCGCGATGCCCACGCCCATCAAGGTGAACACATACGTGGCAAAGGGGTAGGAGGTGCGCTGCTTCTGCTCCACTTCGTAATAAGCCACGGTACTTCCGCCGCGCGCTTTTTCGGCCTTGATGAAGGCAGCGATCTCCTTGCGGTCCATGGCTTGGGCGATGGCCAGGCGCTGGCCCAGGTCGGAAGGTTTCAGCGGGATCACTGTGTCCAGCCGCGCACCTTGGCGGATCCGTTCACGCGGCATCACTTCCGGCGTTGCGGGCAGGGGCAGGCCGGCGGCATCCATGGCCAACGGCCCGTGGTCCTCCGGGATGTAGCGGATCATGTAATCGTACACGGCCCAAGAACCCTTGGTGCTGTCGTACATGGCACGGTCGCTGAGCAGCTTGGACCGCAGTTGTCCGTTCTCCCAGCGCTCCAAGCTGAAGCGGTAGCCGGTTTGCCGCGCCATGTCCACGGATTCAAAATAGACGATCTCGCCCGGTGCGATTTCGCGCAGCACGTTGTTCTCCTCAAGTTTGTAGGTGCTCCAGATGTGTGCCTTCTCAAAGGCAAGCCGCGTGCGGTTGGCGTGGGGCAGCAGGAATATGTTCACGTACAGCGACAGCGCGGTGAGGATGGTGGCGGCGATGAAGAACGGCTGCACGAAACGGGGGAAGCTCACGCCGCTGCTCAACATGGCGATCACCTCGCTTCGCCCCGCCAAGCGGCTGGTGAACAGCAGCACGGCGATGAAGATCAACAGCCCGCTGAAGAGGTTGCTGTAGTAGATGATGAAGTTCAAATAATAGTCCACCACGATCTCGTACACGCTGGCTGAGGTCTTGGCGAAATCCTCCGTCTTCTCGCTGATGTCGAACACCACCGCAATGGCCATGATCAACACCAGAATGAAAAAGAAGGTGCCCAGGAACTGCCGGATGATGTAGCGGTCGAGGGTTTTTAGCATGGGTTGCAAAGTTCGGTACACGGATGAAGTCGTGAGTCTTTTAGTCCTGAAGTCGTGAGTCCGGCTCCCGGCTCCCGACTCCAGGACTCCCGACTCCAGGACTCACGACTGTACTCATCCCGTTATCCTGTTCTTCAACATCGGCAACATCCGGGCCTTCCATTCACCGAATGAACCGTCCAGGATATGCTGGCGGGCTTCTGTCATCAGCGAAACATAGAAAGCAAGGTTGTGCAAGCTGGCGATCTGCAGGCCTAGGATCTCGTTGGTGACGAAGAGGTGGCGCACGAATGCCTTGCTATACGCGCTGTCCACGAAGCTGGTGCCGTTAGTGTCCAGGGGGGAGTGGTCGCCCGCCCACACCTTGTTCTTGATCTGCACCACGCCTTCGCGGGTAAAGAGCATGCCGTTGCGGCCGTTGCGGGTAGGCATCACGCAATCGAACATGTCCACGCCGATGGCCATGTTCTCCAGCAAGTTCCACGGGGTGCCCACGCCCATCAGGTAGCGGGGCCGGTCCTTGGGCAGGATGTCGCAACAGAGCTCGGCCATGGCGTACATCTCCTCCTCCGGCTCGCCCACGCTCAGGCCGCCGATGGCGTTGCCCCAGGTGTTCTTTTTCGCAACATATTCCGCACTGACCTTCCGCAGTTCCGGGAATGTACTGCCTTGCACGATGGGAAAAAGCGCTTGTTCGTAGCCGTATTTGGGTTCCGTGGAGTTGAAGCGGTCCAGGCATCGGTCCAGCCAGCGGTGCGTGCGGTGCATGCTGTCCGTGGCATATTTGATGTCGCAAGGCCACGGCGTGCATTCATCAAAGGCCATGATGATGTCCGCGCCAATGGTGCGCTGGATGTCCATCACGCCTTCCGGGGTGAACAGGTGGCGGCTGCCGTCGATGTGGCTCTGGAACTTCACGCCCTCCTCGGTGATCTTGCGGATCTCGTTGAGGGAATGCACCTGGAACCCGCCGCTGTCGGTGAGGATGGGTCCGCTCCAACCGTTGAACTTGTGCAGCCCGCCAGCGTGCTCGATCACCTCCGTGCCGGGGCGTAAGTACAAGTGGTAGGTGTTGCCGAGGATGATGGAGGCCTTCACGTCCTCGCGCAGCTCGCGCATGTGTACGGCCTTCACGCCGCCCAGCGTGCCCACGGGCATAAAGATGGGCGTGGGCACCACGCCGTGCGCGGTGTGCAGTTCGCCTGCGCGGGCCTTGCTCTTGGGGTCGGTGGTCAACAGCTTGAATTCCATCGGGGCGCGAAGATCGCCTTTGGCGGGGAGCCTGGCATCCACCCCGGCGTTGTTCATAACTGCCCCTTGCCGGCAGGATTCCGCCATGGAGCTTGGATAGCTTCGCCCCGTACCATTTGCGCAAACGCGCGGACTTGCTTTGATCGACACCACTGTGCTATTCCTGCTGGCCGCTGCCGTGGTAGTGCTGGCTTTCTTCCACTTGGCCATCTTCAGCCGCCTGGCCTTCCGCAGGCAGGAGGTGGAGCCGGACCGTGACCTGCCCGTGAGCGTGGTGGTGTGCGGGCGCAATGAAAGCATGGCGTTGCAGCAGCTCATTCCGCTGTTGCTGGACCAGGACCACAAGGAATTCGAACTGATCGTGGTGAACGACCGCAGCGATGACGACACGTGGGAAGTGCTCCAATGGATGAAGGCGGAGCATCCGCGGTTGAGGCCGGTGAACATCCAGGCGGACGAGAAGTTCAGCTATGGAAAGAAGATCGCACTGGGCGTGGGCGTGCGCAGTGCCAAATATCCGAACGTGCTGGTTACCGATGCCGATTGCCTGCCGGTGGGCCGCGATTGGATCAGCGTGATGGCCGCAGGCTTTGCCGGGAAACGCCAGATCGTGATCGGCCATAGCCCTTACGAGCGCCAGCCCGGCCTTACCAACCTGTTGGAGCGCTATGACGGGTTCAGCAAGGCCGTGCAGTACATCAGCTTTGCCCAGGCCGGGCTGCCCTACATGGGCGTGGGCCGCAACATGGCCTTCACCGGCGACCTCTTCTTCGCCGCCAAGGGCCAGCACCGGCACCGCCAGTTGATGAGCGGGGACGACGACCTCTTCATCAATGAAGTGGCCCGCGCCAACAACGCGGCGGCAGTGGCCGACGGGCGCTCGTACATGACCACGCGCGCCACGCCGGACCTGGCCACATGGTTCCGCCGCAAGCGCAGGCATTACACCACCGCGCAGTTCTACCGCTTTGGGCACCAACTGTTGCTTACCCTTCTGCCTGCCGCCCGATTGGTGCTGTGGGCCACCATCCTGTTCCTGTTCATCAGCGGACATTTCGTGCCTGCACTTGCCGGGCTGGCAATTGAACTGCTCGTGTTCCTGCCCATCGGTATGCTCGCCATGCGCAAGCTGGGCGCCGGGCGGATCATTTGGCTCAGCCTGCCCTTGGAATGGCTGTTTCTACTTTTGGATCCCTGCATTTACGTCAGCACGCTCATCATCAAGCCGCAACGATGGAAGTGAACCAGAACCTGTCCGACAAGGCCGTCTACGACTTGGAGCTCGTACGCCGCGCGGTGGACAAAAAGGACCAGAAGGCCTACGCCGAACTGATGTCCCGCTACCGCGATTCGATCTACTTCATGCTGCTGAAGATGATCAACAACAAGGACGACGCCGACGACCTCACCATCGAAGCCTTCGGCAAGGCCTTCCACCGCCTGCACCAGTACACGCCGAACTATGCGTTCAGCACCTGGCTCTTCAAGATCGCGTCCAACAACTGCATCGATTGGATCCGCAAGCAGAAGAAAAAGAAGATGCTCAGCATCGATTCACCAATCGGCACCCAGGACGGTGATGAAATGCACATCGAACTGAAGGGGCACGGCCTGGATCCCGCCGAAAGCGTGATCAAAGACCAGAAGAGCGAGGTGATGCGCGAAGTGGTGGAGAAGCTCAAGCCGCGCTACCGCACCTTGGTGGAGCTGCGCTACTACAAGGAATACAGCTATGAGGAGATCGCCGAGGAACTGGACCTGCCCTTGGGAACCGTGAAGGCACAGCTCTTCCGCGCACGGGAGTTCCTGGAAAACCTGTTGGACACGCGCAAGGACCACATCTGATCTATTGACCCCCTGATCAATGGAAGGCATTGATCTCGTTCTTCGCCAGTTCCCAAAGATCACGGAGCAGCAGCAGGCCCGCTTTGCCGCGCTGGGCGGCCTTTATGCGGAATGGAACGGCCGTGTCAACCTCATTTCCCGCAAGGACCTTGACCACCTTTACGAACGGCACGTGCTGCATTCCCTCGGTATCGCCAAGGTGCATGCGTTCAAGCCCGGTTCACGAACGGTGGATGTTGGCACGGGTGGGGGATTTCCCTTGGTGCCTTTGGCGATCCTGTTCCCGGATTGCACCTTCCACGGCATCGACGGCATCGGCAAGAAGATCATGGCCGTGCAGGGCGTGATCAATGCCTTGGGCCTGGCCAACTGCACTGCGGAGCAGGTGCGCAGTGAAGACCACAAGTTGAAGTATGACATGATTGTAAGCCGTGCGGTCACCACGCTTCCGGAATTCCTGCGCATGACCAGGCACCTGGTCCCGAAGGGGCAGGGGAAACTATTCTACTTAAAGGGCGGGGAGCTTGCCGATGAACTGCGGCCTGTGCGGCAAAAGGTGCGGGTGCACGAGTTGTCGGCATATTTCCCCGGGGAGTTCTTCGCCACGAAAAAGGTGGTGGAGGTGGAGCTATAACCCGGAATATGCAGCAGGATGACTACTACGACCCGGAAACGCTTTGCCACAGTACGTTTCACGCATTTTCGCTCCTCACCTGGAACATGGCCCCGCCTTCGTCACGAAAATGCCTGTGGCCGTGCGTTTCCGGCTCTCGCTACGTCCCCTGCTGCATAATCCGGGTATAAGCGCGCTCCTTGCCGATGGTCCGGGGCGGCCGCAAGCCTATTTCAGCTCTTCACGGCGCGCCTTCCTCCTTTCCTTTACAAGCTGCGTGTATTCCATGTCCCATTCGAGCAAATTGGTTGCCGGGTTGTAGCGGCTCCGGCCAATGGGCTCGTGGAATACTGCATCATCAGATCCCCGGAAAGGCTTGGGCAAGGTCATGTTGATCTCCATGGACATGCCCCCGTGCCAACTGGAGTCGGGTACGCTGGCTGCATCGATCTCCACCGTTTTAGTGGTCCGGTCAAACCGGGTGTAGGTTACGCGGTAGCGTGCCCCGCGGCCCAGGTAGAAGCTGTATTTCCCGTCCGCATTGGCATGAAGCTCCCTGTCCGGAAATCCCTCCCGCATGTCCTGGATGGTGATGCGGGAATCCGGCAGGGTATCCTGGGTCTGGTCATCCGAAACGACACCGAACACATATAGGCTGGTATCCGTGCGGATAGCGATGGTGCTTTGGCCTTGGGCCGAAAAGAAAAGAACGCTTCCCAGAAAAAACGCTGTGATAAATGACTTCATCGCGGTGGGCGCTTACTGCGCAAGGTAGTTGGACTGTGCAAACCAGGCCATGGCCCATCACGGGTAGTTACAAACACGTGCCCTGTAATAATGGGGGCCGGGATCAGGCCAGGTCCAGCTGCAACCGGCTCAAGGAACTGTACATGCCGTTCTTCGCGATCAATTCGTCATGGGTGCCACTTTCGGCCACCACGCCCTTGTCCAGCACCAAGATCTTGTCCGCATGTCGGATCGTGCTGAGCCGGTGGGCGATCACAATGCTGGTGCGGCCCTTCATCAATTCATCCAGCGCTTCCTGCACCAGGCGTTCACTTTCGCTGTCCAAGGCGCTGGTGGCCTCGTCCAGGATCAGGATGGCGGGGTCCTTCAGCACGGCGCGTGCAATGGCGATGCGCTGGCGTTGGCCGCCGCTCAACTGCACCCCCCGTTCGCCCACCACGGTATCGTAGCCCTGCGGGAATTGGCTAATGAACGCGTGTGCATTGGCCTTGCGTGCCGCCGTTTCGATCTCTTCCTGTGCTGCTCCCGGCTTGCCGTAGGAAATGTTTTCGCGGATGGTGCCGCCGAAGAGCAGCACTTCCTGCGGCACAATGGCCATGCGGTCGCGCAGTGCGGTGAGCGGGTACTCCCGCGCATCCTTGCCGTCGATCAGCACGGCCCCGCCCACGGGGTCGTAAAAGCGGAGCACCAGCGAGGCAATGGTGCTTTTGCCCGCACCGCTGGGTCCCACCAGGGCGATGCGCTGCCCCGGTTCGGCGTTGAAGGAAACTCCGTGAAGCACGGAGAGGTCGGGCCGTGAGGCGTAATGGAAGTCCACCTGGTTGAAAACGATGCTGCCTTTCAGCGCGAGGTGGTGGTGCTTCACGCCGAGATGAACGGGTTCCGCTGTTTCATCGTGCAGGTCCATCAATCGTTCCGTGGCGCCCACGGCCTTCAGCAAGGAGGTGACCTGCTCCGGGATCCCGGCAATGCTGGCGCCGATCATGATGCTGAAAGCCACAAAGCTGGTGATCTCCCCCATGCTCATCAGGCCTGCATCCTTCAGCAGCGCGGCGCGGTACACCACGAACACGATCACTCCGAACATGCAGAAGATCACGAAGCTGATGAAGCCGCCCCGCCACCGCAGCGCCAGGAGCGCCAGCCGCCGGGCCTCCTGCACGCTGGAGTCGTAGCGCCGGGTCTCGAAGCCCTCGTTGCTGAACGCCTTCACGCTTTGGATGCCCTGCAGGGTCTCGTCCACGATCACATTGCTATCCGCAATGCGGTCCTGCACTTGTTTGCTCAGTTTGCGGATGAAGCGGCCGAAGAATACCGCCACCAGCATCACCACGGGCAGGGTGGCCAGCATGGTGAGCATCAGCTCGGCGCTGAGGTAGGTGAGCGCGGCAATGCACACCACGATCACCACGAATTGCCGCAGGAACTCGGCCAGCACGGTGGTAAATGCGGTTTGCAGCAACGTGACATCGGCGCTGATGCGGCTGTTCAATTCGCCCACCCGGCGCTGGGCGAAGAAGGTCATAGGCAGCCGCAGTAGGTGTGCATAGGTGTCGCGCCGCAAGTGGGTCAAGGCGTTCTCCGTTACCGAGCCGAAGGTCCAGATGCGCCAGAAACCGAAAAAGGCCTGGGCTGCAAACACCAGCAGCAGCAGTTTCAGGATGGAATGCACATTGCTCATGTCGCCTATCGGAGCCTGCCAAAAGGTGGTGGTGGCCTTGGCATCGATCAATTTGCCGATGAGCCAGGGGAAGGCCGCGCTCAGCAGGCTGGTGAGGAGCAGGCAGCCCATGCCCAGGGCGAACAGGCCACGCTGGGCGCGCATATAGCGGAACACCCGGAAGAACTTGCGCAATGCGGCCTTGGAGAGCTTGGCGGGTTTTGCTCCGTCATCCTTTGCCGCCCCTCGTCTGGATGCCATGTGTTCAAATTCACCGCCAAGTTCGCCGCTGCCCGGCCTGGCATGCCCGGGATGTTGATCGTTTTGGCATTTCCCGGGTGCCGCCGTGCGTTAACCGTGCAACGCCACCATCTTGTCCGCGATGTGGTCGAAGAGGTTCTTCAGCGGCTTCTCCACCATCATTTTGATGATGGGGTTCAGTTCCGCCTCGAATACTTGGTAGGCGTGCGTGGAACCCCCTTCTTCCTTGAGGTGTACGTGAAGGGTGAACGGGAAGGGTGCGCGGTCGGTGCTTTTCATCCGCACCAAGGAGTTCGGTGTGCCTCCGTCCAGCGCCAGCCCGATGGTGGCCGCGCCCTGCACCTTGAATGAGCAGGACTGTCCGTCACAGGTCCAATCGTTGATGCGGTCCTGCGGCAGCAGTGGCTTGAAGTTGTGCATGTCCTGCAGGAAGCTGTACACTTCACCGGCAGGTTTGGCGATGGTCACCTGCTTGCTTTCAATGCGCGTCATGTTCACTTGGCCGGTTTTTCCTGCACGGCGCCGGCCGGCTTGGCACTGGCCACTTCGGGCCAATTGGCGGGGTCTTCGCGCCATTTGCGCAGGGAAGCCAGCTCCTTTTCGGTGATGTACTTGTCCGCGATGGCCTGCTCCAGCAGGATGTTGTAGTCCGTGAGGGAATGCAGCCGCACCTTGGCATTGGCAAAGGCTTCCGAGGCTACCTTCAGGCGGTAGGTGAAAATGCTGACCATGCCTTTCACCTCGCACCCTGCATCGCGCAGCGAAGCCACCGCGCCAAGGCTGCTCTTCCCGGTGCTCACCAGGTCTTCCACCACCACCACGTTGCGGCCCTGGGTAAGGTCGCCTTCCACCATGTTCTTCATGCCATGCTCCTTGGCCGCACTGCGCACATAGATGAAGGGCAGGCCCATTTCCTGCGCCACCAGCACGCCGTGCGCAATGCCGCCCGTGGCCACGCCGGCGATCATTTCCGGTTTTCCGAACTCGCGGTTGATGGCTTCCACGAACTGTTGGCGGATGTAGGTGCGCATCACCGGGTGGCTCAGGGAGCGCCGGTTGTCGCAATAGATGGGGCTCTTCCATCCGCTCGCCCAAGTGAACGGCTTCTTGGGGTCAAGCCGCACGGCCTTGATCTTCAACAAAAATTCTGCGATCTTCAGCGCCGGATCAAGACGGGAATCCATGCCGCGAAAGTATGAAGTCCACATCGACGGAAGGACATTGATCGTCGGTGAATTGCCGAAAATGAGTGCCCTGCCGTCCAACTGGCTGGCGCTCCGGGTGGAACGACCGGAAGAATTGGGGCGCCTTGCCGACACTTTTGCGGCAAGGCCCGAGCTGGAAGGCGTGCATGCCTTTGGCTCCTCCGTTGATCAGGTCTGGGAATGGTTCAAGGAGCGCTACACGTTGGTGCATGCCGCCGGTGGTGCGGTCACGGATGCGGAAGGCCGGTTGCTCGCCATCCACCGCTTGGGCCGTTGGGACTTGCCAAAGGGCAAGGTGGAGCCGGGGGAGGCCATTGCGGATGCGGCGGTGCGTGAAGTGCGCGAGGAGTGCGGATTGAAGCAGTTGCAGATCATCAAGCCGCTGCTGGAAACGTGGCATACGTATGAACGCAAGGGCCCAAAGTTGAAATGCACGCACTGGTTCCACATGGCGGGCGATGCCACGGAACAGTTGAAGGCCCAGGCCGAGGAGGATATTGATGCGGTGCGATGGCTGGATGCCCAAGGGCTGGCAGAGCTTCGCAGCGACACCTATGCGTCGATCTTGCAGGTGCTCAATGCCTGGGAGCAGGCACGCCACGGTCGGGCCTGAGCTTCCTGTCCTCGGTGTCCTTGGCCCGGATGGCGTGCAGCAGGTTCACCAAGCCTTGGCTGGGCAGCGGGCCCGGTGAGGCCGTCAGCAGGTTACCGTCCAGCATGAAAAGCACAGGTGCGTTGCGAATGCGCAGTTCATCCAGCAGGTGTTGCTGGTCCGCCGGCACATACCACGGCCAGTTTAGCTTGGGCTGCGTGCGCAACCAAGTTGCCAACTCCTTGGGTGGGCGGTCCAAGGCAATACCAATGAAATGGACCACGCTTCCGTATTCGGCCTGCAACTGCGCCAATGCGGCCAGTTCCTGCCCGCCGAATGAGTTTCCGGGCCGTGTCACCATCAGGCAGGTGCGGCCGTTAAAGAGTTTGTCCGAGGGGAGCATTTTTCCTGCCGTGTCCAGCAAATCCACGGCGGGGAGTTCCGTCCCAACGCCCATGGCTGTGAGGTCCCACAGCATGTTGGCCGCAATTTTCCGGTGTTCCGGAAAGGCGGATTTTTCCTTGATCTGGCCAAGGATGGAAAGGATGCCGGCGCGGTCCAGTTCCTTGTTGGCTTCCTGGGCGTAGAGCCCCGTGATCAGTACCAGCTCACATAAGCGGTCGTCCTTCAGGAAATCGTTCCTTGCCAGCAAGGCTTTCAGGCTGTCCGTTCTTGCGTTCTTTATTTCCCGCTGAAACTGCACGGTGTTGGCCCGGAACGGGAACCGTAGCAGGAAGTCTGCGAAGAAGTTGGAGAAGAAGCGCGCATACTCGGGAACGTCGTAGAGCACGGGGCGGTCCTTCAGGAACCGGTTGAAGAGCACGCGGTCATCCGTGCGTGGCCCCAAGCGCAGCCCGGCAAGGCCGTATTCCACATCGCTTTGGAACCATGGATCATCCACGCCCGCATAAAACTTGTGCAGTTTGCGGGCGAAGGTGTCCACGCGGGCTTCGTTCCACTGCGGGGAGAGGAACAGGTCCGGGCTTTCCTTGGCTGAATCCGGTTCCATCTTGCCCTGGCCGTTCCTTGCCTTGGCCACGGCGGCCATTCCGGAATTGGGGTCCGTGGCGAGGTTTTCGGCCAGAAAGGCATCGAGGCGCATGTTGAGGTCGCCTACCAAGGCATTCACATCCATGCGCGAGAGGCCGGGGAAAATGAGGTTCACCTTGGTGGCCCCGCTCATGGTGCGCACCTCCCCGGTGCTTGGCAAGGGCATGGTGGCGTGGTACTCGCCCGGGCGCAGGTACAGGTCGGCGGAGACTTCGTTGATGCGCAACTGCGCGCGCACGGTGCCATCCACTTCGGCCGTGAGCACGGCCTGGCCCTTCGCATCCGTGCGCCCTTGCGCAATGCGTTCAAGCCGCAGGGTGAAGGGGTCCATGTAGCGGTACAGCACAACCTCGCTGCCGGCATAGCCGGGTGCATCCAACGCAATGGTGACGGGCCCGGCGCGCAGGCCGAGCGCGATCGGAAGCAAGGCAATGAATGCTGCTGACCTCATGGAAGGCGCACTGCGTCCGGTACGAACGCGGATACATCCGCCTTATTGGCGATCAGCTCGCGGACAATGGTGCTGCTGATGTGCGCATGTTCCGGCAGTGCCGGCAGGAAGATGGTCTCCACGCCGCGCAGGGCATGGTTCATCAGGGCGATGCTCCGCTCACTGCCATGGTCGGTGCTGTTGCGCAGGCCGCGCACAATGTATTTGGCACCAAGCTCCACGCACAGGTCCGCGGTGAGGCCCTTGAAGGAAATGGCCTCCACGTTCGGCAGGTTGCTGAAGGTGCCCTTCAGCCAGGCCAGGCGCTGCTCCAGGGGAAACATGTAGCGCTTGGTGCTGTTCTCGCCGATGGCCACCACGATGCGGTCAAAGAGCGGCAGTGCACGCTGCACAATGCTGGCATGGCCGATGGTCACCGGATCGAAGGAACCGGGAAACACGGCGATGCGTTGCCCGTTGGATGCAGGGGTGTTCATGGCGTTCCGGGTTTCGGGGTGAAGAAGCTGAAATGGATGTTGCTGTACTTGCGGCAAGAATCGAACCAGGGATCCGTGCCAAAGTCGATATCGCGCGGATGTTCCACGATCAACAGGCCGTTCGTGCCTAAGAGCTGCCGTTCGCGCACCAGGGCCGGAAGGTCCGAAGTGCCGGGAAGGTTGAAGGGTGGATCGGCGAAGATCACATCGAAATTGCCGTGCTGGGCGCGGAGGAATGCGAACGCATCGGATTTCACGCAATGCCAGTTCGCCAGGTTGAGGGCTGCGGCATTGCGCCGCAGATAGGCATGCAGCACGTTGTCCAGTTCCACGCTGATCACTTGTTCCGCACCGCGGCTCAGGAACTCCAGCGAGATGCCGCCCGCGCCGGCAAAGAGGTCCAGCACGCGGATGTCTTCCAGCGGTATGGAGTGCTGCAGGATGTTGAAGAGCGCCTCCTTGGTGAAATCCGTGGTGGGCCTTGCGGTGATGCCGCGTGGCGGTTCAATGCGCCGCCCCTTGAGCCGTCCGCCTATGATGCGCATGAGAACTGTTCGATCAAGCCCGTCCAGTGGTGTGCATTGGCCAGCTCCAAGCCTTCCAACGCGGTATTGCCTGCACCCGTGGCAGGAATGGGCCCGTTTGCAACATACAGGGAGAGCAGGTGCTCTTCACCCGCTGTGAGGTGCGTGCCTCCCGCCCGGATGGTGGTGTTGTCCGTGGCAAGGCCGCATTGTTCCAGGCAGAACAGGGTGTAGTAGAGCACGTCCTCGGCCACGGTGGCATGGAAGGTGTTGCTCAGCAAGAGCTTGCCCTTGTCCGCGATGGCGATGTCCAAGCGGGTGGAGGAGCGGTGAAGCACCGCAACAGCGCCCGTGGAGCCGTGGGCCAGGGCGTGGCCCACCAACGCGCCCTGCAATGGCAGCGGGCGCGCATTCGGAAAGCGTTGCAGCAAGTTGCGCTCTGCGGCTTCGTCGTGCAGGTAGATGCACCGCGCGCCGATCACACCGATGGGTTCATCGCGGAGCAGGCCCGTGGGCACGGTGCCGTGCACCAGTTTCAAATAGCGCATTTCCGTGCCGGGTTCCAATGCGCTCTCCGGTACCAGTGTGCCTACTTCAGGCATGGCCGTGAAGCTTACGCTGGCCGGCCGCGCAGGTACCATGGCGGGGGCAGGCAGTTCTTCCCCTGTACCGCTGGCCAAGGCCATTAATTTTCCGGATGACCGTTCGTGCACGCACCAAGCTTGCAGGCCCGGGGCGAGCCAACAGCTCAAGTGCCAGGCATGGTCGCGGGCCGGGTCGTATTCCCGGCGGAAAGTTTCCGTGTTCATTCCAATGGCCTGCTGCACCGGCAGGCATTCGCAAAGGAACTAATTTCCGGCCCGCGGGCCGCAAGAAACGCGGCCGAACGCCCTTCGCCACCTTTGCGGCATGCCTGCCTTTACCGACCGCCTGCTTGCACGCTTGGTGCACGTGCCCACCGAGGGCCAGCAAAAGGCGATCAATGCCTTGGAGCGTTTGCTGGCAACGGAAAAGCCCCATGCCACCCTGGTGCTCAAGGGCTATGCAGGCACCGGTAAAACCACGTTGGTAGGCGCTTTGGTGCGTGTGCAGGCCGAGGCCGGCAGGCCGGTGGTGCTGCTGGCTCCCACAGGCCGTGCGGCCAAAGTGCTCAGTGCCTACGCGGGTGCACCGGCAAGCACCATCCATCGGCGCATCTACCGCACCGCTTCCGATGGGGACGGTGACTATGCAGGCATGTCCTTGGCGCCGAACCGCGAACGGCACGCGTTGTTCGTGGTGGATGAAGCCAGCATGATCGGTGCCGGCGGTGGCGGAGCTTTTGAACGGGACTTGCTTTCGGACCTGTTCCAATATGTGTTTTCGGCCCCCGGCAACAAGTTGTTGCTCATCGGCGACCCTGCCCAGCTGCCCCCCGTGGGCAGCGACCACAGTCCTGCGCTCGACCTCAAGGACCTCTCCGCGCGGGGATTGTTGGCCGGAACCATCGAACTCACGGATGTGGTCCGCCAATCCGAGGCTTCCGGCATTTTGGCGAATGCCACCGCCTTGCGGGCGCTGCTCGCGCAACCGGACGGGGAGGATGCGGACGATGCCGGGCACGAACCGGTTGTGCCGCAGTTCATCACCGGCTTTAGTGATGTGGTCCGCGTGGACGGCCACGACCTGCAGGATGCGCTGGAAGAGGCATACGCCAGGCATGGCGATGACGAAGTGTGCTTGATCTGCAGGAGCAACAAGAGGGCCTATCAGTACAGCCAGCAAGTGCGGGCGCGCATCCATGGTTTTGAGGAGGAACTGGAGGCAAACGACCGCCTGATGGTGGTGAAGAACAACTATTTCTGGGCAGCGCGCGAGCAGGATGCCGGTTCGTTCGGCTTGATCGCCAACGGGGAACAAGTCACCGTGCGGCGCGTGCACCATACCGAGCAGAAGTACGGACTGCGGTTCGCGGACCTCACCATTGACTGGTGGGATGGCCAGGCCGATCGCGAGCTGGAAGTAAAGGTGATCTTGGACGTGCTGGGGGGCGAAGGCCCTGCGCTGCCGGGGCCGCGCATGCGGCAATTGGGGCAGGATGTGCTGGCCAACATCGTTGCGCGCACCAAAGCCGAGCGGTTCCGTGAGTTCAAGCGTGATCCCTATGTGAACGCGCTGCAAGTGAAGTATGCATACGCCGTAACCTGCCACAAGGCACAAGGCGGCCAGTGGAAAAGCGTGTTCGTGGACCAGGGCTACGTAACGGAGGAGATGATCGACCGGGAATACCTGCGCTGGCTGTACACCGCAGTTACCCGTGCCAGTGAAAAGCTTTACTTGCTCAACTTCCACCCGCGGTTCTACGGGGAGGGCGATTGATCGCCGGCGGCAGCATGGAAGAACTGCAATTTCTTGATGGCATCCGTGCTGGCCAGGCTGATCAGGTGGTCAGGTCCGGATGCTAAGGTGCCTACGTGGTATGCAGGCGCCGCCATGCGGACAAAATCCGGATGGGAGATCGCCATGGTGTTCGCAGGACTGCCCACTTCCAAGCTGTGCAGATCATCCATCAGGCCAACACCGCAGGCTTTCAGAACCGCTTCCTTGCGTGTCCATAGTTCCAGGAAGCGCCGTTTGCCATCATCCGCCCTTCGGATGCTGTCAACTTCCTTGCCGGTAAAGTAATGATCGGCCACGCGCAAATGGTCGGTATGGCGGTTCATCGTTTCTATGTCCACCCCGATCGGCTTGTCCGCGATGGCCACCAGCACGGCATCCTTGGTGTCGCTCAGGTTAAAGTGAAAGGGGTGGTCTTTTAGAAAGGGTTTCCCGAATTCGCCTCGTTGAAGGATCAATGAAGCGGGGGGGGCACCGAGGTATTTTCCAAGCAGGGACCGCAACAATCCATGTCCCAAAATGAATCGCTCGCGGTCATGTTCATGGAGAAAGCGTGCCGCCCTGGCTTGTTCTTCCCCATCCAAAAGCAACCGGTAATGGGCGGCGCGGTGGGCCAAGGAGAGCAGTGTGGCATACCAAAGGTGCGTTTCCCCTTTTTGCAGCATGAACGAAGGCTTTGTTGACTGGCCTACGTCCAAGGTGGTGCAGTACACCCGCAATGTCCTCATGTTGGTCATGGCCTCCGGCCTATCCCGCCGTTGCCTTGGCGGTGGCCTGCGCTACTACAAGGCATTGTCCCAGTTCATCCGCCAATTGCCTTACGAACGGCTCCTTTACAATGGAATAGTGGTCCCCGTCGGTGTACCTGATCTCCACGCCCTCCTTGGCCAACTTGCCCCAGCCCATATCCTGTGTGCCGGGGCTGGTTTTGGTGCGGATCAGGGTCAAGCGGCCCGGAAACACTCCCGGCCTGTACTGCTCAATGGAAGTGCCGTACGTATCGATGATGTAGAAGTGGCGCAACTTGCCCGGCAAGGGTTTTTTGCGGTCGTGGTAAAACTTCACCAGTTTCCGCATGATCACGCGCTTCAACGGTTCATGGATCTTCTGTTCGATCCTGATCATCTCCACGTTTTCCTCCGGTGAATAGGTGTCGAACAAGGCGACCAGCGGTACGGATTCACCCTGAGCAACCAGTTGGCACGCCATTTCGAACGCCACGATGCCGCCGAAGGAGTAGCCGCCGAGGAAGTAGGGTCCGCGGGGCCGTACTTGGCGGAGCTCCCGGATGTAGTGCTCCGCAATTCCTTTCGTGGTTTTGTAGGTTACCGGCAGGCCATCTTCCCCTTGGTGGAAGAAGCCGTAGAATGGCTGGCCTTCGCCCAGGTAACGCGGAATGAAGACGTTTGCTTCATCCCCGTGCACGCAGAAGAATGGCGCCCGTTCTCCCTTGGGCTGTATGGCGGAAAGGTTCTTCAAGTTCAGTCCGGTGGCGGGGCCATGGTTCATCATGGCCGCCAACTTGGCAATGGTGGGCGATTGGAACAGCGCCTTTACGGGTAGCTTTTGGCCCAGTTCGCGTTCCACATGTGCAAGCATCTGGATGCCGATCAAGGATTGCCCGCCGATCTCGAAGAAATTGTCGTGGATGCTTACCTGTTCCAAATTGAGGAGCTTGCACCAGATCCGGGCCAGCGCGGTCTCCATTTCATTGCGCGGGGAAACATGCTTGGTGAGCATGTGCGCTTGGCTGCGCGGCGGCTCGGGCAGGCGCTTTTTGTCCGGTTTGCCGCTAGAGTTCAAAGGCATGGATCGGATCACCACAATGTCCGAGGGCCGCATGTGCTCCGGCAAGGCTTGGGCAAGGTGCTCTTCCACAGCCTGGCGGAAGGCCGCATTGGTGCCGGGTGCGGAAGTTTCGTCATCCGCCACCACAGCCGGATCGGCCGGTACGGTATAGAGCACCAGGCGCTTTTCGCCGTTGCTGGAGGGTAAGGCCACCACCACCTTGTCCTTTACGGTTGCCAGGTTGTTCAGGGCTGCCTCCACTTCGCCAAGTTCCACGCGGAAGCCGCGCACCTTTACTTGGTCGTCTGTGCGTCCGGTAAATTCGAGTTCGCCTTCCTCGTTCCAAAGCACCATGTCCCCGGTCCGGTACATCATGGCACCGGGGATTTTGCTGAACGGATCGGGCAGGAAGTGCTTCGCCGTTTGCTCCGGGCGGTTCAGGTAGCCGAGGGCCACGCCGGAACCGCCGATGTACAGTTCGCCTGTCTGGCCAACGCGCACGGGGCGCCCCTTGGCATCCAGCACGTGCAGCAGGGTGTTGCCGATGGGCTTTCCTATGGGGATGGAGCCGCCTGCCCAGCTTTCATCCACCACGGGATAGGCCGTGGCCAGGATGGTGGCCTCCGTTGGGCCGTATACGTTGATCACCACGCCGGGGCCCAGTGTCCGCAGCGCTTTGCGTACGTGCGGAACGGATATGGCATCCCCGCCGGTGATGAAGTAGCGCAGCCGTTTCAGGTCTTCCAGGTGCTCGTCCACCAGCAGTTTGAAATAGCCGCTCGCGGAGAACAGGCAGTTCACCCCTTGGTTGCGGATGGCGTTCACAAAGTCTGAAAGTGCCGGCTTTTCGGATGCGGGGAGCACCATGGTGCCGCCGGTGAGCAAGGTGCCCATCACCGTGAGCTGGCATGCATCAAAGGAGATGGAAAGGTGGAAGAGCGTGGTGAGCCCGGGCCCGAATTCCACGAAGGGCTGGTCCTTCACGATGCGCATCACCCCCCTGTGCGGTACCACGGTTCCCTTGGGTTCGCCCGTGGAGCCGGAAGTGTAGATGATGTATGCGGGGTCATCCGTGGTGCCCGCGAACCCGGGCCTGCGCACGATGCTGCCCGTGCGTTCGCCGTCAATGGCCACCAGCGTTCCGCGG
Source organism: Bacteroidota bacterium (assembly GCA_018266685.1). Lineage (GTDB taxonomy): Bacteria > Bacteroidota > Bacteroidia > Flavobacteriales_F > PHOS-HE28 > PHOS-HE28. The sequence goes on from JAFDZY010000201.1 coordinate 26,843, forward strand.
AAATCGCCGAACATGTTGGACAGGCTCTTTGTGGTGAGCAGGATGCTTGCCCCGGAATCGGAAAGCAGATAGTCCAGCCGGGCCTTGGGGTAGCTGTGGTCAATGGGCAGGAATGCCCCGCCCGCCCGCACAACGGCCAGCAGCGCGGTGATCAGGTCAAAACTCGGGGCGGCGCACACGGCCACCGCCATGCCTGGGCGCACGCCGCGATCGATCAGTTCCGCGGCCAATGCGTCCACCTGGTCGCGCAGTTCGCCGTAGGTGAGCGAGGCGTTTCCTTGCACCAAAGCCTTGTGGTCGGGATGCATCTTCGCAATGCGGTCGAACGCTGCGGGGATGGTCAACTCTTGCGGGGTTGCCGATGCGGTCCCGGTCCACTCCCTGTGGGGCAGTTCGGCCAGTTGGCGGCCCTCATGAAGCAGGTCATCAATGATGGTGGAAGGATCGGCGATGATGTGCCTGGCCATTTGCTCCAGTTCACGCATCCAGCCGCGTACCGTGTCCTCCTTGAAGAGGTCTGTATTGAAGGACCATTCCAAGGTAAGCCGGCCCTTGGAGCTGCTGGCGTTCATGGCCAATTCAAACTGCTCATACGTGCGTGGCTCACTGCGCAGGTGGTGCACAAGGCCCGGGAAGTTCACCCGGTCGTCCATCTCCATGTCCAGGTTGAAGATCACCGGCACAAGGGGCACGCGCCCGGGGTCGCGCGGAATGTTCAGCTCATGGAGGAGCGTGCTGAAGGTGAACCGCTGGTGGTCGAATGCATCGAGCAATGATTTCTTGCGCTGTTGCAAGTACGTGCTGAACGGCAGGTCTTCGTCGATCACCGAGCGCAGTGGGAGCAGGGCTACGCAGTGCCCCACAAGTTCCTCCATGCCCATGTCGCTTTGCCCGGCGGCCGGCATGCCCACCACGATGTCCCTTTGGCCGGTGATGCGCGCCAGCAGTACTTCATACACGGAGAGCAGGGTGGTGACGAAGCTGCTGCCGAAACGGGTTCCCAGCTTTTTCAGGCCCTCCGTGATCGCCGGGTCCAGGGCAATGTCAATGCGCTTTGCGTTCCATGTCTTTTCCAGTGGCCGGCCGTGGTCCACGGGCAGGTCGAGCACAGGGATCGGTGGCGTGAACAACTCTTTCCAGTAGGCTTTCACCTCCTTGTTCGCGTCAGATCGGTAAAAGGCGTTCAATTCCTGCGCATAAAGGCTGGCGGAAACGGCTTCCGGCAATCCGGCGTGCTCCAAGCTGCCGCCAGCGGCGTATGCCTTGCTCAGGTCGCCGATCAGGATGCTCATGGACCAGCCATCACAAGCAATGTGGTGGGCCACAATGCGCAATACATTTTTTGCGCTGCCCAGTCTGAAAAGGATGAACCGGATCAATGGCCCGTGGGCAAGGTCGAACGACGTGGCCATCAAGTCCATGCCGATCTCCTCCATCTGTTTGTTCCGTGCTTCTTCCTGAAGGGATGCCAAGTCGTGGATTTCAAGTTCCACGGGCATTTCCTGCTGCACCACCATGCGGGTGCCGGTGCTGTCGAACACCGCACGCAGGCTTTCGTGGCGTTGCACCACGGAGGCAATTGAAGCGCGCAGAATGCCGGGGTCAAGCGGGCCGTCCAGGTCAAGGCTGATGGATTCGTTGTAGGAGCATGAGGCCTCTTCGCCCACTTGGGATGCGGCCCACACCTCCCGTTGCGGCTCTGTGGTGGGTGCAGTCAACTGAATAGGCGTACCGGCGAACGGGTCATGTTCCACCGCCACCAATCGGGTCTCCTTGAAAAATTGTTCCATGCTCGCTTCTTCAAAGTTCTTCTCCTTCCAACATCAGGTACTTGCCGCTGCGGGCCGGGTCCGGAACGAACCAGGCGGGATCGCCGTTGGGCATGCGGCCCATGCGTGCGCCGGGAACGGGTGCTTCCGTTGCGCGGATCACTCTTTCGCTCAGTTTTTGCGCATGCCCGTTCAACGAGTTGTTCACCACCTCGATCGGATACGTGCGCTTCGGCATGAAGCCGGATGCGCGCAGTTCCTTGCATGTTTTCTCCAGCGTATGCAGGATGAACTCCACGTCCGCCAGGGTGTGTGCCGTGGTGAGGAAGTGCGGGAAGTCCAGCACGTGCACACCGTGGTACCGCATCAGCATGAAGAAGAGCTCGGTGTAGTGGATGCTCTCGTCGTACTTGGTCTTGAACGCGCTGCCGAAGTTCACCCAGCGGTAGGGAAGCATGTATTGGTCGAAGAGCGCGTTTGCGCGTTCCACCATGCCCTCGGTGAGGCCGTTGAGGCGCTTCTGCAAGGTGGGGCCATCCTGCTTCATGTGCAGCAGCGAGGCTTTCATTGCCGCAAGCGTGAGCGGGTGGCGCACAAAGGTGCCGGCAAAGTAGGTGACGCCCGCTTCGGGCACGCTGCCATCGCCGAAGCGCCAGTCGCCGCCATCGAGCGCGTCCATCCACGGACGGCTGCCGATCATGGCGCCGATGGGCATGCCGCCGCCGATCACCTTGCCGTAGGTGCCGATGTCGGCTTGGATGCCGAAGAGGCCCTGCGCGCCATTTTGGTGCATGCGGAAGCCTGTGATCACTTCGTCGAAGATCAAGGCCGTGCCATGTTCCTTGGTGATCCTGCGCACTTCGCGTAAAAAATCCACCGGGCGGAATTCCATCCGGCGGCTCTGCACCGGTTCCACCAGCACGGCGGCGGCCTCGTGGCAGCGCTGCCTGATGATCTCCAAGCTTTCTGGCGTGCCGTAGTCCAGCACCAGCATGTTGTGCACGGCCTCGGGCATGATGCCGGGCGCACCGGGGTAGCTCTTTTTGCTCTTGCTGCCGCGGATGATCACCTCGTCGTTGATGCCGTGGTAGCTGCCGCTGAAGGAGATGATCAGGCTGCGGCCCGTTACCGTGCGCGCCATGCGCATGGCACCCAGCACAGCTTCGCTGCCGGTGTTGCACACCGCTGCGCGTTCGGCACCGGTGAGCTCGCAGAGCAGGTTGCTCACTTCCGCCGCCAGCGGCGACATGGGGCCGATGCTCGCATCCTGGTCGGCTTGTTCCTGCACGGCCTTGCGGATGAAGTCGGGCATGTAGCCGAACATCGAGCTCCCGAAGCCACTGAGGATGTCCACGTATTCATTGCCGTCGATGTCCCAGAGGCGCGCGCCCCGGCTGCGGTCCACCACCACTTGGTAGGTGAGTTCCTTGGTCTGCGGCTTGAAGCCGGTGACCACGCGCGGGTCGGCCATGTGCTCCCGGTTGGCCTGCGTGAAGGCCTTGCTCTTGGCGGTCTTCGCCGTGTAGCGCTGCACGAAGTCCTCGAACCAGGCGCGCTGTTGCGGGGTGAAGTCGTCTTCTTTTTCCTTGCTGATGCGGGCCTGGGCACCGAAGACCTTCTTCAGTTCGGGGGCATCTTCGATGGCGGAAACAGTTGTTGGTTGTTGGTTGTCCGTTGTCCGGGCACTGACAACCGACAACTGTGAACTGACAACTGAACCCACCCCATTCGCTAACAAGTGCTCCGCCAATTTCTCCAGGTTTGGCAGTTCCTCGTTCAGTTGGCGGAAACTGATCTTCACGCCGAACTTCTTGCTGAGCGAGGTGGCGACCTGCGTAAGGAAGAGCGAATCGAGGCCCATCTCCAGGAAGGTCTCCTCGTTGCTCGCTTCAGCGAGTTCCAGGCCGGAGCTTTCTTCCAGCAGGTGTTTGATTTGTGCGATCAGTTGGTCCTTGGGTGCAAGGCTGGCATCTGCCAGCCCAGTGGACGGGGTGGACACGGTGGCTTCACCGTGTCCACCCTGTCCACCTACTGCGGCTTGCAGAGCCGCAGGCTCCACCCAGTGTCGTACCCTTTCAAAAGCGTATGTCGGCAGGCTGATCCGCCTGCGCTCCTCACGCTCGTAGAATTTCTCCCAGTCGATCAGCACGCCACTCTGCCACAGGCCGCCCACGGCTTTCAGCAGCTGCGCCAGCTCGTTGCCGTTGCCTGCGTGATCGCTGAGCGAAGCCACGGCTGCTTGCTTCTTGCTGTCCGTGCTTTGCTGGCGGGCCAAGGTGGTGGCCGTGGTGCGCGGGCCCACTTCCAGCATCACCCTGTTTGCGTCGCTCCACGCGAACTTCACGGCTTGCGCAAAGCGCACCGTGGCGCGGATGTGATCGCTCCAGTATTTGGGTGAAGTGGCCTCGTCGTCCTTCAGCCATTCAGCGGTCACCGTGCTCACGATTGGGATGCGCGGTGCGTTCAGCTTCACGCTTTCGACAACCTGCTTGTACGGCGCCACCATGGCGTCCATCATCGGGCTGTGGAAAGCGTGGCTGGTCACGAGCAGCTTGCAGGTGATGCCGTCATTCTCCAATTCAGCGTGCAGCTTGGCAATGGCCTCGTGCGGACCGCTGGCCACGCACAATTGCGGGCCGTTGTTGGCCGCGATGCTGCAACCGGCGGGCAGGCGCTTCGCCACGTCCTCCTCCGCCGCGCGCACGCTGAGCATGCTGCCGCCGGGCAGTTCCTGCATCATGCGGCCGCGGTTGGCAACGAGCTTAATTGCATCTTCCAGCGAGAACACACCGGCCAGGCATGCAGCGGCGAACTCACCGATGCTGTGGCCCATCATCGCGTCGGGCGTGATGCCCCAGTGCATCCACAGCTTCGCGAGGCTGTAGTGCATTGTGAAGAGAGAAGCCTGCGTGTAGATGGTCTGCTTCAGTTGCTCGGCGGCCTTTTCTTCTTCACCGGCTTTCGGGAAGATGATGGCCTTGAGATCGGTGCTGAACTCCTTACTGAAGAGCGCGCAGCAGTGATCGAAATGCTGCTTGAAGACCGGCTCACTTTCGCTGAGGTCGCGGCCCATGTTCACGTATTGTGAACCTTGGCCGGGGAACATGAACACCACGCCCGGTGCGGCCTCGTGCAACTCGCGTGTGCCGATCAGTTGTGCGTCCTTGTTCGTGATCGCGTCAATCACTTCGCTGTGGCTTCCGCCTACGATCAAGCGGCGGTGCTTGAAGGAACGGCGTCCCACCTGCAGCGTGTATGCGGCGTCGGCAAGGGAAGCATCGGGGTGCGCTGCCAGCCACTGGCGGAAATTCTCCGTCATGGCATCCAAGCTGGTCTTGCTCTTTGCGCTAAGGAAGAACACCTGCTTGCTGCGCGATGCGCCCGAAGCCGCCATGACCGGCGGTTCCGCCATGATCACGTGCGCGTTGGTACCGCCCACGCCAAAGCTGCTCACCCCCGCGATGCGCGGCCTGCTGGTGCGCGGCCAGGCGATGGTGTCCTGGGCTACTTTGAAGGGCGAGTTCGCGAAGTCGATCGCGGGGTTCGGCTTTTCGAAACCGATGCTCGCGGGGATCTGCTCTTGCTGAAGCGCCAGCGCGGTCTTGATCACGCCCGCCGCACCCGCCGCAGCCGTAAGGTGGCCGATGTTGCTCTTGATCGATCCGATCGCGCAGAATTGTTGCGTCGACCCATGGGTCGACGGTACATCTGCGCCCGATCGGAACGCCAGCGTCAGCGCCTCCACTTCGATTGGATCTCCCAATGGCGTAGCTGTGCCGTGCGCTTCCACATACGTGATCTGATCCGGTGTAACACTGGCATCAGCCTGGGCCATGGCGATCACCTCCGCTTGGCCGCGCACGCTGGGCGCGGTGAAGCTGGCCTTGTCGCTGCCGTCGTTGTTCAGCGCAGCGCCCTTGATGGTGGCGTAGATGTGGTCCTTGTCGCGGATCGCATCATCCAGGCGCTTGAGCACGATGATGCCCACACCATCGCTGAAGCTGGTGCCCTTGCCTTCGGCATCGAAGGTGCGCGTGCTGCCGTCGGGGCTGTACATGCCGCCTTCGTTGTACACGATGCCGCTGTTGATCGGCGCGGTGATCGCGATGCCGCCGGCCAGCGCCATGTCGCACTCGCCGCCGCGCAGGGCATGGAAGGCCTGCGCGATGGCCACCAGCGAGGTGCTGCATGCCGTGTTCATGCTGATCGCCGGACCGCGCAGGTCGAACTCGAACGCGAGTCGCGTGGCGATGTAGTCCTTCTCGTTGGCCGTCATCACCTGGAAATCGCCGACCTGCTCGATCAGCTCGGGATGGCCGATGACGTTGCGCGTGTAGTAGGTGTTGTTGCCCATGCCGGCATACACGCCGATGAGCCCTGCGAACTGTGCGGGGTCGTACGCGGCATCCTCCAGCGCGGCCCAGGCCGTTTCCAGGAACACGCGTTGCTGCGGGTCCATCAGCGCGGCTACCTTGGGGTTCACGCCGAAGAAGGCCGCGTCGAACTTGTCGGCATCGGTGATCACCCCGCGCGCCTTCACGTAGTCCGGGTCGTTGCGCAGTTCGGCCGGTATGCTCGGGTCGATCTCGTCAGCGCTCCATTTGCTGATGCTGTTCTTCCTGGCCAGCAGGTTCTGCCACAGCTCTTCCAGGTTCGCCGCACCGGGGAAACGGCCGCTCATGCCGATGATGGCAATGTCACCCTTCGTGCCGCCGGACTCCCGTCCGGCTTTTCGTGCTCTCGCCATCTCGGCAGGAGACACAGCCGCTGCATCACCCTCCAAGAATGCCGCGCACGCCCTGATCGTGGGATGCTGGTACAGTTTCACGATCGGCAGTTTCAGGCCATGGCCTTCCAATCCCGCCACGCATTGGATGCTCAGCAGCGAGTTGCCACCGAGGTCGAAGAAGTTGTCGTCGATGCCCACGCGGTCGATGCCGAGCAGGTCGGCCCACACGTTGGCGAGCTTCTTCTGCACGGCGCTTTGCGGTGCGGCGAACACAACGTCCAATTCCGGGCGTTTTACATCCGGTGCGGGCAAGGCTTTGCGATCGATCTTGCCGCTGGGCGTGCGGGGCAGTTCCTTCACCGCCACGAAGGCCGAGGGCACCATGTAGTCAGGCAGGAGGGAAGCGAGGTGCTTGCGCAGCTCGTTCACGCTCACGTCCTGCTTCGCCACATAGTAGCCTACCAGCCGCTTCAACCCCGGACGGTCTTCCCGCACATTGGCCACGGCTTGTTCAATGGAAGCATGCTTTTCAAGCGCCACTTCCACTTCGCCGAGCTCAATGCGGTAGCCGCGCACCTTCACCTGGCCATCGATGCGGCCCTTGTAGTCGATCTCGCCGTTGGGTAGTTCGGCAGCACGGTCGCCGGTCTTGTACATACGGCCACCGGGGATGAACGGATCCGCGAGGAAGCGTTCCGCCGTAAGGTCATCGCGACTGATGTAGCCTTTCGCCACGCACGCGCCGCCGAGGTACAATTCTCCTTCCTCCCCCTTCCTCACCGGCTTCATCTGCTCATCGAGCACGTAGAGCTTCACGTTGTCAATGGCCTTGCCGATGTTGGGCAGTGCGGGCCAGGTGGAGGGGTCGCCTTTCAGTTCGAGCTCGCTCACTACGTGGCCTTCGGTGGGGCCGTACTGGTTGCAGAAGCGCACACCGGGCAGTTGCTGGAAGAGGTTGATGATCGCCGGGGTGATCTTCAGTTGCTCGCCGCTGGTGAAGACCTCCTTCAGCGAGGAAGGCACTTCGCCGGTGCGCTCCACCGCTTCGGCGAGGTATTGCAGTGCCACGAAGGGCACAATGATGCGGTTGATCTGCTCGGCGATGATCTTGCGCAGCAGTTGGGTGCTGTTCAAACGGTCCTCATCGGTGATCAGCACCAGCGTACCGCCTTGGGCGAAGGTGGTGAAGATCTCCTGGAAGCTCACGTCGAAGCTGATGGGCGCGAACTGCAGGGTGCAATCGCCTTCTTTCAATACCGAAGTACGCAGCTGCCATTGGATCAAGTTCGTCAGCGGCCCGTGGGGCATGGCCACGCCTTTCGGGCGGCCGGTGCTTCCGCTGGTGAAGAGGACGTAGAGCAGATCAGCGGCCGTGGCAGGGCAAGGGCCGTCGAACATGGGGCCGTTATTGAGGTCGATGTCCTCGATCAGCAGCACCTTCGCCTTGGTGCCTTTGAACAAATGCTGGTGCGCCTTGCTGGTGATCACCACCGGAGGCTTGGCATCTTCCAGCATGCCGGCGATGCGTTCGGCAGGGTAGGTGGGGTCGATGGGCACGTATGCTGCACCGGCCTGCACAATGCCGAGGACGGCGATGATGAGTTCGGGGGATCGGTCGAGGCAGAGGGCGACGGTTTTGCTGCGGTTTGCCCCTTGGGGATCGATCCGGGCAGCCAATCGGGCCGATTTTTCGGCTAACTGGGCGTAGCTGAAAACAGCGGTTCCGGCGATCAGCGCAAGGGCATCTGGCCGCTTGGTGGCAGTGTCCTCAAACAGCTTGTGGATGTTGGAGGGCGCTGCAATTCTGTTATTTGACATGCTTGGTCAAGCCGCTGAACAGGGCTGGTTTAGGTACCATTGAACGCGGGCCGCCGGGAAAAGTTTGTGCTGGATGAACAGCAGTTTTCAGGTGGTCGTGGCGTTGTTTCCGGAATTGGTCTTGAAATTACTGCCGTTTGCCGATTTCTCAATCAGTAGTTTTCAACCGTTGTTGATGACTTGTGCTTCAGGGAGTTAGGTAGCGGTCCAACCGTGCAGGTAATTCAATGGGCATGGAACGCGCATAAGCGGCTAAATTGTACCCCCATTTTCTGATGCGCGGCCGTGATCTGCTCCTTGTGGGCCTTGTGTTTGGGTGCTTGTCCATTTCGGAACCCGGAAAGGCCCAAGCTTATGAGGCCAGTGTGCGTGCTTCGGTACAGGTGCAAACCTCGCCGCCCCGGATCACCTTGAATTGGCAGGGATTGTACAACGTTACGGGCTACCAGATCTGGCGCAAATTGAAGGGGGCCACCAGCTGGGGCAATCCGGTGGCCAATTTGGACGCCAACGCGCTCTCTTGGACGGATGGCAATGTTCAGCCGCAGGTTTCCTACGAGTACAAGGTCCGCCGCACCACGGTGAACGTCGGTGATGGGTATTCCTACATCAACGCAGGCATTGAAGTGCCCATGGTGGAAGGCAGGGGCAAGGTGATCCTGCTCGTGGACGATTATTTCTCATCGGCTCTTTCCAGCCAATTGGACCAGGTGAAACAGGACCTGGAAGGAGATGGCTGGACCGTGCTTCGCCATGATGTGAGCAGGAATGCGAGCGTGCCCAGCATCAAGAACATTGTGGTGAACGACTACAATGCCGATCCCGCGAACACAAAGATGGTGTTCATTCTTGGCCACGTTCCAGTGCCGTATTCCGGGAACTTGGCCCCGGACGGGCACTGGGAGCACCAGGGAGCGTGGAGCGCGGATACTTACTACGCCGATGTGGACGGCACTTGGACGGATAATTCGGTCAACGTCACGTACGCAGTTGATCCACGCAACCACAATGTGCCCGGCGATGGCAAATTCGACCAGAGCAACATTCCGAGTGCGGTGGAATTGGCGGTCGGACGGGTGGACTTCTACAATCTCCCCGTTTTTCCGCAGAGCGAAACGGTCCTGATGGCCACCTACCTTACAAAGCTGCACAACTGGAAGGTGAGGAACTTCACCGCAGTGGCCCGCGGCTTGGTGGACGACAATTTTGTGGGGCAGGGACCCGGATTTGCCTCCATCGGATATCGCGGTTTCAGTCCGTTGGTAGGCCAACAGAACGTTACAGACCAGGACTATTTCCCCACGCTTGTAAACCAGAGCTACTTGTGGAGCTACGGCTGTGGAGGCGGCTACTGGGATTCCGCCAATGGCGTGGGCAACTCCAATGACTTTGCCACGAAGAACGCCAAGAGTGTTTTTACCGCACTGTTCGGCAGCTCCTTCGGTGATTTTGACTGCCAGAACGATTTCATGCGGTCTGCCTTGGGGAGCGGCACCATCCTCACCAGCTTCTGGGGCGGAATACCCAACTGGTTTTTCCACCACATGGGCATGGGGGAAACCATCGGCTATGCGGTAAAGCTCACGGAGAACAACGTCAATGGACTGTACACGCCGGCCAATGATGGTGCAGGACAGGTGCACATCGCGCTGATGGGCGATCCCACCCTACGGATGACCATGGTGGGACCACCTTCAAATGTTACCGGCAATGTCCAAGGCAACAACATCAATCTCTCCTGGACCGGCAGTTTGGACAATGTGGCCGGTTATCATGTTTACCGCTACGTTCCCGCTACCCAATCCTGGCTTCGGGTTACCAACAGTGCCGTTTCAGGGACCTCGTTCACGGATGTCGTTTCCGGGGCAGGGGGGACCATCCGTTACATGGTGCGGGCATTGAAACTGGTTTCCACCGCGAGCGGCACCTACTACGACCTGAGCATCGGGGCCAAGGGCCAAGCGGTAGCGGGTGGTTCCGCAGTGGACTGCCTAGGGGTTCCGGGAGGCACTGCACTGGCGGGAAGCCCATGCAACGACGGAGATGCATGCACGGTAAACGATGCCTGGGATGCCTCCTGCGAATGCACCGGAACATTCCAGGACCAGGATGGAGACGGCATTTGCAATGCGCAGGACAACTGCCCCGGCGTTCCCGGGCAGATCGGGTCCGCATGCAATGACGGGAGTGCCTGCACGATCAATGATGTGCTCAACGCGAATTGCCAGTGCACGGGCACGTTCCAGGACAATGACGGCGATGGCATCTGCAATGCCTTGGACAACTGCCCCAATACACCGGGTTCCATCGGCTCTTCCTGTGATGACGGAGATCCCTGCACCACCGGTGACATGGTGAACGCCAACTGCCAATGCACGGGCACGTTCCAGGACACGGATGCGGATGGCATCTGCAATGCACAGGATGGATGCCCCACCATTCCCGGAACAGTGGGAACACCCTGCGATGACGGGAGCGATTGCACTGCCAACGACGTGTTGGACAATAATTGCCAGTGCGCTGGCTCACCGCTTCCGGATGCAGATGGCGATGGCCTGTGTGATGCACACGACAACTGCCCGAACGTGACAGGGGAGGTGGGCTGGGATTGTGATGATGGAGATCCCTGCACCGTGGAAGATGAACTGGATGCCAACTGTGTTTGCATTGGCACTCCGGCCGGCGACCAGGACAACGACGGTATTTGTGATGCCACGGACGATTGCCCGACCATCCCCGGCCAAATTGGATCTTCCTGTGATGATGGAAGTGAATGCACCAATAACGACGTATTGGACAGTAATTGCCAGTGCACTGGTACGCCGCTTCCGGATGCAGATGGCGATGGCTTGTGCGATGCCCAAGACAACTGCCCGAACGTGACCGGGGAGGTGGGTTGGGATTGTGATGATGGAGATCCCTGCACGGTGGAGGATGAGCTGGATGCCAACTGTGTTTGCGTTGGCACTCCGGCCGGCGACCAGGACAACGACGGTATTTGTGATGCCACCGACGATTGTCCGACGGTGCCCGGCCAAGTTGGATCCTCCTGCGATGACGGAAGCGATTGCACGCTGAACGATGTGCTTAACGCAGCATGCCAATGCACGGGTACCTTCCAAGATACGGACAACGACGGTACCTGCGATGCGCAGGACGGCTGCCCGAACGATCCGAACAAGATTGCACCGGGCAATTGCGGTTGCGGGATGCCCGAGCCTGGAACGGCATGCAACGACGGGAATCCCACAACGGTAAATGATGCCGTGGACCTGAATTGCCAATGCACGGGCGAAACGGCGGATTGCCAAGGTACACCAGACGGCCCGGCACTTCCGGGCACACCATGTGATGACCAGGATACGGCCACGTTCAATGACACCTGGTCCCCGGATTGCGTTTGCGCAGGCCAGTTGATGGACTGCACGGGTACGATCGGTGGACCGGCCCTTCCCGGAACGCCTTGTGATGATGGGAACGCATCCACGGGGAACGATGCTTGGTCGCCTAGCTGCGAATGCATTGGCCTGACCTTGGATTGTGCGGGGGTGCCCGGGGGAACGGCCTTGCCCGGCACCATTTGCAACGATGGCAACAACAACACCTTGGGCGACACATGGACCAGCGATTGCCAATGTGTGGGCTTGCTGGTGGATTGTTTGGGAGTGCCTGGTGGAGATGCACTACCGGGTGATTCCTGCGATGATGGCAACCCGTTGACAACCGGTGACACCTGGGGTGCTGATTGTGAGTGCAACGGCAACCCCGTGGATTGTGAGGGTACTCCCAACGGAGCGGCATTGCCCGGAACGGCATGCGATGATCAAGATCCGGCAACCGGAAATGACCTGTGGCAGCCTGATTGCACTTGTGCGGGTGAACCATTGGATTGTATGGGGGCACCGGGTGGAACTGCGCTTCCGGGCACGCCCTGCGATGACGGGGATGCCGGCACTGGCATGGACACGTGGACAGCCACATGCACTTGCATGGGATTGCTCTTGGATTGTGAAGGAGTTCCGGGGGGGACTGCCTTGCCCGGAAGCGCTTGCAATGATGGGGATCCCGGCACGGGCAACGATGCTTGGACATTGGATTGCACATGCACAGGGCAACCATTTGACTGCCTTGGTACTGCGGGCGGAACGGCACTGCCTGGAACGGCTTGCGATGATGGCGACATCAGCACGGGCAATGACACATGGACGACTGACTGTGTTTGCACAGGTGCTCCTTTTGATTGCCTCCAACAACCAGGGGGAACCGCATTGCCCGGTACGCCTTGCAACGATGCGGACCCGACAACGGGTAACGACACTTGGACTGTGGCCTGCATCTGTTCAGGCTTGCCGTACGACTGCGCGGGACTCGCGGGCGGAACAGCCTTTGTGGACGGATGCGGGCAATGTGCAGGCGGCAACACCGGCATCACCCCCGATCCTGATGCCGACCTGGACGGTGTATTGGATTGCCATGACAATTGCGTGGCGGTGCCTAACAGTGAACAACAGGATTTTGATCAGGACGGCGTTGGCGACGCGTGCGACAATTGCCCGTGGACGTTCAATCCGGACCAGGCTGATGCGGACCAGGACGGCATTGGGGATGCATGCAGCACCGTTTCCATAAACGATGTACCCGGACAAACAGGCGTCAGTTGTTATCCGAACCCAACAAGCGGAAACCTCTACATCACCGCTTCCGGTGCAGGGGTGAAGCAGGTCTTGCTGTACGATCTCGTCGGAAAGCTCCTGCTCATCCGTCCATACAGCCATGAATTAGACCTTGGAGGTCTTCCTTCCGGGACCTATATGCTCGAGTTAAAGGCTGCTTCCGAGGAGGTTATATCCCGCATCAGAGTAGTACGGCAGTAAACCGCTGGCGGAGCGGAATGCCTGGTTGGACGGGCTGATGAAGTGATTTGTCTTATTGATGAACCATGGACGTAACCCGTGCGTTCGGGGTTGCGCTATAAGGTCTCCTGCTCCTTTGTTTGCCGGTCCTCCCACCAAGGTCGGCGAATGGTCAGGCCAGACCAAGACCCAGATGGTGAAACAGATCCTTTCCACGGTTGCCGGGATGCTCCTTTCGGCCACTTTGCTTGCACAGTCCTACTCGCAGGCGGCCTCGGTGCAGATGTCGGCCACGGTGCAAAGCAGCCCCGCACGCATCACGGTGCAGTGGCAGCCGTATGCATCTGCTTCCAATTACACGGTCTATCGCAAGCTCAAGGATCAGCAGTCATGGGGCAGTAGTGTGGCCAGTTTGGGGGGCAGCGTCAATCAATACGTGGACAACGACGTTTCCGTGGGCGTTTATTATGAATACAAAGTGGTGCGTACGGCAGGCACAACCGGTACGGGCTACATCAGCTCAGGCATCAACCTGGACCCGGTGGAAGACCGCGGGGTAATGGTGCTCTTGGTGGACAACGACATTTCAGGCGGCTTGACCACGGAGCTGCTCCAATTGCAGGACGACCTGCAAAATGACGGGTGGCGCGTGATCCGCCATGACGTTTCGCGTTCCACGGCTGTTACGGCCATCCGCGCGCTCGTTCAAGCAGACTACAATGCCGATCCCACCGGGGTCAAGGCGGTGTACATCATCGGCCACGTGCCCGTTCCGTACTCCGGAAACCTAAACCCTGACGGACATGGTGACCACAAGGGAGCGTGGCCCTGCGACGGCTATTACGGGGAGATGAACGGAACTTGGACCGACAACTCGGTGAACAACAGTTCCGCCCAGCAATCCCGGAACTACAATGTGCCCGGGGACGGAAAGTTTGACCAAAGCGATTATCCCAGCGCGATTGAGCTGGAAGTGGGCCGCATCGATTTCTGGAACATGGGCACGCCTTGGTATTCCTTTCCCTTCAGTGAAACGGAACTTACCCGGCGTTACCTGAACAAGGCCCATGCCTATAAGACACGCCAGTTCGTACCCCAGGTTCGCGGCATTGTCTTCGACAATTTCCAGGATGCGCCAGATCCGTTGGCAGGCTCCGGGTACCGGTGCATTCCTGCACTGGTAGGCGCATCCAACACCACCAATTGCGATCCCGCCGGAACGCAGTTCTCCACATTGCTGAACGGCCAGAGCTATTTGTGGACTTATGCGAGCGGCGGAGGCACATGGGTGAGCGCTTACAACGTGGGAACCAGCGATGATTATGCAGCCACCTCCTTCGGCGGGATCTTCAACATGTCCTTCGGCAGCTATTTCGGCGATTGGGACGTCACCAACAGCTTTCTCAGGGCCACCATCGCCAGCGGCAACGCCTTGACCAACGTTTGGTCCGGTGTTCCCAATTACTGGTTCCAGCACATGGGCATGGGTGACAATGTGGGCTACAGCACATTGGTGTCCATGAACAATACCACGCTGTATTCACCCCAGAACGGCGGATTCCAGGGCAGCCCCTATAACAGGGTGCACATGGCATTGATGGGTGACCCCAGTTTGCGCATGACCGTAGTGCCGAGGCCTTCCAACCTGCAAGTGGGCAACAGCAACGGCTTGGCGGCATTCAGTTGGAGCGCGCCCATGGGCTCCGTGGACGGTTACCATGTGTATGAGGTGAACCAGGCCACGGGAAGCTTGGTGAGGCTTACGCCAACGCCCGTTACCCAAACCAATTTCAGCAGTCCGGCAGTTCCGTTCGTGAACGGCAAGCGCTACATGGTGCGCGCCGTGAAATTGCAGACCACGAACACGGGCAAGTTCTATGATCTTTCGCTGGGTGTTCAAGCTACCGCTTCCGGAACGGCAACAGCGGATTGCAACGGCGTAATTGGAGGCCCTGCAGTGGTGGGCAGTTCTTGCAATGACGGAAATGCCTGCACGGTGAATGATGTACTGGACGCAAACTGCCAATGTGCAGGGACGCCCAGTCCGGACGCGGATGGAGACGGTATTTGCAATGCCCAGGACAATTGCCCCAACGTACAAGGCCAGATCGGCTCCCCCTGCAATGACGGGAATGCCTCCACCATCAATGATGTCCTGAATTCAAACTGCCAGTGCGTAGGAACAGCGGTAACCCTGGACTGTAACAGCGTGCCCAACGGCCCCGCCATGCCGGGTACCGCGTGCAACGACAACGATCCGAACACGATCAATGATGTGCTGCAGCCGAACTGCGTGTGCGCGGGCACACCGGCGAACTTCGACTGCAACAACGTCCCGAACGGCCCTGCGCTCCCTGGAACGGCTTGCAACGACGGCAACGCAAACACCGGCAACGATACGTGGAACAGCAACTGCCAGTGCGTGGGGCAAGTGATCGACTGCAATGGCACGGCCGGAGGCAGTGCACTGCCCGGCAGCTCCTGCAACGACGGCAACGCGAACACCGGCAACGACACTTGGAACAGCAACTGCCAGTGCATAGGACAAGTGATCGACTGCAACGGCTCGGCCGGAGGCAGTGCACTGCCCGGCAGCTCCTGCAACGACGGCAACGCGAACACCGGCAACGACACTTGGAACAGCAATTGCCAGTGCGTGGGGCAAGTAATCGACTGCAACGGCACCGCCGGAGGCAACGCCTTGCCCGGCAGCTCCTGCAATGATGGCAACGCGAACACCATCAACGACACGTGGAACAGCAACTGCCAGTGCGTGGGAACCGCGGTAACCTTGGACTGCAACAGTGTGCCCAACGGCCCCGCGATGCCGGGTACCGCGTGCAACGACAACGATCCGAACACGATAAATGATGTGCTGCAGCCGAACTGCGTGTGCGCGGGCACACCGGCGAACTTCGACTGCAACAACGTCCCGAACGGCCCTGCACTCCCGGGAACGGCTTGCAATGACGGCAACGCGAACACCGGCAACGATACGTGGAACAGTAACTGCCAGTGCGTGGGGCAAGTGATCGACTGCAACGGTACGGCCGGAGGCAACGCCTTGCCCGGCAGTTCCTGCAATGATGGCAACGCGAACACCATCAACGACACGTGGAACAGCAACTGCCAATGTGCTGGTGTCCCCGCGAACTATGATTGCAACAACGTTCCGAACGGCCCTGCGCTCCCTGGAACGGCCTGCAACGACGGCAACGCGAACACCGGCAACGATACGTGGAACAGCAACTGCCAGTGCGTGGGGCAGGTGATCGATTGCAACGGTACGGCAGGCGGCAATGCGCTACCCGGTACCTCCTGCAACGATGGCAACTCCGGTACCATCAACGATACTTGGAACAGCAACTGTGAGTGCACGGGCACGCCCGCCAACTACGACTGCAACAACGTGCCGAACGGCCCTGCGCTGCCAGGCACGGCGTGCAATGACGGCAACAATGCCACCATGGGCGACACTTGGACGGTTGATTGCCAATGCGTGGGCCAGCTGGTGGATTGCTTGGGCACACCGGGCGGTAGCGCGTTGCCTGGAACGCCCTGTGACGATGGGAATGTGGCCACCACCAATGACCAATATGAGGCAAACTGCGAGTGTGTCGGCATGATCGAGATGATCGACTGCAGCGGTGTTCCTGGCGGAACGGCCTCTTTGGATGATTGCGGTATCTGCTCCGGTGGGAACACGGGCATTGTGCCGAACGTGGATGTTGACCAGGATGGCCTGGCCGCATGTGAGGACAATTGTTTGACGATCTACAATCCGGGCCAGGCTGACTTTGACGGGGACGGCATTGGGGACGCCTGCGACAACTGTGCATGGGTGGCCAACGAAGATCAGCAGGACAGCGACCAGGATGGTGTGGGCGATGCGTGCCAAGGGGTCAACACTGGAATTGGCGAAACCGCGCCTGCGGGCGAGGGAATGGCCATCTGGCCCAATCCGGCGCGTGAGCATGTGCTTGTGCGCTGCGATACCGGCCGTGCCGCCACACTCCGGATCTTTGAGCCGGCCGGCCGGATGGTGGGGGAGAAGGTGTTCTCCCAGCAACTGGACGTCACAGGCTTGGCCTCGGGCACGTACGTGATCGTTGCGTTGGATGCCAACGGCAAGCAACTGGCTAGGGCACGCTTGGTGAAACTCTGATCCCCGATCGTGGCAGTGGAACGAAATGTTCCTATGCCAGCCTTGGTTGAATTGTACCGGACCAAAAGCGCCGGAACGGAAAGCCCTCCTTAGATGGAAAGGATCCCCAAGATCCGGAGCAGTTCGCCGTCCAATGCTTGGCGCTGGTTCAAGAGGGAACGGAACGGAATGAACACCAGTTTGCCATTCAATTGCCCAACCATTTCCCCACTGCCCCCGGATAGTAGCCGCTCCACGGCGGCCACACCGGTAATGCTGGCCAGCACACGGTCCGCCACGGAAGGATTTCCGCCGCGCTGTACATGCCCCAGCACGCTCACGCGTGTATCGTAGTGGTTATACCGCGCCTTTACCTTGCGGGCTACTTCGTAGGCGCCGCCTTGTTCGTCACCTTCCGCAACGATCACGATCACGGAAGATTTTGACCGCTCCGCATGTTCCAATGCGGTGATCAGCTCATCGATCCCTTGGGGCCGCTCCGGTACCATGATGTATTCAGCACCAGCCGCAATGCCGCAATGCAGCGCTATCGCACCGCACGTGCGCCCCATCACCTCCACAAAGAAGAGGCGGTCATGGGAAGATGCGGTATCCCTGATACGGTCAACGGCTTCCATGGCCGTGTTCGTCGCGGTGTCAAAGCCAATGGTGGCATCGGTGCCTGGCAGGTCGTTGTCAATGGTGCCCGGAATTCCGATCACCGGAATCCCGTGTTCGGCTTGGAATACGGCCGCTCCCGCAAAGCTGCCGTCCCCTCCAATGATAACCAAGGCATCCATCCGGTGGCGGTCCATGGTGGCTTTGGAGATGGCCCTGCCTTCCGCAGTCCTGAAGGAAGCGCTCCGCGCTGAGCGCAGGATGGTGCCTCCGCGTTGAATGATGTTGCTCACATCGCGCACGTTCAATTTCCCCACTTCGTCCTTGATCAATCCTTCAAACCCTCCGTAAATGCCGCTCACCTCCACCTTGTTGAAGTGGGCGGTCCGCACCACCGCACGGATGGCCGCGTTCATTCCCGGGGCATCCCCGCCGGAAGTCAGTACGCCGATATGGGCCGGGGCAGTGGGCAAGGTCATGCTTGGTCAAGTGTTCGGCGCATCCGGGGCAGGATCAAACAAGCTGCGGAGCCGGTCCCTTACCAGCGGGTATTGCGGACATGCCTTGTCCAACGAGCTGCCGAGCACAATGCCCAAAATGTAATAGCGGCGGTCCTGCACGGGGAATCGGCCCATCAGTTCGATCACCTCGCCGGAATGCTCGCGCATCGCGGTGTTCAAGCAATGCCGTACCGCCAGGTCGAAGCTTCGGTTGTCGGCAGCTGGATCAATGGTGCCCATACAAGTACAGATGGCATCGGCCAGGTGGCCGGGCGGCGTGGCTTGCTGTGCACGGATGCCCGTGCCCAAGCCCAATAGCAGGATGATGGCCAGATTGAATCGAAGCATGCTGGACGGGCAAAAATAATCCCAACAACAGTGCAGCCATTGCAACTGAACATGGAACGCCGGTACTTTTGTGGAATGCACCGGGCTGTTTTGCGCCTGTCACCGGCATCCGTTCTCCTCGCCCTGCTCATGTTCTCCTCCTTGCCGAGAACATGGTTCCACCGCTGCGTGCATGAAACGGTTACAGGGATCGGGGATTCCCATGGTGCCGTGGTGCACAGCGATCTTCATTGCCCGGTCTGCGAAACTCCCTATCCGGTCCTTGACCGGAACGCGCAGACCTTCCTTGGGGCTTGGATGCCGTTGCTTGAAGGGCGGATAGTTGCACGGGAGCATCGGTTCCCGCTACCCGATCGGGGAGTCCCCAGCTTACGGGGTCCTCCTGTGCTCAGCTGATCGTTCCCTCCGGGATACGAGGCTCTTTTTCTTCCCACTCCTTGTTGGGGCCGGGTTGTTCCATTTGAACATCCGGCAACTTGCTCGCAGCGGCAACGAAGGTTTTTGCCGCCCGCAACGGGAGCAACGATGGACTTTTCATTATTGGAACTGCATGGACCGATCAATCAGTTTGTTTTTTGCACTTGTAGTTGCATTGCCGCCCTGGGCTGGGCCGGGCGGGCCGGCAAAGACCTCCCTTTCCGGAACGGTTTTCGAAAAGGCCAGTGGTCAGGCCATTCCGGGTGCCGAAGTGTTCTTCCCCGATCTCCAAACAGGAACTGTCACGGACCTGGACGGACACTATGCATTGGGAAACCTTCCAATGGCCAAGCTGCTGGTGAAGGTGAGCATGATGGGATTTGCCACGATCACGGAATCCATCGATCTGACGCAGGTCACAAAGCAGGACTTTTACCTGACCGAATCGGTAACGGAGATGCACGACGTAGTAGTAACGGGTACTTCAAAGGCCACTGCGCTGAAACGTTCACCTGTTCCAACTACGTTGGTGGGCAGGCAATACCTGCGGGATCATGCCTTCAGCAATGCCATCGATGCATTGTCCACCGTGCCAGGAATCAGTACTGTGGGCACAGGCCCGAACATTTCGAAGCCGATCATCAGGGGGCTCGGGGGCAGCCGGGTGCTCACCCTGTTTGACGGGGTTAGGCAGGAAGGTCAGCAGTGGGGAGCGGAACATGGTGTAGAGATAGATCAGTTCTTGGTTGACCGGATTGAAGTGGTAAAAGGCCCGGCCAGCCTGATGTACGGCTCGGATGCACTGGCCGGCGTGGTGAACCTTTTGCCTGCTCCCCCCGTGGCCGCAGGGGTGCTCAAGGGCTCGGCCTTGGCCATGTATGACAGTAACAACAAAGGTTTGGCCGCTTCCGTGAACATCGACGGCAACAATGGGCGCATGGCGTATGGTGGAAGGGCCTCGGCCAAAACCGCTGCGGATTTCAAAAACCGGTATGACGGCCGGGTGTACGGAACAAAATTCCGGGAGTTGGACCTCAACGGTTACTTGGGCGTGCATCGTGACTGGGGCTTTGCCCGTGCCGATCTGAGCCTGTATGACAACTTGCAGGAGGTTCCTGACGGAAGCAGGGACAGCCTTACGCGCGGCTTTATTTATCCAATTGATGATGAAGGATCGAAATGGGCTTCAGCCACGGAGGAGAGCATGGGTTCCTACGCCATCGACGGCTTGCACCAGCACATCCAGTACTACCGGGCCTATGCCACGGGCAGTGTGGGCATCGGAGCTGGCAGGCTTGCAGCGAAGCTGGGGTATTCGCGCAGCATCCGGAGGGAGTTCAACCATCCGGAGCATTTCGACGTGCCGGGATTGTACCTCATTCTGGATACATGGCCCTTCGACCTGAAGTACCATTTCAAGGAAAGCAGGGGATGGGAGGCTATGGCAGGAATGAACGGCATGTTCCAACGCAATGATGCGTCCAAGGGCACTGAACTGTTGATACCGAACTATGCGGAGGCGGACATCGGCCCGTTTTTTCATGTAAAGCGGACGCTGGGAAGTGTGGATGTTTCCGGTGGCTTGCGCTACGATGCGCGCTATTTTCGGAGCAGTGCGATGTACTCACGGAGCGACCCATCAACGGGGTTTGACATCTCCGATCAAGGAGGCACGAACGACACGGCTGCAGCACAACGGTTCCAAGCCTTCTCCCACCAGTACGGCGGTTTTAGCGGCAGTGCAGGCATGGCGTGGGGCATAAATGAACAGTTGGTCCTGAAGGCCAACATTGGGCGGGGCTATAGGGCCCCCAATGCTGCAGAGGCCACGGCAGCCGGCATTCACCCAGGCACCGGATATGCACAACTTGGTGATTCGGACCTAAAGCCGGAAGTCAACCTGCAGGAGGACCTTGGCCTCTTCTACAACGGAACACATGTCAACGCCAGCATGGAGCTGTTCA
Source organism: Bacteroidota bacterium (assembly GCA_018266685.1). Classification (GTDB taxonomy): domain Bacteria; phylum Bacteroidota; class Bacteroidia; order Flavobacteriales_F; family PHOS-HE28; genus PHOS-HE28. Next base: position 48,003 of record JAFDZY010000201.1, read on the forward strand.
ACAACCAGGTGCACAACTTCATTTACAACGCCGCGGTCCAAAGCACCGATGGGGGGGGGGATTCATTGATCCTGCAGGACGGCGTTGGCATTCCGGTCTTCAAGTTTCAGCAGACCACGGCCCGGTTATACGGCGGTGAAGCGAGCGTGGACATTCATCCACATCCCTTGGACCACTTGCATTTCCGGAACACGGTTTCACTGGTGCTTGCACAGAACAAAGGCGGAGGTGCCATCCCCGTCTCCGATGGCACCCGCTACCTGCCCATGATCCCGCCGTTGCACTTTACCAGTGAACTGCGTTATGACATTCCCAAGCGGACAGGCCGGTTCACGAACCTGTTTGTCAAGGCCGGTGTTCAAGTCATTGCCGCACAGGACCGGTATTGGGCGGCCGGTGGCACCGAAACGGCCACGCCTGGCTATACCTTGTTGGATGCCGGGCTTGGCGCGGACATATTGAGCAAACAAGGGCGCACGGTGATGACCTTGACCGTGCTCGGCACCAACTTGGCGGATATTGGTTTCCAAAGCAACATGGACCGCCTGAAGTACATGGACAACTTTCCGGTGAACGGCACTGGCCGCAGTGGGATCTACGGCATGGGCCGCAACATCACCGTAAAGCTCCTGGTTCCTTTTAATCTTGGGGAAAGGAAGCCTTCGGCGAATTGAAGTGCGGCCCGGCAAAAGCCACCATCGGGGCCCTGCAGGCTTCCGGCCTACCTGTCAAAGCTGTTCGGGAACTGCTGGCGCATTGCCCCGATGCCGTCCATCACTTTGGCCTCCTGTGCTTGTTTGAATTGGACAAGCTTCATTGCCAATGTGGGGTCGGCGGTGGCAAGGATCTGCACGGCCAACAGGCCTGCGTTGCGTGCTCCGTTCACCGCCACGGTGGCCACGGGCACTCCGGCCGGCATCTGCACAATGCTGAGCAGGGAATCCCAACCGTCGATGCTGTTGCGGCTCTTCACCGGCACTCCGATCACGGGGAGCGTGGTAAGCGCAGCCACCATGCCGGGCAAGTGTGCGGCGCCACCGGCTCCCGCAATGATGGCCTTCAGCCCGCGCCCCGCCGCACCCTTGGCATAATCCACCATGCGTTCCGGCGTGCGGTGCGCGCTCACCACCGTTACCTCAAAGGGTACTTCAAACTCCTTCATCGTGTCCACGGCCTCGCGCATCACTTCCAAGTCGCTGCGGCTGCCCATAATGATCCCGATCATTGCGTGGATTGTGTTTTAGGATTTGATGCCGGTACCACTTTGGCATGGTCCTTTACCGCGGAAACGGCCCGGTCCACTTCGGCCGTTGTGGGCGCCAGCACAGTTACATGCCCCATTTTCCGCCCGGTGCGCGTTTCCTGCTTTCCGTACAGATGGATGAAAGTGCCGCTTTGGCGAAGAATTTCCTTGGCCCCGGCCAAATGTGGTGTGCCGGTGCCTCCTTCTCCCACCAGGTTCACCATGGCGGCCTTGCCGTGCATGCGCACATCGCCCGCAGGCCATCCCATGTATGCGCGGAGCAACTGGTCGTATTGGGAGCTGGCACAGGCTTCAATGGTATGGTGGCCGCTATTGTGCGCGCGTGGCGCGGTTTCGTTTACCAAGAGCTCGCCTTCAGGAGTGAGGAACATTTCCACGGCATAGATGCCTGGTGCACCGAATGCTTCAGCCACGCGCACCGCCAGGTTCTTTGCTTTTTCGGCGATGCTTGCATCACAGCGCGCCGGGGCAAGCAAGGTGTCCACCAGGTTCAGTGCCGGGTCGAAGACCATCTCCACGGGCTCGTATGCCGAGGAAGTGCCATCGGCACCGCGCACGGCGATCACGGCCAGCTCTTTGGCTATGGCTACCCGCTTTTCAAGTATATAAGGGCCCTTGAACTCTTCAGGAACTACAGTGGTGGCGGCATCCACGGGCATTACGCCCTTGCCGTCATATCCGCCTGTGCACGTCTTCAGGAATGCAGGCAGGAGTTCTGCATGCTTCTGAATTGATGAAGCATTTTCCACCAATGCAAAGGGAGCCGAGGGAATGCCGTGGCTCCGGTAGAATTGCTTCTGCAAACCTTTGTCCTGGATGGTGCGCAGCACGGCAGCTGCCGGGATCACGGTCTTTCCTTGTTTTTCCAACTGTTCCAACGCTTCGGTGCTTACGTGTTCTATCTCGATGCCCACCACGTCAGCGTCCGATGCAAACTGAATTACCGTGTCCCGCTCATTGAACCGACCTGCTTCAAAGCGCGTTGCCAAGTGTGCGCAAGGGCATTGGGGGTCCGGGTCAAGCACGTTCACCTGCACACCGTATCGAAGGGCATTTTCGATGAACATGCGGCCAAGTTGCCCTCCTCCCAACAAAGCGATGCGCATGGGGCGGTCCATGGCGCGAAGATACCGGCGGAGAAATGCACGGATCGCCTAACGACGCCTGCGGTGGCTGGAAAACTGGGAGAACCGGTGCCCCACGGCAAGCTGAAGGGTCCTGTTGGCAGGGAAGAACACGTCGTCGTCCTTCAGGGTGTTCATGAGCCCGTTGTAGTACCGCAAGGTGATGTCCAACCCGGCGGACGTGCCGATCCCTGCGCCGATGTTCATTCCCATGTCCAAGGTGTTCAACTCGTTGGAAATGTCATGGTCCTCGCTGGAACTGGCGAACATGAGGTAGCCGCCCTGAAAACCGGTCTGTATGTTGATGGACCTGTTGATGAAGAACTTCAAGCTCACGGGCATCACCGCGCTAAAGCTGTTCACCGTGGTGCGGCCGCCGTCCGGAAGGTCTTTCGCCATGCCTTGCATGGAGACCAGCAGGTCCGGTTGGATCTCTACGCGGTTTCCCACCCAAATGGGAGCGTAAAACCCAAGTACAAAGCCGGGCACGGGGCGGAACTTGGCACCTGCGCACTGCCATGTGGCAACCTGCGGCCCGCCCATAAAGCCCACACCGGAGCGGGACGGCCTTTGCGCCTGAACCAAAAGTGGACAAGTGAACAGCAGTGCCAGGGCAGGTAACAGTCGGAAGTTCATCTTTCTTCGGGATGCTAGGCGTTTTACGCATGGCCGTGCCGCAAGGTTTCCCGAGGTGCGGAAAAAATGAATAAATATGAAAAAGCTGCAAAGCCAACGTACTGCCAGCTTCAGGCAGTGGAAGCTTACTTATTTCCCGGCCACGAAAAAGCGGCTGGTAAAGCGGGATCCGTCCAAGTTCAATATCAGTTGGTAAACGCCCGGGGCCAGATGACCGGTGGGAATGTCCGCTTGGGATGCGTCTGGCACGAAGCTTTCCAAGCTACGGCCGGAAGCATCCACCACCATGGCATGCCGCTCCTTGGCCGTGAAGCCCCATTCCAACAGCACATGGTCTTGGAAAGTGCTTAGCTGCATACTGCGCCCTTGCGCCGCATCAATGGATGCCGGGCTGTTGATCACGATGCCGTAGTCCTCTGTTTCCCCCCAAGTATAGTTCGCGCAAGGGTCGGGGTCCAGCGGCTCACCATCGGCAGGATATACCACGCGGGCCCTGAGCACTGTATTGCCCGGTACCGCATTGCCCGGAACCGTGAACGTGAATGAACTGACCTCAAAAGGTGCGGAAGTGGTGGCGTTGCCGAGCAATTCCGAAGCTTCCAGGTTTCCGTTCTGGTTGAAATCGATCCATGCGGCAACCAGGTCTTGTTCATATTCGCCGCTGGTTACTTGCACAGTGTAGGAATTATTGCGGTCCAGGTTGGTGCTAAAGGCCGTGTAATCGTTGTACGTGGGGCCTTCCGTGGATCCTGTGCCGGTGTGGTTGATGCTGCCAAGCACCACGCCATCAACAAAGTCGCCCCCGGAAGTGCCTTGTGCCGATGTGGGAATGCAAAGCGTGGAACCTCCCCCTCCCTGGCAGGCGTTGGACGTAAGCAGTTGTGACCTTACGCCGTTCAGCACACCGGTCATGACCGCGGCTTGGCCATTGGTGAACATCATGGTGCAGTTGCTGTAGTCCATGAAATTCTCGTACTGGGTCAGCGTATTGCACTTCATCAAGCTGGTATTGGAGCAGCTGTACGTGGGGCTGTTGGTTGCCGGTGTGTCGCTGATTCCGTCGCCTGGGGAGCAGTTGCCGTCGCCCCAAGGGTGGTCCAACCCGAGGTAGTGGCCTACTTCGTGCGTTGCGGTGCGGTCGCCAAGGCCCGTGCCGTATGAGCGGTCGAGCACCAGGCCGTCGATGGGGCTTCCCACCATGCCTCCGTACGGCAGATAGGCATATCCTGCGGTGACCAGACCGCCTGAGGCCCCGCTGGAAATGTCACAGATCCAGATGTTGAGGTATTTGTTGGTGTTCCATGCCGAGCTGCCGTATGGCGGATACTTCATGTCATCGGTTTCGCTGTCCGGGTCGAACCAAGTTTTGGTGGTTTGCTGCCGGACGATGCCGGTGGTTGCGCTTCCGTCGGGGGCTACAGTGGCCAGGCAGAAATCAATGTTGGCATTCGCCCGCAGCGGTGCGAAGACCGGCCGCACGTTGCCGTAGTCCGAATTCAGGGCCTGGTAGTCATCGTTCATCTGGTCAAGGATGTTGGTAATGACCAGGTCGGGTACATTTTCCGCTGCCGTGTTCCACACCACGTGCACCACAACGGGTATGGTCAATGTGCCGCCGCCGCGGATGCCTTGTGATTCGAGCAAAGCGGCTTCCTGCGCAAGGTCCACATGCTTGCCGTGCTGTTGCAGCCACCGTTCCGTGAGGGTATGGGAAAGGCAATGGTCCTGGGCAATGCCGGCCCATGGGAAAGCAACGGCCAACAGCAGGGTAGAAATGAGCTTCATTATGCGAAAATAGCAAGTTGGTGAAGTGGAGAGAGCCTGGGATCAATGGCTCAATTCCCGGATGGCGGCAGCGGGATCGGCGGTTCCGAATACGCTGTTGCCGGCAACCAGCACATCCGCGCCATGGTCAACAAGTTCAGTTGCGTTTTCCAGGGAAACGCCGCCATCCACTTCAATGAGCAATGAGGCACCTCGCAATTCACGCAGTTCGCGCAGCCGATCCAGTTTGCGGTAGGTGCCTTGGATGAAGCGCTGGCCGCCGAAGCCGGGGTTCACGCTCATCAGGCACACCTGGTCGATGTCCTCCACGATGTCCTCCAGCAAATGGACGGGTGTGTGGGGATTGATCGCCACCCCGGCCTTCATGCCCGCCGCCTTGATTGCCTGTATGGTGCGGTGGAGGTGCGTGCATGCTTCGTAATGAACGGAGAGCCTTTCGGCTCCCGAATCGCGGAAGGCATTGATGTAGCGGTCCGGGTCCATGATCATCAGGTGGACATCGAAGACCTTTTTGGACAGCGGGCGAATGGCCTTGATCACTGGCGGCCCAAAGCTGATGTTGGGTACGAACATGCCGTCCATCACATCCAGGTGGAGCCAAGGTGCGGGGCTGGCATCCACCAGGGCCACGGCCTGTTCCAGGCGGGCGAAATCGGCGGAAAGCAACGAAGGGGCAATGAGGTGTGCCATGCCCCGCAAAGGTAGGAACGGACAAGGCCGCCTTTCGGGGCGGCCTTGCGCAGAATGTTCAGGAGCGGTTCAATCATGCAGGTAGGTGCGCAGAGCCTTGCCGCGCCCCGCCTGCTTTAGCCGGCGGATGGCCTTCTCCTTGATCTGGCGCACACGCTCACGCGTCAGGTCGAACTTGCGGCCGATCTCTTCCAAGGTGTGGGGTTGGTTCCCGGCCAGGCCAAAATAGAGTCGGATCACGTCGCCTTCCCTTCCTGAAAGGGATTCCAGGGAGCGTTCGATCTCCAGGCGCAGACTGTCCGACAGGAGGGCTTCCATGGGGTTGGGCAGGTCGTCATTGCGCATCAGGTCGTGCATGGTGCCGCTGTCGCCATCGTCGCGCAGCGGGGCATCCATGCTCACGTGGCGGCCCGTGTTGCTCATGCTGGTTTTCACCTCTTCCAGGGTCATCTCCAACGTTTCCGCCAGTTCTGCCGCGGTGGGCGGCCGTTCGTGCTCTTGTTCCAGGCGCGCGAAGGCCTTATTGATCTTGTTGATGGAGCCGATCTTGTTCAACGGCAAGCGAACAATGCGGGCCTGCTCGGCCAAGCTTTGCAGGATCTGCTGCCTGATCCACCACACGGCGTAGCTGATGAATTTGAAGCCGCGCGTTTCATCAAAGCGGCCTGCGGCCTTGATCAAACCGAGGTTGCCTTCGCTGATCAAGTCCGGCAGGGTGAGGCCTTGGCCCTGGTACTGCTTGGCCACGGAAACCACGAACCGCAGGTTGGCTTTGCACAGCGTTTCCAAGGCATCATTGTCGCCTTGGCGGATCCTGCGCGCCAGTTCCACTTCCTCCTGGGCGGTGATCAGTTTCACCTTGCCGATCTCGGTGAGGTATTTGTCCAGCGACGGAGTGTCGCGGTTGGTGACCTGCTTGGAGATCTTGAGTTGTCGCATTCTTGCCATAGTGCCCGGAGCGTTGGAATCTGTTGATCGGAGCGGTTCAACGCCGGAGCGTGCGGTGTGGTTACGCCAACCGGGGAATGGTGTGGCTGGGGGCGGGAATGCGTCAAGGGCCGCACCTTGCGGCGCGGCCCTTGTTGGTTCGGCAATGGTCGGGAAGGTCAATTATCCCGGCGTGGTCCACGCTCGCGGTGGTCGCGGCGGGGCCGGTCACGGCGTTCACGTCCTTCGCCTTCGAAAGCCGGTTCGCGCTCCACATAGCCTTCGGGCTTCGGCAGCAGCACCTTGCGGCTCAGCTTCAGCTTGCCGGTGCGCGGGTCCTTGCCCACCACTTGGAATTCGATCACCTCACCCTCCTTCAGCACATCCTCCACGCGCTCAATGCGCTTCCAGTCCAGCTCGCTCACGTGCAGCAGGCCGTCGGTACCGGGGAAGATCTCCACGAATGCACCGTAGGGCATGATGGTCTTCACCTTGCCCTTGTAGGTTACGCCCAATTCGGCGGTGGGAGGGAAGGCGATAGCCTTCACGCGGGCCAAGGCGGCGTCGATGCCGGCCTTGTTCTCGCTCATGATCTGCACATGGCCCACGCCTTCGATCTCCTCGAGTACGATGGTGGTGTTGGTCTCTGCCTGGATTTCCTGGATCACGCGACCGCCGGGGCCGATCACCGGCCCGATGCTTTCCTTGGGGATCTCAATGGCCACGATGCGCGGAGCATGCTCCTTGTAGTCGCTGCGGGGCTTGTCCAGGGTCTTCATCATTTCGCCCAGGATGTGCAGGCGGCCCTTGCGGGCCTGCTCCAGGGCTTGGCCCAGCACTTCGTAGCTCAGGCCGTCCACCTTCAGGTCCATCTGCGTGGCGGTGATGCCCTTGGAGGTGCCGGTCACCTTGAAGTCCATGTCGCCCAAGTGGTCTTCATCGCCAAGGATGTCGCTGAGGATGGCATACTTGCCGTCGGGGTCGCTGATCATGCCCATGGCGATGCCGCTCACGGGAGCCTTGATCTGAATGCCGCCGTCCATCAGCGCAAGGGTGCCGGAGCACACCGTGGCCATTGAGCTGGAGCCGTTGCTCTCCAGGATGTCGCAGTTCAGGCGCATGGTGTACGGGTTCTCGAGGGCGCTGGGCAGCACGGGCTTCAGTGCGCGGAAGGCCAGGTTTCCATGGCCGATCTCGCGGCGCCCGGGGCCGCGGATGGGGCGGGTTTCACCGGTGCTGAAGGGCGGGAAGTTGTAGTGGAGCATGAAACGGTCGCTGCGCTTCACCACGGCGGTGTCCACGGTTTGCTCGTCCATCTTGGAGCCGAGGGTGAGCAGATTGATGGCTTGGGTTTCACCACGGGTGAAGATGGCGCTGCCGTGGGTGCCGGGCAGCACGTCCACCTCGCTCCAAATGGGGCGGATCTCATCAGTCCTGCGGCCATCCAAGCGGATGCCCTTTTCCAGCACTACGCGGCGTACGGCGGCCTTCTGGGATTTTTTGAAGTAGCGGTCCAGCATGGCCTTCTTGGCCTTCTGCTCATCAGTGAGCGTGGAAAGGAAGTCCTCCTTCACTTTCCCGAAGGCAGCGCTGCGCTCTTCCTTGCTGCTGGGGTGCACGGCGATGTCGTAGTACTTCTGGAAGGTGGCATTGTAGATGGCCTTCTGCAGGTCGGCGTCGTTCTCCTCGTGGTTGTAGGTACGCTTGGTGAGGCTCTTGGGCACCAGCGCGGCCATTTCGTTGATGGCCTTGCACTGGTCCTTGATGCTGTCGTGGGCCAGCTTGATGGCCTCGATCATTTCGGCTTCGGTCACTTCAAGCATTTCACCCTCCACCATCAGGATGTCCTTGTCGGTGCCGGCCACGATCAGGTCGATGTCGGAACCTTCCATCTGGGCGTAGGTGGGGTTGATGGTCCAGGTGCCCTTGTTGCGGATCACGCGCACTTCGCTCACCGGCCCGTTGAAGGGGATGTCGCTTACGGCGATGGCTGCGGAAGCGGCTAGGCAGGCCAGGGAATCCGCGGGATTCTCCTTGTCTGAGCTCATCATGGTGACCTGCACCTGCGTGTCGCCGTGGAAATCGTCGTTGAAGAGCGGGCGCAGGGCGCGGTCCACCAGGCGGCTCACGAGGATCTCACCGTCATGGGGCCTGTTCTCGCGCTTGAAGAAGCCGCCGGGGAAGCGGCCTGCGGCACTGAATTTTTCGCGGTACTCCACCTGGAGGGGGAGGAAGTCGATGCCTTCGCGGGCATCCTTGCTGGCCACCACGGTGGCCAATACGATGGTGTCGCCCAGGCGAACGGTCACTGCACCGTCGGCCTGTTTGGCCAAGATGCCCGTCTCCAGGCTGATGGTCCTGCCATCACGCAGGGTGATGGTCTTTTGTATTCCTGTTGGTTTCATCTGCTTTCCGGCACGCCTTTCGTGCCTTTGTTTTTGATTGGTTTTCTCTTTGGTGGCCGGTGCAGGCCCGGCGGTAAATGGAAAGGGCGACCGTTCCTACGATCGCCCTTTCGTTGGTCAATGGATCGCGCGTGTTCCGGCCATGGTGGCCTGCGCGGCGCTCACTTGCGGAGGCCGAGCTTCGCGATGATCGCGCGGTAGCGCTCGATCTCGTGGTTCTTCAGGTAGCTGAGCAATTGCTTGCGCTTGCCCACCAGGTCCAGCAGTGCGCCTTCGGTGCGGTGGTCCTTCTTGTTGGTTTTCAAGTGCTCGGTGAGGTGCTCAATGCGCTGGGTGAACAGGGCGATCTGCCCTTCGGCGCTGCCTGTGTTGGTGGCGCTGCCCCCATGGGTCTTGAAGATTTCCTGCTTGGCCTCTTTCGTTGCGATCATGGTCGTTGTTTCTGCCTCATTTTCAGCCGCCCCTTTGGCGGTTGAGGGCGCGAATGTACGCCTTTTTCTTTGCTCACCGTTCAATTCTTCGCATTGCGGGTGGTTCCCACCCAAGTTGTCAAGGCTTCGGGGGCTATTCAAGTTGGGAAAGCCTTCACGGCTTAGGACCGGAACATGGTGGCAAACTGCGACAGTTTGGTCCTCAGGTCCTTGCGTTCCACAATGAGGTCCAAGAAACCATGTTCCAGCACGAATTCGCTGGTTTGGAAGCCTTCCGGCAGGTCGTGCCCGATGGTTTCGCGCACCACCCGGGGGCCTGCAAATGCGACCAGGGCCTTGGGTTCGGCGATGTTGATGTCGCCCAGCATGGCGAAGCTGGCGGTGACGCCGCCGGTGGTGGGGTCGGTGAGCACGCTGATGAAGGGCACGCGCTTCTGGGCCATCAGGCTGAGCTTGGCGCTTGTTTTGGCCATCTGCATCAGGCTGAACCCGGCTTCCATCATGCGTGCACCGCCGCTCTTGCTGATGATGACCAAGGGGCATTTGCGCCGCATGGCGGCATCAGCTGCCATGGCGATTTTTTCGCCCACCACGCTCCCCATGCTTCCGCCGATGAAGCGGAAGTCCATGCAGGCGATCACCACCGGTTGCTTGTCCAATTTGCCTTCGGCGGCACGCAGGGCATCATTGAGCCCGGTGTTTTTCCGTGTTTGCACCAGGCGTTCCGTGTATTTCTTGGTGTCCTGGAACTTCAGCGGGTCGCCAGCCACGAGCTTGGCACCGATCTCCTTGAACTTGCCATCGTCAAAAAGGATGCTGAAGTACTCCGCGCTGCCGATCCGTTCGTGGTACTGGCATTTGGCGCACACCCACAGGTTTTTGGCGTGGTCGTCCGAAGTGACGATCTCCGAGCACTCCGGGCATTTGTACCAGAGCCCTTCCGGGGTCTCCTTTTTATCCTCGGTGGAGGTGGTGATGCCTTCCTTGACGCGTGTGAACCAACCCATTGTTGCGGTGTCGAAGAAACGAAGATACGTTGCGCGGCAGTTGGACGGTGGCAGCTGGCAGGGCAGCTCATTTCAGCTTGTTCCCGGCAACAAACTGATAATGCCCGGCCCGGTTTATGCGATTGTGATTCCCTTGTCCAAGTACACGTCCTGGATGGCGTTGAGCAGTTGCACGCCCTCCTTCATGGGGCGTTGGAAAGCCTTGCGGCCACTGATGAGGCCCTGGCCCCCGGCACGCTTGTTCACCACGGCGGTCTTCACGGCTTCGGCCAGGTCGCTGGCACCGCTGCTGGCCCCTCCGCTGTTGATCAGGCCAATGCGGCCCATGTAGCAGTTGGCCACTTGGTAGCGGCACAGGTCGATGGGGTGGTCCGTGGTGAGGTCGCTGTATACCTTCTTGTGCGTTTTGCCGTAGCCTTTTATGGCGTTGTAGCCACCGTTGGTTTCGGGCAGCTTCTGCTTGATGATGTCGGCCTGTATGGTGACGCCCAAGTGGTTGGCCTGGCCGGTGAGGTCGGCGGCCGTGTGGTAATCATGGCCGTCCACCTTAAAGCCCGGGTTGCGCAGGTAGCACCAGAGGATGGTGGCCATGCCCAGCTCATGGGCATATTGGAATGCTTGGGCCACCTCGGTGATCTGCCGGGTACTTTCCTCGCTGCCGAAGTAGATGGTGGCACCCACAGCTACCGCGCCCATGTCCCACGCGCTTTCCACGGTGCCGAACATCACCTGGTCGAATTTGTTCGGCAGGGTCATCAGTTCGTTGTGGTTGATCTTCACGATGAAGGGGATCTTGTGGGCGTACTTGCGCGCCACGCTGCCCAGCACGCCGTAGGTGGAGGCCACGGCATTGCAGCCGCCTTCCATGGCGAGTTCCACGATCTTGTCACCGTCGAAATAAATGGGGTTGGGCGCGAAGCTGGCCCCGGCGCTGTGCTCAATGCCTTGGTCCACCGGCAGGATGCTCATGTAGCCTGTGTTGGCCAACCTTCCGTTGCCGTACAGTGCCTGGATGCTGCGCATCACTTGCGGCGAACGGTTGCTGAGGCCGAAGCAACGGTCCGTGAAATCAGGGCCCGGCAGGTTCAACTGGTCCTTTTTGATGGTGGTGCAGGTGTGGCTCAGCAGCGATTTGGCATCGCTGCCCAGTAACTCGGTCAATTTTCCTGTTTTTAGGGTTGTCATATCGCGGTCAGGTAGGTATTGGGCCGCGAAGTTAGCCCCTGAACAGGTGCCGGGAATGAGCGGAAGAGGCGAGGGCATCTAATTCTTCCGATTGATCACATCAATAGTAACAAGCAGGCCCGAACGGCCATTGCTTTGGTCGGTCGACCTTGCGCCCAAGATAGACGACACGATCGGGATATGCGAGAGGCCATTGATCCGGTTGGGATGCAGGTTCCGAGAGAGCTATGGATACTGATGCATCATCAGGAGGACGGAAACATTGCTGCGTTACATTAACACTGCTATCACTTAATGATAGACGACATCCGCCCAACGTGGTTGTACCTTCGCCATACGGGAAATGTTAACATGGGCAGCATGCTACAACTCTCTCTTGAAGTGCTTCAGCCGATGGCGGAATTTGATATCATGGCCAATCGCTCCACCTAATGAATGATGTCCCTTTGGAATCAAGGCCTCGCGATTCCGTCGTCATCAGAACGACGATTTCATTCCTCGCGAGGATGGAACTCAATATCGAAGGTGTAGCCTTGATGGGAAGCCGGGCAAAGAATCAAGCGCATGAGCACTCAGATTACGATCTTCTTGTACTTTCCAATTCAACTAGAACCTTACACATCGAGGATGTGATGCTCAATGGCCATAAAGTTCAACTATTCATACTCCCGCTGAAATGCATCGACACATTCCTGGTTCTAAACACAGTCGCGGGCACTGGCACATTGGCTTCTACTTTTGATCCTATCGATATTTTTCAAGGGGTTTCGATATTCGCAAGAATAAAATCCAATCTAAATACAAACTTGCAAACGATGGGAAAAATGGAGATTGAATCCGTTAATCGAAACGTCAACAGACTTCGCAATCGTGTCTCGAATTTGGTCAAGGACTTGAATAATACGACCAATGCGGATGAAGACTCGTATACTGGTGCTGAGCTATTCAAGGCCGCCGGGCAATTCCTTCTCGCTAAGAAATCCCCCTTCTTTATGCGGATCGGAAAGCATTTGCATAAAGAGTTGATTAAGTTCTACCCAAAACATACGGTGAAGGAATTAACTGAAGCATACAGCAGATCAGTGGTAAAGGGGGACTATTCGGATTTTTCGACATATTGCAAGGATATCGTGCTTGATGGCCATTTATTGCGATTTTCATCTTCTTCGAATTCCTGTTTCGAGTTGAAGGCAAGTCTTGGATGCCATATTGTGTTCATCAATTCTTACAGCAGGAAAATTACTACCCTCATGTACTCCATTCTCAAAAATAACCGGCCACAGTTAATTCTGAACCAAGAACGCGACCTACTCCATGTAGGAGTGTATTTCATTGTGGATATCAAAGATTTCAGTGATTTTCTCGTTGATTTCAAGAATCTTTCGTTGTCCCGAAGTGAGTCAAATTCCATTACGTTGAACTATCAACTTGATTACTTTCTGCTTCAGCGTTTCAAGAAGTATGACCATGACGGATTACTTGTAAACTTGTCGAAGTATGTCATGGACAATGAAATGCAGAGAGACCTGATCATGAATTCGGTTCTTGATTGGATTCTGAATGCTGGGATTTCAATCTTCGGCAGGGAGGAATATATGGACTATGTAAAAATATGTTGTGGGATGTATGCCTCCTCAATGACTCATGAACCGAACGAATTCGATCTCAATCGCATCTCCGAGCGGAATGAACTTCTGAACCGTGACCTTGAGAAACTGGATCTATCATCGATTACCGAGCGATATCGGGAGGTCTTGAGCAAATGGAGTTGCCGGGACTTGGCGAACGGAGATATGAGGAAGGCCATCGTGGAGTCATATCGGATAACGTTGCCTTCAACGGAGTATCATTCGGTCTTTGAGAAGAACCCCGCCTCATTCAGTAATTTCTACCACCTGTTCGAATCGGTCTTCAATGCCACCTTATTGACCTATCGAGACAGAGGTCTGATCTACCATTCATTGATGAGCGTCCTGTGCCCAAGAGGTGGATTGCAAAGGAGATGATCACCGCACCGTTTCACGCGGCAGACCTGTAACGGGATATGTGATAGCGGAGGACATCGACCTATTATTGCAAATGTGGCCATGCCGCCTCTGCCTTGGAAGGTCTGTAACTGTAATAGCCACAACCCTGAAACAAACGTTTTGGAAACATCAGAATATGACACTCTTAGGGACGGTCTGCATCCTTTCGAGGATGGGGCCGGATTTCCGACTGCCAGACAAGAGAACACGCACGATTGTGGATATGCTTGCGTGCATATCCTTGCTGCCTATCATGGTTTGGTAGGGATTGAATGCCCTTCGCTACCGGAAACCCACCTCTCTATAAAAGACATCATGACGTTCGCAGCGAAAGTTGGTTTCGCCACCCACGCATTTCGTACATCCTACAGTTGGCTCCGGGAGAAAGTACCGCCCCCTTACATTGTACACTGGAAAGGGGAACACTTCGTCGTCGTATACCGGATCGACCACTCACTGGTCAGCATATCCGACCCATCTACAGGCGTATTGCGGGAAATGACGAAACAGGAGTTCGTGCGAGGTTGGCTGGGACACATAAATGGACCCGGCTCATGGAAACGCGGCGTGGTCGTGTTCTTGGAAAAGAAAGCCTCCAATGCTCAGTGAACTGTCCGGCACCGTAATGCGCATCTTCCATGCGCAGTTGGAGGCCTGTGAAGCCATGTGCTTCGCTGCGGATGAAAGTGGCAAAGCGATATCCGTCCTGATCGTGGACAGCACATACAGCTCTACCCCCAAGGTGGAATACATGGAGCATGAGGGGCACAGCTATGAGGTCCTCTCCGTGACGGACCTCAGGATGATGTTCCGCCTTGACCATATCGAGGTCTTCGCCGGTTTTCTCAAGCGTTGTGTCGTTCTGAAAGATGAATATCAGGACCTATTCGATACAAAACGGACCTTCGGTACCATCGTTCATTCGGAGCTGAGCGGAATTGCGGACCGGCCAACTGGTGCCGGACCGGCAGCGGGAGGCCGAACCGGCCACATGTCATCAAATCATCGCAGTGGCTACTTCTCTTCAATCACCGGACCCGATGCGGCCACTCTCGCGGACAATGCAGGCTATAGAGTCCTTTGCACGGGCATTCCTCAGATACACCGGTTCATCCGGAGACAATGCTTTGGCCTGCTCGAAGAGTTGAAGGATGTGACCCGAAGCATGGAGTTTGCATTCTACAGGAACAGCAGGCAGCCACAAAGTGTTTTCTCCATTGAACTCTTGGGCATCGACCACCTCAACAAGGCCGAGTTCGAGAAACGGCTGTCGCTCTTTTGTGCGCAGAGGAACCGGTATCCTGGCCCTGTCAACTTCCGACTCTTCAGCAGCAATTTCGGCACTGAAGCGCGAGCCGCATTCGCGATCGCAGTAAGCCGCGGAATCCTCACTGAGTTCTACCCGAAAACGACCAGCTCACAAGGCTTCACCACTGCGATAACGCCTCATGTGGTGGCCCTACTCCTTCTGATCCTGAAAAGCGATGACCTTGGAACGGCGATGCCCACGATCGACAAGCTTGTACATGACCAGCTTCATCGCATCTTGAGAGACCAACGATCACCGGGAGAGATAACCAGCCAGGAGAAGATAGCCTATCAGCTGGACCTCCATACGGACACACAGGTCATAACGCATAAGGCCGGGATCATGGGACAGATGGGCCATGGGCTAAGGTTCAGGAATAAGGCCATTTATGAGGACGGAATTTTCCAGGCATTCCGGCGTTGGTTGGGAACGGCCCGGCCTTCGGTGAGTGAGGCAACCGGGCTACTATTCGACTCCTTCTGCGTTTCCCCGCACCGCAGCTACTACTTCCTGAGATCGGTACAAGCGCTGTTGAATGAAAAGGGTTGACATCCATACGCTCTTCTGGTACTGCGAGAACTCACCGATGTGCGTTCAGAAGCATCCGTTCGCGGACCTGTACATCTTCGGGTATTATCGGGACTCAACGAAATACAACTACTACCGTTGGGATGTGACGAACTCAATCTGTAGGGGATTGATCACCGATCTGGAAGGGAATATAGTGCAACGCCCCTTCGCAAAGTTCTGGACCTTCAAGCAGTATCTGGCCCAAGACCTTCTTCTCCTGAGTGAGGGCCAGACCAAGATTATCGACTCCCCGGTTCGGGCCATGCACGAGAAGGTGGATGGAACGATGGGGGTGCTTTATTGGGTGGATGACGTGCCGTACATAGCTGCACAGCGTTCATTCACCAATGCGAAAGCGCTGAAGGGTACGCAGATCCTGCATACAAAGTATGCCCACCTCTTTCATCGGTTCGACCGGTCCCTTACCTACATTTTCGAGATCATCTACAAGGAAACAGCCATCCTCGTGGAGTATGACATGGATGAAGAACTGGTTCTGATCGGCATGGTCGAGACCACATCAGGCCACTCGCTTTCACTGGAAAGCTGCACACTGGGCTTCAGAACGGCCCGCATACTCACACCTCAATACGGGGCATATGCGAATGACCTTGGTAAACTGGAATCGCTGGACCTCCCGAACGCAGAAGGGTTCGTGGTCACCTACGAGGACGAAAGCCGCGTGAAGGTCAAATTCCCCACGTTCAGGAAAGCCCATGCCGGCTTCGCCAGACTTCTGGCCTGCCGGAGGGCATTGGCACTTGCCGAGCACGCCATGTTCCCCGAAGGTGTACGATCACATTTCCTAGGAACAGAAGTAAACACATGGTCTGAGCAGGAGTTCCATGATGCCATGGCACGCTCAAGGCCGATCCAACACATGGTCGGCTTTGACTATTGGATGGAGTACTGGCATACGTGGCAAAAGAAGGACAACGACATTCCAAGGTTCGACGAGCTTGTCGGTAGCGCATTTAACTTGGAGCAACGGTTGCAGGAGGAACACGTGCATGACACACAAACGTGGAAATGGAAACTGCTGAGATAGCGATCTCCTGCGGGGTGGTACTCCTCCACCGGGACAAGATCCTGCTCGTGAAGCACACCAGTGCATACGGAGGGGGCTACTCGATTCCAAAGGGGAAACTGGAGGAAGGCGAGACCATCCGCGCTTGTGCCCTGCGCGAGTTCATCGAGGAAACGGGTGTCATCCTTCAGGACAAGGACCTTTCACGTTTCCCCGAAGTGCTGCACATCATGGACCGGGAGGGGCGTGTGGTGAAAAGGGTGTACTATTTCATTGCTCGCGTGGACCTGGAAGCCCTGCTCAAGCATGGAGCCATAACAGCCAACAGGGATGTCCAAGAGATT
Source organism: Bacteroidota bacterium (assembly GCA_018266685.1). Taxonomy (GTDB): domain Bacteria; phylum Bacteroidota; class Bacteroidia; order Flavobacteriales_F; family PHOS-HE28; genus PHOS-HE28. Next base: position 64,734 of record JAFDZY010000201.1, read on the forward strand.
GATAGCATCCGATTGGTCACGTTCGAGCAAGGGGAGGCTCTGCTCCCCCATTCACAGCTTTCGGTCCTTCACCATATCGGCCACCGCTTCTCGCCCAAGGAGCTATTGTTCCTCCTTAAGTCGAAATTCATTACCCGGAACCTTGACCTGGAAACTGGCTTATATATCTACAACTACTCGAAACGCTGCAAGGAGACCAACTACTGGAACTATACTACACTGAGTTGCCGCGGCTTGGTCCTTGACCGGAACTTCAACGTGGTCGCACGGCCATTCAAGAAGTTTTTTGAGTGGCGCCAGCTACTTCCGGAACTACAGAGCTATCTCTTGTCCATCCGGCCCAAACTTTCGGTCAGGTCATACGAGAAGATAGACGGGACCTTGATCCTGCTGTTCAATTATCAGGGACGTTGGATCCTTACCACTAGGAGGCGCTTCGACCTCATCCAGTCACATCATGCACGGATCTTGTTCAATCGACAATTGAGCAGACCACTATCAGCCTTGGACCCGAACCTGACATATCTATTCGAAAGCACGGTGCACTACGACTATAATGTGATAGCCTATCCTATAGAGCAATTGGTCCTAGTGTGTGCGGTAAGAACAGCCAGCGTAGAGACTTACTTTCCTGAAAGGCTCCAATGCTCATTCGAGTCAGCCATTCGCATTACTGAACCAAACTTGGATATCAAGCCAAGCAGTAATGGCAAGGAAGGACAGGTACTTTATCTAGACAACCAATACATGATCAAGGCGAAGACGGACTGGTACGTGGAGGCTCGACAGAAAATCACTAACTACGGTTCATAGGTTCATCACCATCTTGATAGATCGTGTTTGCCGCAGTCTGCTCATTCCAAGCGTTCAATCAAGCAGCCAGGCAATGTAATGTCTAGAAAAATCCGAGTATCGTACCAATATATAAAGCACCAATGTTGCACCTAAGATTATGGCACTGCGGGATGTGAAATTGTACTTGATTTGTAAAAGTCGCCCGATTACAAACCATATCAAGCAAATTATGACTAATGCAAAACCAAGTTTAAATAGTCCAAAGATTAAAAATGAATCTACGTTTAACTCTGATGGATTGAAGTGCAGCCAGCTACTCATTGATGGGTACTTAAAGCGAAAATAAACATAAGGCGCGAACAACACCACAATCCCCAAAATAGGAATCAGTGATATCAATCTGAACATCGTTTTCATCTATGCTGGTGGGAAAACATTGTCCCAATGATAATCTCCAGCTACAATGCACATGATATTCACCTGGGCATAAGCCGTTGTTCAATCAAAAAACCAAAACCA
>JAFDZY010000202.1 GCA_018266685.1 Bacteroidota bacterium
GACAAGGACCTGATCCACCTGGTATTGGTGACAAGGGAGAGGCCTCCCTGTCGTGGTTTGCTCTCAATGCGATCTTTGACAAGGACCTGATCCACCCGACTTGGCTAAAAGCCTTGCTGGACGCAGGTTCTGTGCGGTTTGCAGGATCAAAAAAATGAACCCCGGAGGTGCGCAAGCACTTCCGGGGTCGTCCTTTGGCTGTTCTGGTTGTTCAGAAGAGTTCCAATTGCTGCGGCACCTCCTTCTCCTCTTTTTCTTCGGCATTGTACCAGATCTGCATCCGCGCGAATTGGGCATCGGTGATGGTGAGCATGCCCACGTGCCCTTTTTCCGGCAGGCAGGCGATCACCCGCTTCTGGTGTACCTCCATGTTGTCGCGGCTGCTGCAATGCCGCATGTAGATGCTGAACTGGAACATGGTGAAACCGTCGGCCATCAGGTCCTTGCGGAAACGGGCCGCCGCCTTGCGCTCGGCGGCGGTGTCCGTAGGCAGGTCGAAGAACACCAGCACCCACATGATCCGGTAGGCATTGAAGTAGGTATGGCTCAGAGAAGGCTTGGGCACAGCAATTTGCGTTGTTCCCCGGCGAAACATTGCGCCAGGCTGGCGGTGGTGCGTTGCACGGCCACCATCAAGGGGCCTGCTTTGTCGTCCAGCAGCACATCGGCCGTGGGGATCTTCAGCAGTTGGCCTTTGTGTTCCAAGGTCAGGGTCTCCGGTGGTCCCAAGCGGTTCACGAGCTCCACCACGGCCAGGTCCACGTAGGGGCGATAGGGCTCCATGATGTCGTCGGCCAATGCATAGGCGTTGTAGCGGTTGCGGTGGTGGATGCCCAGGGTGGGCAGCAGCCCACTGCCCACGAGGCTTCGCGCTACAAGGGCCCGCAGAATGGCATAGCCGTAGTTGAGCAGGTTGTTGGGCGGTGTGCCTTCTCGGAACCGCTTGAAGGCGGCAACGTTCCTGAACACGCGGGGCCAGTAGTACGCCGCGGCCTGGGCTTCGCGGTTGCCACTGTCGCCGCTTTGCACCTTACTGGCCAGTTCCAGGAGCAGGCCGGCATCGGCCCCTACACGGGCCAGCACGGCGGCCTGGTTGCGGATCTTGGCCTCCACGGTTTGTTTCCAGAGTTGTTTGCGCAAGGGTTCGCTGCTCTCGATCTGGTGTTTGAAGAGTTCGGCCTGTACTGTGTTCCCCTCCAGGTTCAACAAGAGGCCGCTGGGGTGCCGCCGCTCGTCGCACACCACCACCGCCGCATTGTGGTACAGCAAGGTGTTCAGCACCGAATGGGTCACCGTGATCTGCTGGTGGTCCAGCACCACCAGCCCGATGTCTTCCATGGGTACACGGGCCTTCACATCGCTACCGCCTGCCGCCTTCATTGCCGGGTCGCGGATCACCAGTTGCCCGCGGTCCACGCTCAACCAGGCCGGATTGCCAAAGTAGAGCGTGCGCTTGATCATTGCACTTTGGTAATCTGGCCTAGAGCATCTACGACTACTGGTACACCACGGAAGGAGCTCACCTTCTTGGTGTAGGTGGTTCCTGCCGGATAGAGCTTTGGGAAATTCGGATTTGCGTTGGAACGTTTGTGCAACACCATCCGGATTGCCCCAATGCGGTCAAAGCTCTTGATCATGTACAAATGGTTGGCCAACCAATTCGGGTCATGCCATTGGATCTCATCCTGGTGTTTGTCATACAGAATCACCAAGTCCTTTTGTTGTAGGGTCATGAGAAGTTGTTTGCCATCTAGTTCACTAGGGTAAATAGGTTGCTCATGGAGTGCTCGCTTGCTTGCCTCCAGGAAGTTGATCGTTCGGAAGTCACGTTTCCCTCTTTTGTCCTCATAGATGGCAATGCAATAGTTGTTGCCGGGCTCGACATATGTCCCGGGGCGCAACTCCACGAGTTCTTCGGCATTGGTGCGCAGGCGCACCTTTTTGATCGGCACCAACTTGCCTTCGTTTTCTTTCTTCACTGGCATGTACACAGGCATCTTCAGTGCTTCCTTCAAGCTGCCGTGCTTTGCTACATGGTCCTGCACGGTTTTGCGCACCACCGGGTCCACAATGTTTTCCAATTGCTCCGATTTGGTCAGCGAGGTGAGCGCTTTGCGCACCACGTAGGTCTCTTCCTTGCTGCCCTTATGCTGGAGGGTGATGTGGCCATAAAACGTTTCCTCGTGCAAAGGACCCCGCACCGCGATCGTTCGTTGGTGCTTTTCCGGCTTGCCCTCATGTGCTTTGCTATGCCGGTACTTGTTCGTCTTGGTGGTCAATAGGCGCTTTCCGCCCTTGTAGCTCACCAGCATGGCATTCAGCTTTTCCGCCGCATCCATGCGAAAGGTGTTCCAGGGCAGGCCCACATCGGGCACGCGTTGCACACCGCGGAAGTCGAACTGGCTCTCCCTGCTGATGCGGTTCACCAGGCTTTGGCTGGTGCAGGCGATCACCAGGGCATCCAAGGCGTGGTGGCGGTGGTCGTCGCGGTTCTTCTGCCCATCGGCCGTGTTCAGCAGGGTGTTCAGGTTCCACACCTTGTTGCGCAGCAACCCGGTGAGCTGCCCGTTGGTAACGCGAACATCTTTGAAGGCTTTGCGGAGCAGCTTGCGCACCTCGGTGCCGATATAGGCGCTGTTGGTGAACTGGCTGTTCAGGAAATCATCCTTCACCTCGGTGGCCAGGAACTTGGCCAGCTTGCCTTCGCTGAAGTTCTTCACCCGTTGTTTGAAGGCTTTCAGTTCATCGAGTGTCCGCTTCTGCTCGTAGTATTCCAACGGAGTGAGGTTGCCTTTCTCGGTGTTCACAGTATCCTCGCAGAGTGTCTTGTTCACGAAGCTGTCGTCCAGGCTGCGGCTGTACGGCAGGATGTGCTCCACGTGGTAGGCCTCGGTGAACAAGGCGCTCAGGGGGATTGCCTTGCCGGTGTATGGGGATATTCGCTCACATTCCAACCACAGCCGGTATTTTTCCTTGTCGGCTGGCTTCACGGCCTCTGCGAACTTCTTGAAGGCTTTGAGGTCCATGTCCGGGCTAAGCCGGGTCACGTCGCTTTCGGAGTATTCCAGTTCCAGCCACAGTTCGAATTTCTTGATGTCGCTGGGGTAGGGGTTGGAGATGATCCCTTTTTCCTTCAAGAAGTCGCGATAGGCATCGCGTTGTTTTTCCTTGGCAAGCATGTCGCGCCGCATGGTCTCACGTTTTGCCTTGGGTTTCTTCAGGTCGCGGAGCAATTCCACGCGCACCATGTCTGGACGGCCATGCTGCTTGATCATGGCGCTTACCAGGCGTGCGGTCTCGTTCACCGTCATCTGCACCAGCGGATTGCGCAACTCGTCAATATCGGCCCCGGTCAGCTTGTCCTTCAACTCCCGGTCGGGGTTGTCCAGTTCGTTCTGGCTGTGGTGGTACCCGGCCTGCTCACAGGCCCCGGCAAAGTCATACCCTTCGCGCATGAAGGGCAGGATCTTCTGCGCGGCCTTGTGGCTGATGCTGCCGTAGTCCAGTTCCAGGTTCACTTCGGCAAAGCGTTTGGCCTGTTCATCGTTCATGCCCAAGGAACGCTGGGCATACTCCTCGATCCAACCTTCGTCGGCAGCGAAGTAGAGGGTGTGCCACAGTTTCAGCCGGGCCTCTTCGTTCTGCTCTTCGAACCAGTCATCGCCCACCGCTTTGCGTATGCGGCTCCAGGTGGTGTGGCCGCGCAGGTCGCCCAGGTCGTTGATGCGGGCACTGCGGGGGTAGTCCAGCCATTCCTTGATCAGGCTCACGTTCACTTTCTCCGCCTGGCTCAACTGCACGGCGAGCGCGTCCCGTTCTTCCATTGTGAGCAGGTCGTTCACGCGGTCGCGGTCGGTGATCCGGATGTTGGACAAGGCCTGTAGGATCCTGAACTCCTGGAAGAGCGGATGGCTCCGTGGCATTACGTGCTTGGCGGGTTCGAATCGGCATTTGCTCACCAAGTGCTTCGCACTCTTCAATTTCCGCTGGAAGAAGATCACACGGTCGCGCAGTTGGTGCTTTAGTTCCAGCGTAAGCACCTGTGGGTGGTATTGCTGTTGCTTCTCCCAGATCAGGTCGAACTCCTGCTGGTAGAGTTCCCGGCGCACCCGTTGCCGTTCGCGGATCCGTTCCTTGGGTTCGTTCTCGTTGTGCCAATGTTCGGGCAGGTCATCGAACAAGGTGGCGAGGTACTCACCGGCGGTGCGGCAACCCGCGGCCTGCATCTTCGCTTCGAAGTCGCGCATGGCCTGTTTGGTGACGGTCAGGTTCTTTTCCTCATCGCCTTTGGCCTGCTCCTTCCGGTTGCTCTTGAAGCCCCGGCGTTGGTTCATCAGGAAGAAGATGCGGCCCAGTTCCTCCAGTTCGAGCTTGCGGTCCAGGGCATCGCGCCGCAGGCCGTAGAGCTGCTTGGTGGGCAAACTCACGGTTTTGTCGAACATCATTCCGTTCGCGGTGAGCAACTGCTCGAGTTCCGTTCGGCGGAGCTTGTACCGGGCGTAGCCTCTACGGATGCCTCGCGCGGTACGACGGGCGGCATTCCGGCTTTCTTCCGTACCGCTCTTCGCGTAGCTGTCCTCTTTCACCCCAACGGGGAAGATCCGACTGCCCATGGCGACGATGCCTTTGCCGTCTTCCACCAAGCACCAACCGAGGCTGTTCGTGCCGATATCAAGTCCTAATGTGCGGCTCATTACTTAAGGAATTTGGAGTGGGACAAGGTAGTAGCTACTTTCGTGCCGAGAGCTTATCACGATAAAGACCATTCTGCAGGTCTTTTGACCTTCGCCCCGGTTCCTCCGGGGCTTTTCTTTTGATCGGACGTCATCACGATAGACTATGGGCAAATGGCGAAGGCATTTACCCACTGTTACAAGCTTATCCAATTTCAACACATTCGCCCATCATTGAACCCACATTTGCCCAGCCCGTCGATGAGTCGACCGTAAACCCCGGTGGCAGCATGGTGCGTACGCATCTTTCGATGGGCATGGTTTATGGTATTGGCATGCGCCGCGCCAGCACGCCGGGCCTGCGGTCATCCTCCAAATCCACATTCAATGCGTGTCATGTGCACACGCCCATGGTTCCGTCAGGGGGCCTCGCGCCGGCAATGCGGGTCCGCACCACCTTCGCATTCTCGGCCTAGCCGTTTGCCTACTGCTTTATGCCCATGAAAACGAACAACCCCTGAAGGTTCGAAATCCGGCACCTGCTCTTAAGCAGGTGGTTTCGCGTTTCTCTTCCAGAGGTGATTCTATGGTCAGGAAGGTAATGCATAGGCTGTTGCCCTCGTTTACCTGCTTTGTTGTGGCAGATCAACGACAACATGCTCTGGTGTAAGCACGAGCTTGCTCGCCCGAGCCAGTGCGCGGGGTCGCGGTCTTTTACCCCCCGCCCCGCCCCACCAAAAGGGGCCGCCCCATCGGGCGGCCCCTTTCCTTGGGCTGATGGTGCTTGGCCACTTATTCCACCACCAGGCGCTGTACGCCGTGGCTGCCGTCCTTCGCGGCGATATGCAC
>JAFDZY010000203.1 GCA_018266685.1 Bacteroidota bacterium
ACAGTGGCGGGATCGCCGGTCATGTAGCCAGGCATTGCCCCCCTCTCCCCCGGAGAAGAGCCGGGGGTGAGGGGCATTTCCCCCTCTCCCTCGGAGAGGGCCGGGGTGAGGGCGCCTTTCAAATACGCGATCAGGCTCTCATCCACCATGTAATTGACGATCTCGCGCGGGGTGTAGAAACTGCCGGTCTGTTTGCGGGCGGTGGTCTTGGTCTCGGGGTTGAAATTGGCCAGCAGGTTCTCGAACACTTTGCCGAGCAGCTCTGGGTCCAGGGCCACTTCCTCTTCAATGGGCGTGTTTTCGGTGATGGTGAATTTGTAGCTGCCGAGGATGTCGATGAGGCCGCGCACTTTTTCCTTGCGGGCGCGGGCGGTGCCGTACACTTCGCTGAAATCGTGCTCCTCGCCCTCGGGGTTGAAGAAGAGGCTGTCGGGCAGGTGCAGCGGGTTCTTGGGGTTGTTGCTGAAACCGTCGATGCGGATGCGCTGGAGGCCGCCCTTGGTCTCCGTTTCCTTGTCCAAGCATTCAAAGAGGCCGCCGTTGAGGAAGGGGATGGGATCGAAGAGTTCCTTCAGCGCGCGCTGCGGATCGGCGAAGCAGTGCTCGTAGCGGAACACGTTGTGGATGAAATGGTGGCGGCTTTGGCTTTTGTCCGGCGTGGCTAAAAAGCGGCGCTTGCCCATCTCGGTGTTCAGCGTGGCGAAGAAGAGGTTTTGCAGGATGGCCTTGTAGTAGAGGCTCGGCTCCTTGGTATCCGGCTTCAGTACCTTCTTCAGTTCTTTGGGATCGAAGAGGGCATCGGGCACAAGCTCCTTTTCGCGCAGGAACCACACGAACATCAGGCGGGTGATGAGGCGTATGGTGTTGGTGGCGTTGCGTTTTTCGCGGTCGGCCTCGGCGTCAAGGGGCCATTCGGTGTTGGCCACGGCATGGAAATACCAGTTGCTGAGCTCGCGGAAGAAGCGCTTGTTGAGCTCCTTTGTATCGAGGGTTTTGCGCCAGGCCTCATGCAATGCGGGGAAGGTGACGAACTTGTGCACACGCCGCAGCTCCTCCACGCTGAGGTCGAAGAGGATCTCGATGTGCGCGCGGTTGGTGCCGCTGGTGCGGATGTCCTTGATGAGGGTGACCTTCTCCAGCACGTCCTTGCTGCTTTCGCGCTTGTGCAGGCGGCGGTCGATCACCGAAAAGGAGAGGGCATCGCCCTGTTTGAAGAAAATCATGGCGGGCATCAGGAAGAGCTTGTTCACCTCGCGGGTGATCTGGCTCAGGTCGGTGCGCGTCCACGCCTGGCCCTTGCCCTTGGGCTTTAGCTCGATGGCGAAGAAGAGGTAGCTCTCGTAGGCGTTGCTGTCCACCTTGTCCTTGGTGAAAAGGCTGTCCTGCTGCCTGAGCTGGTCGGCGGTGAGCTGCAGCAGCACGTCCACGCTGGCCCACTGCGCGGCCTGTGCCTTCTTGGGGTTGAAGCGTTCGTTGCCCTGCACGAAGAACGCATCGAACTCGGCGAAGTTCTTTTGGGTGAAGTAGCTGAGGCGCGGTCCTTGATAGCCCAAGGTGGTCAGCAGGTTGCGGGCCTGTTCGCCGAAGTCGCCGTCGGCACAGGCTTCGATGGCGTCCTTGATGCGGGTCTTGAGATCTTGCTTGGTGGTCATGCTACTGGTTTTCCTGGCGGCGTTGGGCGGCTATAGGAGGCGTGTTGGAACAGGGCGTGGGCATGCGCCGATCATACCCTTGAAAGGCGGGCCTTCCGAGTACAGGATGCAGGACTTGCGCGTTCATGGCTTGGAAAGGGCGTTGAACCGATCAAGCCAGGTTTGGCCTTGCGGGGTGATGCGGTAGCGCTGTTGGGGGCTGTTGGGGCTGGCCGGGTCGGTCATGGCCAGCCATTGTGCAGCGACCAGGGGTATGCGATAGGCCCTGCGGAAATGGTCGAGACTTTGCAAGCCCATGGCGCGTTGCAGCACAGCGCTCTTCCGGGGTGCAAGCCCAGCTGCGTCAAGCATGTCGGCTACTTGCATGGCTACTTGGATGGTCACTTGGATGGTGGGCGTACCCAACGCAGCGGAAAGATCGTTCAATACGCTGGTTTTCAGCGCCTCTACTTGGATGGCAGCTTGAATGGTGACATCCCCGGTGACTTCTGGGGTGACTTCCGGGGTGACTTCCGGGGTAGTTGCTGGAACGCGCCTACGTACCACCTGCAAGATCCCCCTGCCGGGGGCGGGCCCCACCTGCGGATCTTCGAGGCCCGCCGCACGGCACTTGGCATACATGTCCATGAGGCCGGTACCGGCTTTTTCGATGTAGCGGGTGAGGAAGAACGGATCCGCGATGAGCGGGTTGTGCGGCAGGGAGGCATGCGCACGGCTCAGGTCCACCCCCACGAGGCTGGGAGGGAAGGTGCCTGGGTTGCTCACCTCCAGGCGGTCCGTGAAGAGTTCCACTTGCACGCTGGCCCCGCTGGCGTAATCACGATGGGCCACGGCGTTCACGATGGCCTCGATCACCACCTCGCGGGGGATCTCCGGGGTGATGGGTGCGGCGGCGCTTTCGCTGCGTGTGCCCACCGCATGGGCCAGCTTGCCCATCACGAAATGCACCGCCTGGTCCACGAGTTCGAACACGCTGCCCTTGAAGATCTTGTAGTCCAGCATGGGCTTGCCTCCGGCCGTGGTGGGGTAATGCACGCACTTCACCTCGCTGCTGATGAGGCCGATGTGGCGTTGCGGCGCTTTGCCGAAGAGCAGCACGGCGGCATGGCTGGGGCGGTCGCCATCGAAGAGATTGAGGTGGGTGAGCACCTGGGCCATGGGCGTGCCCGGCCCCAGCGCGTAGTTGCGCTCGCGTTGCGCGATCCGCAGGAAGCGCTCCACCTTTTCGGGATCGAGGTCGTCCAGGGTGGCACCGTGGCACGCGGCCGCATCGTAGGGCAAATGGCGGATCACGCCTGTGCGTTGCAGGTGCTCGATGAGGCTGGCGTAAACGGCAGCGGTGAGTTCCGAAATGCTGTCAACGCGCTTGCGGATCAGCTGCTCCCCGGCCTTGCGCACAAGGTCCTTCATGCGGGCATCGCGCGCTTCGTCGGTGTTGCCCAGCACGTAGATGAGGCGCTCCTTGTTCTTCGCGGTGGCGCGGTCGAACTCGCGCTCGGTGGGCGAAAGGCCAGGCGCATCGGTGTGGCCATAAGCCTTTCCGAAGAGGCCGATGTACAGGTGGCAGCGGTCCACTTCATGCAGGTACGCCTGGTCGGCATGCCGGTCGCTGGCGGGCAGGTCCTCGAAGAGGAACACCTCGAAGTGCTGGCGCAGGAGCGCATCGTTGACGATGAAGGACTTGAGGGCACGGCGTTCGTCGGCCAGTTCCTTCTGCACGCTGCTGATGAAGAGGATGCTGCGGGCCATGCGCTCACTTGATGATCAGCCAGGTCACCAGGTCGAAATCATCGGGCGTGCCGGCCAGTTGGGCATCGGGGATCAGAATGCCGCCACGATCAGTGGCCAGTTTGTTGGCGCTGCGCTGGCGTGAAAGACGGGCGATGTCCGTGGCGGCCTTGCGCATCAGGCCGTCGTAGTGTTGCATGTTGGTACCGGTAGCGGTCTCCGCATCGAACTGGCGGCAGAGGGTCTCGTAGGCTTCGGTGCGCCCGGCGCAGAGCAGGCGGAAGAGCTCCAGCACCTGCTTGGCGGCGGTGTAGCTGTAGCGCACGGTGCCATCATCGCGGACGTACACCAAGAAGTACGGGTGCAATTGGTTCACGCTTCCACCCTGTTCCCCGGCGTTGCGCTGGCGCAGGCAGAGCACCACGCCGGGCCGGATCTGGTCGCGCAGGTTGCCGCTGAGCAGGTCGTATTGCTTTTCGCCCAATGCGTGCTGCCCGGAAGGCAACACGGCGTAAAGGCCGAACGGCGCATTCTTCAGGCGGGCCTCATTGCCCTTGAGGAAGTTGAGCAGCTCGGTGCGGAAGTCATCGAGGGTGAGGTCGGTGAGGGAGATGTTCTCGCCCATGTCCTCCAGGTCGAGCACTTCGTCCTTCAAGCGCTTCAATTGGCGGTCGCGGTATTTGAGGTCCTCGTTCACCAGCTCTTCGATCTGCTCGGTGTTGAGGATGTTGTCCTCGCCGGTGGCGGTAAGGTCCACCAAGGCCATGCGGGCTTCCACGCGGTGCTTCAGGTTGATGTAGCCGTCCAGGTCCTCGGTGGGCCAAAAGTTCACCAAGCGGATTCGCGTGTTGGTGCTGCCCAAGCGGTCGATGCGGCCGAAGCGCTGGATGATGCGCACCGGGTTCCAGTGGATGTCGTAGTTCACGATCAGGTCGCAGTCCTGCAGGTTCTGCCCTTCGCTGATGCAGTCGCTGGCGATCAGGATGTCGATCTCGCCCTCGGTGGGCATGCCACGGTGCTTGCTGCGCTCCTTGCTCACCGGGCTGAAGTTGGTGAGGATGCTGTTGAAGTCGTTGGTGCCGAACTGCGTGCGTGTGCCCGCACCGGTGACCAACGCCATGTTCAGTTTCACCTCGTGCCGGGCATAGTCCAGCAGGCTGTCGTAGATGTAGTGGGCGGTATCCGCGAAGGCGGTGAAGACGAGGATCTTCCTGTTCTTTCCATTGAAAGGCTGGATCACCTTGTCCATGATGATGCGCTTGAGCTCGAAGAGCTTGGCATCGTGCTTGGCGTCCACGCCACGGGCCAGTAGGAAAAGTTCATTGAGCTGGTCGCGGTCCAGCCGCAGGGCTTCCTTCCATTCGTCGAGTCGGAGGTCATCCATGCGGTATTCCTTCTTGCCCACCGTCCAGTCCTGCTGGTCCTCGCCGGAGTCGTCCTGGTCATTCTCGTTGGGCATGGCCTCCTCAAAGCTCATCTTCACCTGCGGGTCCGGTCGGTTCTCGTACTCCTCGATCCGTTTCAACAGCGCGTCGATCTTGCTGATGGTGCGGTCCATGCTGACCTGGAAGGAGTGTACGGAGCTTTCCAGCCGCTTGAGGAAGTTCACCTTCATCATGCCGGTGAGGAAGTGCTCGCGGCGTTCCTGCGTGAAGGCCTCGATCTGTTTCCCTTCGCGGAATTCGTATTTCTCCTTGGCGCCTTCCTTCAGGAAAGCGCTGGGGTTGAACACGGCCAGTTTGTAACCGGATATTTTGTTGTTGATCGCATCATAGCTGGGGAAGCGGTCGTCCAGGTCGATCTTGGGGTAGATGCTTACCGGCTTGTCGCGCTTGGGGAATTCGCCCGCATCGCTGCCGGCATAGAAACGCTTCACGTGGCTGCGGCTGCGCGCGATGGTGAGCTCGTCCAGCAGTTTGAAGAAGGCGCTGTCCAGCTTTTCCAGCAGGCCGCGCACTTGCCGGTCCTTGTGCGTGGGGTCGGCCCATTGGGTGAATTGCGTTTGGGCCAGGCGCAGCGTTTCGCTGATGTCGGCCACGCCGGTGGTGTCAAAGAGGCCCTGCTCGCTGCCTCCTGCAATGAGGTTGACCTGGTTGCGCAGGTCGCGCAGGTTGTTGTTCACCGGTGTGGCGCTGAGCAGCAGCACCCGTGTGCGGACCCCTTTCCTGATCACTTCCTCCAGCAGGAAATGGGCACGGTTGATCTTCCGTGACCCATCCTCCAGTTCGCGTTCCTTGGGGTTGCCCTTGAAGTTGTGGCTTTCATCGATCACCACCAGGTCGTACGCGCCCCAGTTCACTTGGTCCAGCGGAATGGCGTTGGGAGAAGAGACACCGCTTGTCCGTCCCAGGTCGCTGTGGCACATCACGGCGAATTGGAAGCGGTCCTTGGTGAAGGGGTTGAGCGTGCTGCCCATCCGGCTTTGGTACACGGTCCAGTTGGGCGCGAGCTTCTTGGGGCAGAGCACCAGCACGTTCTTGTTCAGCAGCTCGAAATACTTGATGATGGCCAATGCCTCAAAGGTCTTTCCCAAGCCCACGCTGTCGGCGATGATGCATCCGCCATGCCGCAGCACCTTGTTGATGGCGCCTTTCACGCCGTCCTTCTGGAAGGTATACAGCTTGTTCCAGACCTCGGTGTCGAAGAATCCTGTGCGTTCATCGAGCAGGCCGCTGCTGCCTTGGTCCTCCAGGAATTTGGCGAAGACGTGGAAAAGCGTTTTGAAGTACACGAATTCCGGGGCCGTGTCCATGTACAGCTCGTGCAGGTCGGCCAACACACGCTCCTTCACATCCTCCACCAAGCCCGTATCATCGTTCCACAGTTCCTCGAACCACTGCTTGAGCTCCTCCCGGTCCCGGCGATCATTGATCACCATGTTCAGTTCCATGTTGGACGCGGTACCAAAGCCAAGGCCGTGCGCGGTGAAGTTGCTGCTGCCCATAAGGGCTTCCTCGGTCTTGTTCGGATTGGCCACATGGTAGAGCTTGCCATGCAGGAATTTGGGCTTCACCAGTGAGCGGATCTCGGCCTTTTGTTCCAGCCAGTCCGCACACGCTTTGGCGATGGCGCGCTGCTGCATTTGGGCCACCATGGCCAAGCCCTCATCGGTGATGCTGAATGAGCGCTCGCCCTTGTCGGCATCCTTGATCCGCAGGTAGGCCGGATCGCCGAAGAGGAAACGCAGGCTTTCAATGCCGTCCAGCTCCCCCCGCAAATGCGCATAGGCATTCACGGTGAAGTAGGCGCTGACGATGCTGAGCTTGGAGCCGGTGGCCATCACCTGCTGTAGCCATTCGCCCACACGGCCGTGCTGGCGGTTGTCGCGGATGGCGGAGTCGTGCGCGACTTGTTTCGGTGTGGAAGGAAATAAGGATGGCTTTGGCATTCGGGCAGAACAGTATGCGGAAGTTGGCCTCGCAAAGTACTTCCCGGCTTGCGATCAGGAAATGCCGTAGGGAAGTAATGGACGTAAGGGATGCGTGCCCTCACCCCACCCTATCCACGCCCCTCCTCCCGCTCCCCATCCCCTTGAACGCCGAGGGCGTCATGCCCGTGAGCTTCTTGAACCGTCCGTGCGGGACAGGCGCTGCGCGCGGAGGAGGGCCATGTCGCCGCTCACGCGAACAACGAACGGTCCAACTGGCTTTGGCGGATGATGGACATCAAGGTTCCGATCCGCAGTTCCTTGTGGTCCGGCACCGGCACGGTGATCGTGGAACCTGGCACCTGCTTCTGCATGATGATGTGGCTGCCGCGCTGGCGCACCTGCTCGAAGCCGTGCTTCTTCAAGATCGCGCACACTTCCTTCCCGCTCAATGTACGCATCACACCGCGATACGGACACGGGTCACCAGCACTTCCTCATGCAAGCGCTCGCGCACCTCGCCGGGAGAGGCCGTTTCGAAGAACAACTCCAGGGCTTCCACCAGGTTGGCGCGTGCTTCTTCGATGGTATCGCCCTGGCTGGCCACATCCAGTTCGGGGCACAGGCTCACATAGCCGTTGCCTTCACGCTCAATGATGGCGGTGAGCTCCCTTGTGGTTTTCATGTGCCCTGATGTTGCTCAAAGATAGGCAATAGCCAGTGGGTGATGGGGGGCAGCTGCCCTTCGACGGGCTCAGGGCAGCAAGGATCGATGGGTTGGACAACGAGGTCATCATCCGTGTCCATCCATGTGCATCCGTGGTGAATGGACACCCGTGGTTGTTCCTCCTCACCCCACCCGGTCCAGCCCCACCCGCCCATGCCCCATCCCCTTGAACGCCGAGGGCGTCATTCCTGTGAGCTTCTTGAACTGTGCGCTGAGGTGGGCCACGCTGCTGAAACCGGTGCGGAAGGCGATCTCGCTGAGGGTGAGCTCGTCGTAGCGGATCAGTTCCTTCACGCGCTCCAAGCGTTGCAGCAGGAAGAACTGCTCGATGGTGATGCCTTCCACCTGGGTGAAGAGCGCGGAGAGGCTGGAGTAGTCCTTGTGAAGTGCGTCGCTGAGCAGTTCGCTGAGCTTCACCTTCGGCGCGGCCTCGTCGCTGTGGTGAACGAGCTTCACGATGGCGGCCTTGATGCGGGCGATGGTGGCGGCGTCGCGGCTGCTGACCAGCTCGAAACCTTCACGTTGCAGGGCTTCGCCAAGGGCGGTGAGCTGGGCGGCGGTGGGCTCTTGTTCCAGTTCCACCTCACCGAGGTCGATGTGCATCACCGGGAAGCCTTGCGCATCCAGGATGCGTTGCACGGCGGCCACGCAGCGGGCGCAGACCATGTTGCGGACGGTGAGGGTGGCGGCCATGGGGCAAAGTTCGGCACTGCCGGGGAAGCTAACTTTCGGCCATGCGGAACGGCATGGTCCTGCTGCTGGCGTGTTTGTTGAACGTGTTCCCTGCCCTGGCGCAGAGTCCTGCTGTTCAGCAAATACTGGATGCCGTGAACACGGATTCATTAGTGTGGCGGGCGCAGCGGCTTACCGGCCAAGTGGCGGTGGACGTGGGCAGCGGCCCGCAGACCATCCTCTCGCGGAATTCCTTTCAGCCGGGCAATGCGCTGGCGGAGGCATGGCTGCAGCAGGCGTTCACGCGGATGGGCTATGCGCCAACGGTGCAGGCGTTCAGCGGCAACGGTGCCAATGTGCTGGCGGAGAAGCCCGGCCTGTTGCATCCGGAGCGAAAGGTGATCATTTGCGCGCATTACGACGCCATGCCCGGCGGCACCACCGCACCCGGCGCGGACGATGACGGAAGCGGCGTGTGCGCCGTGCTGGAGGCGGCGCGCGTGATGGCCGGGCAGGAGTTTGAAAACACGGTGGTCTTTGCCCTGTGGGACAAGGAGGAGCAGGGCATGCTGGGCAGTGCCTATTACGCCAGCGCCGCAGCGGGGAACGATGAACAGATCACCGCCGTGGTGAACATGGACGCCATCGGGTACGACGGCAACGGGGACGGCCTGCTGCGGATCCACACGCGTGCCGTAGGCAACAGCATCGCCATCAAGGATTCCATGGTGCTGGTGAACACCACTTACGGGCTGAACCTGCCGATCGCGGTGAACAACCCCGGCGAGACGTACAGCGACCATGCGTCGTTCTGGAGCGAAGGCTACGGGGCCATCCTGCTGATCGAGGATTTCGACAACGACCCCAACCCGCACTACCATTCGCCAACGGACAAGCTGCAGTACATGGACACGGCATATTGGACGAATCTCACACGGCTGGCCATCGGCACTACGGCAGCGCTGGCCATTCCGGCGGGGCCCGTGGACATTCATGAAATGAAGGCGCAGCCCGTGTTCGAGCTGTGGCCCAATCCCGCGCATGGCAGCGTGGAGATCCGCATCGGTGGGGAAGGAGCCATGGCCGACGGGCTGGTGCTGACGGATGCCACGGGGCGCATGGTCCGCGAGTGGTCCTTGCCGCTTGCCGCGCAGCGGTTGCCCTTGGAGGGGATTTCACCGGGCACGTACCTGGTGCGAGCTACCGGAGTGCAGAACGCCGTCCAGCGCTTGGTTGTGATGCCTTGACCGACGCTTCGGGGAGGATTGAATTTCGCTTTTGTACGATCCCGCCGTGGTCGCCAGGACCGAATGCCACGCGCATGCCACTCCGCGCATGGGTCCTGGATACGTGTCCACAGCAAGACGACCGTCAGTTCTTCCCTACGAACCACGAACTATGCCCTAACAACAGACAACTAACAACTGCCTCCACTGCCTTCACCTCTTCACACCAAGTTGCAGGTCGATGTAATCCAAGATCTGCGTGTACAAATGCACACGGTCCTTGCCGCGCACGTTGTGCTCATGGCCGGGGTAGTAGAAAAAGTCCGGGTACACGCCCTTGTCCACGCAGCTTTTCAGGAAGCGCAGTGCATGTTCCGGCACCACGGTAACGTCCATGTTGTCCTGGATCAGCAGCAGGTTGCCGCGCAATTGGTCGGCGATGGGCGGCAGGGCGGTCTCTTCGTAGCCTTTCGGGTTTTCCTGCGGCGTGTCCATGTAGCGTTCGGTGTACATCACCTCATACAAGCGCCAGTCCTGCACCGCGCCGCCGGCCACGCCCACCTGGAACACGCCCGGCGCGCGCAGCATCAAGGCTTCGGTGACGTGCCCGCCGAAGCTCCAGCCATGTACCGCCATGCGGCGGCTGTCCACGTAGGGCAGGTTTTTCAGGTAGTCGGCGCCGTGCAGTTGGTCCTTCACCTCGGTGATGCCGAGCTGGCGGTAGATCACCTGTTCAAAGTCCCTGCCCCGGTTGCCACTGCCGTGGCCGTCCACGGTGAAGACGATGTAGCCGCGCTCCGCCGCCTCGATCATCCACAGCTGCGCGCCGCCGAGAAAACTGTTGGTGACCAGCTGCACGTGCGGGCCGTTGTACGTGTACACGATCACCGGGTATTGGTCGCGGCTTTGGAAGAAGCTGGGCTTGATGATGCGCCCGTTGAGCACATCGCCGTTTTCTCCGGGCACCTGCACGAATTCAATGTTGCCCTTGGCCACTTGGGCCATCGGGTCGCGGCTGGCCAGCAGCGTCTTCACGCGCTTGCCCGTGGCGGCGTCCAGCACTTCGGTGACGCCCGGCACCGTGAGGCTGCTCCAGCGGTCGATCAGGTAGCGGCCGTCCGTGCTCAGTTGCCCGCTGTGCGTGCCTGCCTCCGCAGTGAGCCGCACCGTTTTGCCCGTGGCGAGCTCCACGCGGTACAAGTGTGTTTCCATCGCGCCCTTCGGGTCCCTGGGGTCGATCGGTGCGGTGCCTTCCACGAACACGTTGCGATCCTTGGCATCCAAGCCAAAGATGTCCTTCACCACCCAATTTCCCTTGGTGAGCTGGCGCACCATGCCCAGCTTGGTGTCGTACAGGTAAAGGTGCCACCAGCCGTCGCGCTGGCTCCAGTGGATGTAGCGCGTGGGCTGCGTCTTCAGGAAGGTGAGCGGGTGCTCGGGCTCCAGCCATTTGTCGTTGCGCTCCTCGAAGAGCGTGCGCTCGGCCTTGCCCGTTGCGGCATCGAAGCGTTCCACGCGGAAATGGTCCGTGGCGCGGTCCAGCACGATGATCTGCACGTGTTCGTTGTCCGGGTCCCAGCTGATGTTGGTGAGGTAGTGGTCCAGTGGTCCTTCCGGCGTGATGAACGCGGTCTTTCCCGTGTGCAGGTCGTACACGCCAAGCGTTACGTGGTGGCTGGTCTGCCCCGCCATGGGGTAGCGGAATTTCTTGAAGGTGCTGGGCGTGGTGCTGATGTCTTCCACGTAGTAGGGCGTCACCATGGTCTCGTCCATGCGGTAGAAGGCGAGCTTGCTGCCGTCGGGGCTCCAGAAGGTGCCCTTGGTGATGCCATACTCCTCGCGGTGTACGCTCTTGCCGTTCACAATGCCGTCGGTGCCGTCGAAGGTGACCTGCGTGATGCTGTCCGGCCCCGCGATGAACAGGTTTTCGCCGCGCGTGAAGGCTATGTGGCGGTAGGCTTCGTCGTGATCCTCATTTTCCGCATCAGCGGGCAGGGTGAAGCGCAGCGCGCTGGTTTTGCTCGCGGCATCGTACGCATACGTGCGTGCGCCAAGCTGGAAGAGGAAGGTCTTGGCATCGGTCCATTCCACCCGGGGGAAGCGCTTCACGCTATCGCCTGCGGACAGCCCGCGCGAGAGGTCCTCCACCGTGGCCAGCACGGCATCCTTGCCCTTCGCACTGCCCTGCACCAGCTGGTTGTCCTTGATGAAGCAGTAGTTGCTGGTGCCCTTGATCCATTGCAGGGCCTGCACTTGCTCGGGGTAGTACTCGCGCCCCTTGAGGATGGCGTCGGTGAGGGTGAGCTTGTGCTTCTCCTGTGCGGGAAGCAGGGTGGTGCCAAGGACGGCGATCAACAATAGCGCGCGACGGAACATGGGCATGGATTGAGGTTGCGAAGGAAAGAAAGAAGCGCCGGAAGTGAAGCCCAGGCCAAGGCTATCGCCTCTTGCGCGCCCCTGCGGTCGCGGCTCTCCCGAATTCTTAACCACGGATGAACGCTGATGCACACTGATAAATACGCGATGTGGAAAGTGAGCCACGCCTTTGCGTCCGATAACCGGAGACGTTCGCGATCCGTGTCCATCCGTGTGGATCCGTGGTTCGCCCAAGTATTGGAGAAGCGCCGCCAGGCGCAGTATGATGAGGCGATAGCCCTGAAGCCCAGGCTTAGGACCCCGTGGAAATGCCTCTGTTGGGACTTCTTCGCGCCTTTGCGTCTTCGCGTGCGTTTCAGGGGTTCGCCACGCTCAAACAATGTTCACCTCGCGCTCCAGCTCCACGCCGAACTTCTCCTTCACGCTTTCCAGCACCCGCGTGGAGAGCGCGAACACTTCGGTGCCCGTGCCGCCGCCGTAGTTCACCAGCACCAGCGCCTGGTCCTTGTGTACGCCGATGTTGCCCTCGCGGAAGCCTTTCCATCCGGCTTTTTCGATCAGCCACCCGGCAGCCAACTTCACCTGTCCATCACCGGCGGGGTAGGAGGAGAGGTCCGGATGTGCCGCCTTGATGCGCTCGGCCATTTCCGCAGGCACCACCGGGTTCTTGAAGAAACTGCCGGCATTGCCCAACACCTCGGGGTTCGGCAGCTTGCTGCGCCGGATGGCGATCACCGCCTCGCTCACGTCGCGGATGGTGGGGGAGGTGATGCCGCGCTTGTCCAGCTCCGCCTTGATGCTACCGTAGTGCGTGTGCAGTTGCGGGTGTTTCTTCAGCTGAAAGGCCACTGAAAGGATGATGTACTGCCCCTTGCCCTCACGCTTGAAGAAACTTTCGCGGTAGCCGAAACGGCAGGCGGCCGTGTCGAAGCGCACCACTTCGCCATCGCTGATGCGCAGCGCTTCGAGGTGATGGAACGGCTCCTTGATCTCCACTCCGTAAGCGCCGATGTTCTGCATGGGAGCCGCGCCCACACGGCCGGGGATCAGCGACAGGTTTTCCACGCCGCCCCAGCCTTGGTCCACGCAGTAGGACACGAAGTTGTGCCACACCATGCCCGCTCCGGCCCGCACGATCACCGCCTCATCGGTCTCCAGCAGCAGCTCCATGCCGTCGATCTCGTTCAGCAACACCACCCCGGGCCAATCCTGCGTGAAGAGCACGTTGCTGCCGCCGCCCAACACTAAGCGCGGCAGGTCTTTCAGTTCGGGGTCGCTCAGCAGGGCGCGCAGTTCCTCCACGTTGCGGAAGCGCGCCATCCGCGCGGCCCGCGCCGGCACGTGGAAGGTGTTGAAGGGCTTGAGGTTGAAGTCGCGGAAGATTTCCATGGCAGGGCCGGTAGGTTCCGGCGCGCAAGTTTACCCCTTCCTTCCGTGTTTGCTTTGGTCCGATGATGCCGCAGTTTCAACGTGAATATGTGTGCGGTAGTCAACGACTCTTTCTATTCCACACCCTCAATTCGATCGGCATGGACGATCACCAGCTTGTGGGTTTCGCTCATTCGCAGGACATCTTCCCAGCAGCGCCCGATTGCTTCATGAAAATGGCGAAGATCCATGTTGCCGAGCCTGACATGGATCACTTTCGGCGGTGGTGAACTCAATAAGATCCTGCTTGAAAAATCGCTGTCCTTGCTGATGATCGTGAGGCCATTGGCTTTGGCATGCTCCCAGATCTCGTGATCATGTTCAGCCGGATTGATGTCGTGCTGGTGTGTGTATTCCGTGCTGTTCCACTGGCTGAACCAACGCGGCAGGTTGGCGTCGATTAGATACTTGGGCATGTCACGCGGCGATGCCCTTCACGGAATACTTGTTGGCCATCAATGAGATCGCGAATTGCCGACAGGCATCCAGGTCGTCCCGCTCCAACATCGGGTACTGTTTCAGCACTTCTTCTTCCGAAGTTCCGGCCATCAGAAATTCCAAAATGGTCTGGGCCGTGATGCGCATTCCACGGATCACCGGTCTTCCGTTGCAGATCCGGTCATCCACGGTGATCCGCTTCAGCAATGCCGCTTTGTCTTTCATGGCAATCAAAGATAATGTGATCCGCATGAACAGGCCTTCCCCGCGTTTACTTTGGCCCGATGCCGCCGCCCTTTCAACGCGCGATCGTCAGCGTGACCAACGACCTGGCCACGGACAACCGCGTACACCGCACCTGCACCGTGCTGCAGGAGCTGGGCTACGACGTGCTGCTGGTGGGCCGCAAACTGCCCGGCAGCCTGCCGTTGGAGCGGCCGTACGGCACCCGGCGCATGCGGCTGCTCTTCAACAAGGGACCGCTGTTTTATGTGGAATACAACCTGCGGCTCTTCTTCCTGCTGCTCGCCGTCCCCGCAGGGTCACCATCCCCCGTCCCCGCAGGGTCACGCCAAACGATGCCTCCGGCCAATAGCGGACCCTGCGCAGGGACGGTGTTCTTCAGCAACGACCTGGACACCCTGCTGCCCAACTTCTTGGCAGCCCGCATCCGGGGAAAAAGGCTGGTGTACGACACGCACGAGTTCTTCACCGAAGTGCCGGAGCTGGTGCAGCGCCCCCGCGTGCGGGCCGTGTGGCTGGCCATCGAACGATGGATTTTTCCCAAGCTGCGCACGGTGATCACCGTAAACCAAAGCATCGCTGATGCTTACAAGCAGCGGTACGGAAAAGAGCTGCACGTGGTGCGCAACATCCCCATGCCGCGCGAACTTGGCCTGTTGCCAAGCCGTGAGGCATTGGACCTGCCGGCAGACAAACCCATCCTCGTGCTCCAAGGCTCAGGCATCAACGTGGACCGCGGCGCGGAGGAAGCCGTGCTGGCCATGCAGTCGCTGCCTGATTGCCTGTTGCTGATCATCGGCGGGGGTGATGCCTGGCCCGTGCTGCAACGGTTGGTGAACGAGCATGCGCTTGAAGACCGCGTTCGCCTGATGGGCAAGATGCCCTATGCCCGCATGATGGACTACACGCGCAACGCCGACCTCGGACTTACGCTGGACAAGGACACCAACCTCAACTACCGTTTCAGCCTGCCCAACAAGCTTTTTGATTACATGCATGCGGGCATCCCCGTGCTGGCCACCGACCTGCCGGAGGTGGCGGCCATCGTGCGCGGCAATGATTGCGGCGTGGTGCTGCCCAAGGCGGACCCCACTGCGATCGCGCAGGCCGTCCGGATCCTGATGGACGATCCGGAACGCTGCGCCGTGCTGCGGCGGAACGCTACATTCGCGGCCCGGAAGCTGGATGGCGCGCAGGAAGCCGCCAAGTTGCAGTCGATCCTCGAAGACCTTGGCTGAACCGCATTTGCATATCGTCAGTTTTGATGTGCCCTGGCCGGCGGATTACGGCGGGGTGATCGATGTGTACTACAAGGCGAAGGCCTTGGCGGAACTGGGCGTGAAGATCCACCTGCACTGCTTTGAATATGGGCGGGGAGAGGCACCGGAGCTCGCCGAGATCTGCGAAAGTGTCCACTATTACAAGCGTGATACCGGCAAGCACCAATTGCTGAACAGCCTGCCCTACGTGGTGGTGAGCCGCCGCAGTGAGGAGCTGGTGGACCGCCTGTGCCTGGACCGCCACCCCATCCTCTTCGAGGGCCTGCACTCCTGCTTCCACCTCGGCGATCCGCGCCTGTTGGGGCGAAGGCGGATCGTGCGCGCGCACAACGTAGAGCATGACTACTATGAGGCGCTGGCACAAGCCGAAAGTAGTACGTTCAAACGGGCCTATTTTGTGCAGGAGGCGCGCAAGCTCCGCAAGTTCGAGGCGGTGCTCAGCGAGGCGGACGGCATCCTGGCCATTTCCCCCGGTGACCAGCGCTACTTCGCCGCGCATTTCAGGAACGTGCTCCATGTGCCGGCCTTCCATCCCGGCAACCAAGTGGAAGTACCGCCGGGCTTGGGCGATTTCTGCCTGTACCACGGCGCACTCAGTGTGCCGGAGAACGATAAGGCTGCACTTTACTTGGTGAACGAAGTGTTCCGCGGCCTGCCCGTGCCCCTGGTGATCGCCGGGCGCGGTGCCAGTCCCGAATTGCGCAGCGCCGTGGCCCGCTCCAACAACGTGAAGCTGCGCGAGAACATCCCCACGGCTGAGATCACCGCGTTGGTGCGTGCGGCCCAAGTGAACGTATTGCCCACCTTCCAGGCCACGGGCATCAAGCTGAAGCTGCTGCTCTGCCTGTTCCAAGGCCGCCATGTGGTGTGCAACAGCCCCATGGTGCAGGATACCGGCCTGGAAAGCCTTTGCCGCGTGCATGATGACCCCGTAACCATGCGCCTGAGCATCCAGGCCTGCATGGCCACGCCCGCAAGCGGTGCACAAGTGGAAGAACGCATCCGCGTGCTGGAGCAGCGCTTTTGCAACAAACGGAACGCCGGCGCGATCCTGTCCGCGATCTACTGAGCTGCTTGCTCCCCGGCGCGCGCCGCGCCCATTTCCAGCAACTTGCCGTCCTCGCAGCGCACCACCCGGGCGTTCACCTTCTTCATGTGGGTGTAATCGTGCGTGGCCATCAGCACGCAGCGCCCGCCTTGGCTGATGGTGTAAAGCAGCTCCACGATCTCCGCCGTGGTCTCCGGGTCCAAATTGCCCGTGGGCTCGTCCGCCAGCACCAGCTCCGGGTCGTTCACCAAGGCGCGTGCAATGCTCACGCGCTGCTGCTCGCCGCCGCTCAGCTCGTGCGGCATCTTGTAGCCCTTGTTGCCAAGGCCCACCTTTTCTAGCACCTCCTGCACCTTGCGGTCCATGTCCCGCTGATCCTTCCAGCCTGTGCTGCGCATCACGAAGGTGAGGTTCTCGTTCACGCTGCGGTCGCCCAGCAACTGGAAGTCCTGGAACACGATGCCGATCTTCCGCCGCAAGTAGGGCACTTGCCGGCGCTTCAGTTTCCGCAGGTCGAAGCCTGCCACGTGGCCTTCGCCCTCCTTGAAGGGCAGGTCGCCGTACAGCGTGCGCATCAGGCTGCTCTTGCCGCTGCCCGTGCGCCCCACCAAATAAATGAACTCACCGGCGTGCACCGTGAGGTCCACGTGGTTCAGCACCAGGTTTTCCTGTTGGAAGATGCGCGCATCATGCAATTCGATGATGGTGGATGATTCGGCCATCGGGCAATTTTTTCGGGATCCGCCCAAAGGAAGAAAATTCCCGGCGGCCTTTCCACGTTATCCCTGCCAATGTTCCAACAAACGGCCGGTGAAGGTGAACATGCCGGCGTGGATAAGTACGGTGTTCCCCCACGGCGTGCGGCAACAGGCCCCGGACCTTTGCAAGGCTAATGATGATGCCATTCCGCACCTCCTTCCTGCGGCTGTCGGTCCCGGCCCTGCTGATCGCGGCCGGTAGCACCGCGCAGGCCCAGCGACCCGCGCACTATGAACAACCCTACGCGCCGCTGGCCCACGCCATGGAGCTCTTTGACAAGGCCCAGTATGGCGCAGCCCTATACGAGTTCGACCGCATCGCCGGCCAGGTGCGCGATGAACATGCCGACCTGCGCACCGAGGCCGAGTTCTGGGGGGCCATCAGCTCCGTGCGCCTGTTCCACGGCGATGCCGCCAACCGCCTGCTCGCCTTCATCGACGCGCACCCCGAAAACTTCCATGTGGAGGCCGTGCAGTTGGAGTTGTTCCGCCATTACTTCAACGGCAAACGCTGGCAGGATGCGTTGGCATGGGCCGCCAAGGTGGATCCATCCGCCCTTGGCGAAAGCGACCGCACGGAGTTCACCTTCAAGAAGGGATATGCCCTGTTCCAGGACGGGCAGGTGGACAAGGCCCAGGTGGAATTCGCCAAAGTGAAGGACGGCCCCGGCCTCTATGCCGCGCCGGCCACCTACTACAATGCGCACATCAACTACGTGAAGCGCAACTACGCCGAAGCCCTGGAAGGCTTTGAAAAGCTGAAGGACGATGCCGCCTTCGGCCGCGTGGTGCCCTACTACATCGCCCAGATCAAGTTCCTGCAAGGCCATTACGATGCCCTGCTGGAGTACACCAAGCCGCTGCTGGCCGATCCCGACGGTGCCAAGCACACCGGCGACATCAACCGGTTGGCGGGCGAAGCCTACTACCGCACCGGACAATACAAGGAGGCATTGCCGTACATTGAGAAAAGCCTGCAACGCACCGGCCTGGAGCGCGGCGACCGCTACATCGCTGCCTACACCTATTACCAGAACGGCATGTACCAGCAGGCCATGCAGCAGTATACCCAGGTGATCAACAACAGCACCGACAGCCTGGCGCAGCTCAGCGCGTACCAGCTCGCCGACTGCTACCTGAAACTGGACCAGAAGAACTATGCCCGCAACGCCTTCAAAAAAGCCTATGACCTGGGCAACGACCCGAAGATCACCGAGGATGCGCTCTTCAATTACGCCAAGCTCGCCTACGAACTCTCCTTCGATCCCTACAACGAAGCCATCATCGCCCTGCGCGACTACATGGCCAAGTACCCCAATTCCCCGCGCCATGATGAAGCCCAGGAATTCCTGCTGGACGTGTACTTGAAAACAAAGAACTACGAGGCCGCCCTCACCGCGCTGGACGCCATCAAGGACAAGGACCTCCGCCTGAAGGAAGCTTACCAGAAGCTGGCCTTCGACCGGGGCGTTGAACTGTATGAAGGCCGGAAGTTCCCGGAGTCACTGGCCTTTTTCAAGAAAGCACTTCTATATCCCGTGGACCAGCAGGTTACCGTGCAGGCACACTTCTGGGCCGGTGAGGCCAACTACGCCATGGGCAACTACGATGCGGCGCTGGCCAAGTACGATGATGTGCGGAACGCCGGCGGTGCATACGCTTCCGCGTTGTTTGAGCAGGCTGGCTACAGCATGGGCTACGCCTTCTTCAAACAGAAGAACTACGGGGAGGCAGCCACCTCCTTCCGCCGCGCCATAGACAATGCCGCGCTGCCCAAGGCACAGCGAAACGACGCCATGGTGCGTACCGGTGATTGCTACTATGTGATGAAGGACAACGCCAATGCCGTGGCCTGGTACGACAAGGCCATCGCCAACAATGCTGCGGCGAAGGATTACGCCATGTACCAGAAGGGCGTGTGCCAAGGACTGGAAAAGCAATACGACAAGAAGATCGCCACACTGAAGGCCTTGTTGCGCGAGCAACCAAACACCCAGTACGCCGCCGATGCCAAGTTCCAGCTCGGCGAAACCTACATCAGCCTGGAGAAGGATGCTGATGCGCTGGAATTCTACCGGCAAGTGGTCACCCAGCACCCCAACTCGCCGCACGTGCAGAAGAGCATGCTGCAGAGCGCCCTCATTGACAAACGCCAAGGGCGCACCGACAAGGCCATGGAAGGCTTCAAGGCCGTGGTGGCCAAGTACCCCACCATGGACGGCTCGCGCGATGCCCTGGCCGGCATCGAAAGCATCTACTCCCAGCGCGGAGACATGGCCGGCTACGAGGCGTACGTGAAGACGCTCTCCTTCGTGGACCCCTCCACGCTGGACCTGGACGAGAAATACTTCCGCAGCGCGGAACAGCTCTATTTCGACGGCAAGTGCGACCAGGCCATCGGCGCCTTCCGCGACTACTTGGCGAAGTACCCCAAGGGTGCCTACGTGCTGAATGCCGAATTCCATGCCTCGGATTGCCTGTACCGTGCCAAGAAGTACGATGAAGCGCTGCCCGGTTTCGAAAAGGTGATCGCCGGTGGCGGTGGCCAGTTCATGGAGCCTGCGCTCACTGCGGCCAGCGAGATCCTCTACACCGACAAACGCTGGGAAGGCGCGCTGGACTACTTCACGCAGCTGGCCCAAACCGCCAGCTTGCCGGTGAACATCCTGGCCGGGCAGGCCGGCCGCATGCGCTGCCTCACACAACTGGGCCGCTCCGCCGATGCCGCCGATGCCGCCAAGGCCGTGTTGGCCAACGCCGATGCCAACGCCGACCTGAAAGCCGAGGCTGGTCTTACCCAGGCCAAGGGTGCCATTGATGCCAACGACCTGGATGCCGCATACACCCAGTTCAAGGGCATTGCCGCCAGCTCCAAGAACGTCAATGGCGCGGAGGCCGCATACAACATGGCCTATGTGCGCTACCTCCAGAAACGTTACAAGGATGCGGAATCCGAGGTGTTCAGCTTAGTGAAGAAGTTCCCCAGCTACGACCACTGGAAAGCCAAGGGCTTCATTCTGCTCGGCGACGTGTACGTGGGCATGAACGACCTGTTCCAAGCCAAGGCCACCCTGCAAAGCGTGGTGGACCATTGCACGGAACCGGACCTGGTACAACAGGCCGCGCAACGCTTGGCCAACATCAAGGAAGGAACCACTGCGGGCAGTGACACGCTCCAAACGCCCGGCAACCAATGAGCACGAAGACCATGCACCTGTCCGCAAGGAGCTTTGCCGCCGCTTTGGCCGTATGCGCCGTTGCGGGCCTGCGGGCACAAACGGGCGAGGAGTACTACATCAACGGCATTTACAACCCCACGCTCGCCGACGTACACAAGATCGACCTGCGGCCGCAGTCCTACGATACCATCCTGCCGGCGAAATCCATCACCTACAACCTGCTCAATGTAAAAGGGGAGGTGCCCGCCCACGTGGACAGCATCGAGGCGGCACGCCTCAACATCCAGCTGGCCCAGGAGAAGCTCTACAAAGGGTTCATCAAAGCGGGCTTCGGCCTGTACACCACGCCGTTGGTGGAGTTCTACTACGATCAAACCCGTTCCAAGGCCAATGGATACGGGCTGCACTACAAGCACATGAGCAGCAATGGCGGCATTGATGAACGGGGCCCCAGCGACTACAGCTTCAACAACCTGGACGGCTATTACACCGCCTACCTGCGCCACCACGAAGTGACTGGAAAAGCTTTCTACGACCGGCGCAGGATCAGCTACTACGGTTATGATGCCACGGACAGCCTGGAGAACCTGATCACCCGCAAGGGAAACGCACCGGAGGACGCACGCAAGCAAGTGTACAACGACATCGGCTTCGCACTGCGCGTGAAAAGCCTGTTCAAGGACAGCACCAAATTGGCGCACGATGCAGGCCTGGAGGTGCACAACTTCACCAACCTCTCCAAGAGCCGCGAGCTGAACGTGAAGCTCAATGCCAAGCTCTCCATGGAGCAAGGGCCGGAGACCTACGGCGGTGAGATCCTCATTGACAACAACTCGTACAGGGGCGGGCGCGACAGCCTGCCGGACCTGCGGCAAAACGGCACCATGGTGGGCATTTCGCCCTTCGTGAGCACCACCAACGGGCAGTACCTGGTGCGCGTGGGCGCAGGCATTTATGTGGATGCGATGGGCAAGACCACCTTCCACTTCTATCCGCAGGCCTACGCCCAGTACCGGCTCTTCGATGACATCCTGGTGCCTTATGCCGGAGTGGACGGCAGGCGCATCCGCAACAGCCTGCGCAGCCTCAGCACCGAAAACCCGTTCCTGACCGGCGCCCCGGTGCTGGCCAACAGCAGCTTGATGTACGACCTGTACGGAGGCCTGCGCGGCAGCCTGAGCCGCGACGTGGGCTTCGATGTGCGCGTCAGCAAGAGCCGAACCAAGGACCGTCCGTTGTTCATCGGCATGGCCAACGTATACGACAGCGTGGGCTACGGCGACCGCTTCATCCCCGTGTACGACCGCGTGGACCAGCTGGACCTCGGCGGGGAACTGCGGTATAGCCACGATGAGCACATCAACGTACACGGGGCGCTCCACATCTTCAGCTACAACTCCAAGGTGCAGGCCGAAGCCTGGAACCTGCCCACCTACACCATCAACCTGGGCGCTGTTTACGACTTCCAGGACAAGCTGCTGCTGAAGCTCGAAGCCCAGTTCAACGGTGCACGGAAGGCTGCGGAGACCGTGCCCTCCAACTGGAACGACCTTTCCACTGCGCCCACCTCCGTGGACCTGAAAGGCTACGTGGACCTCTATTTGGGCTTGGAATACCGCTACACCAAGCGCCTCAGCGTGTTCCTGGACGTGAGCAACCTCAGCGCCAGCAAGTACCAACGTTGGTACAATTACCCGGTACAGCGTACCCTGTTCCTGGGTGGTGCCACGTTTGCCTTTTGAGCTGCTCCAACACCATTTCTACATTCAATAACCACCAATGCTCCCGCAGCGGTCTCCCACTCCAGTCATGCTCTGCGATGCGAAAGTGGTGACCCTGCGGTAACAATGGACGGGATGAGATTTAAGGGCCAATTGGCATAATCGCTTGGGAATCAGCAAGGGAGAAACCCCTTTTTTTCTTTCCCGCCGGAAGCCTTCCGAGGGTTTTCAACAAGAGGCCCGATCTTGTTGGTAAAAAGAGCCAAGAAGCCGCGCCAATACTGAAATCCGGAGCGGATCGAACCCCTTTTGGCGGTATCTTCGCGTGCCTTCCAAAAAAGGGAGGTTGATCCCAGTAAAAATGGCAGAGACAGCGCAAATGAGCGAAGCGAAGAAGAAGTCGGCGGCGGGCTATGGAGCGGACAGCATCCAAGTGTTGGAAGGTTTGGAAGCCGTGCGGAAGAGGCCCGCGATGTACATCGGCGACATCGGCGTGAAAGGTTTGCACCATTTGGTGTACGAGGTGGTGGACAACTCCATTGATGAGGCCTTGGCCGGCCATTGCGACCACATTGAGGTGAACATCCTCCCCGGCAACAGCATCCGCGTAAGTGACAATGGCCGCGGCATCCCCGTGGGCATCCACCCCAAGGAGGGCGTCAGCGCCCTGCAAGTGGTGATGACCGTACTCCACGCCGGCGGCAAGTTCGACAAGGACAGCTACAAGGTATCCGGCGGCCTGCACGGCGTGGGCGTAAGCTGCGTGAACGCCCTCAGCGAGCACATGACCACGGAGGTGTTCCGCGACAGCAAGAGCTACAGGCAGGAGTACGCCATGGGCAAGCCCCTGTACGCCGTGAAGGAAACCGGCACCGCCGACCACCGCGGAACCACCCAGACCTTCACGCCGGACAAATCCATTTTCCAGGTTACGGAGTACAACTTCGACACACTTGCGGCGCGCCTGCGGGAGCTGGCTTATCTGAACAAGGGCATCCGCCTGATGCTTACCGACGAGCGCACCACGCAGGAGGACGGCAGCTTCCGCAGCGAAACCTTCTTCAGTGAAAAGGGACTGGTGGAGTTCGTGAAATACCTCGACGGTACCCGCCTGCCCCTGATCGAGGACGTGATCTACATGGAAGGCGAGAAGCAGGGCATCCCCGTGGAGATCGCCATGATGTACAACGACTCCTACACGGAGAACCTGCACTCCTACGTCAACAACATCAACACCCACGAGGGTGGAACGCACCTCGCCGGTTTCCGTCGCGGCCTTACCCGCACACTGAAGAAATATGCCGACAACAGCGGCGCCACCAAGAACCTCAAGTTCGAGATCGCCGGTGACGACTTCCGCGAGGGCCTTACCTGCGTGATCAGCGTGAAGGTGCAGGAACCGCAGTTCGAGGGCCAGACCAAGACCAAGCTCGGCAACAACGAGGTGATGGGCGCGGTGGACATGGCCGTGAGCGAGATGCTGGAGAACTACTTGGAGGAACACCCCAAGGATGCCCGGCAGATCGTCGACAAGGTGATCCTGGCCGCCACCGCCCGCCATGCCGCGCGCAAGGCCCGCGAAATGGTGCAGCGCAAGGGTGCCATGAGCGGAATGGGCCTTCCAGGCAAACTGGCGGACTGCCAAAGCAAGGACCCCGGACTGAGCGAGATCTTCCTGGTGGAGGGCGATTCCGCCGGTGGCACTGCCAAGCAGGGCCGCAACCGCGAGTTCCAGGCCATCCTGCCGCTGCGCGGAAAGATCCTCAACGTGGAGAAGGCCATGGTCCACAAGATCTACGAAAACGAGGAGATCCGCAACATCTACACCGCGCTCGGGGTGCACATCGGCACCGAGGAGGACAGCAAGGCGCTCAACATGGAGAAGCTGCGCTACCACAAGATCATCATCATGAGCGATGCCGACGTGGACGGCAGCCACATCCAAACGCTGATCCTCACCTTCTACTACCGCTACATGAAGGAGCTGATCGAGAACGGCTACGTGTACATCGCCACACCGCCGCTGTACCAGGTGAAAAAGGGCAAGGAAGGCGTGTATTGCTGGAGCGACGAGGAGCGCGACCGCACCTTGGAGCGCATGAAGGCCGGCAACAAGGATGCCAGCATCCACGTGCAGCGCTACAAGGGCCTCGGTGAAATGAACGCCGAGCAGCTCTGGGAAACCACCATGAACCCCGAAACGCGCACCCTGCGCCAAGTGACCATTGAGAACGGCGGCGAGGCCGACCGGATCTTCAGCATGTTGATGGGGGATGAAGTGCCCCCGCGCCGCGAATTCATCGAGAAGAACGCGGTGTACGCAAAGTTGGACGTGTAAGTGCCCAACTTTTCAGGTGATCCGGCGCAAGCCGGTGAGACCTATGGAAGCCCCGGGCAACTGGGGCTTCCGTGTTGTTGGGGGTGGTGAACGCATAGGGATTGGTTCACGTTGAACGAGATATACCACCTGAGGTGCACATATAAGGCGGGCCTTTGGCTCCGCTCAGGCCAATGGACTCTCTACCAGTTGTTCAAAAAGAGAGTCTGGCCTGAGCGGAGCCGAAGGCCCATCAATGAGATGTGATCTGGCGTCCCAGCAGGGTCTCGGAGAGTTTGGCCTGAGCGGAGCCGAAGGCCCATCAATGAGATGTGATCTGGCCGTCCCAGCAGGGTCACGCCAGGAATACCTCTGGCCAATAGCGATCTGGCCGTCCCAGCAGGGTCACGCCAGGAATACCTCTGGCCAATAGCGATCTGGCCGTCCCAGCAGGGTCACGCCAGGGAATACCTCTGGCCAAAAGCGGACCCTGCTGGAACGGCCCTACGGCACGAGGAACTACGAACTACCCTCCATTCTTCACCCCAATAATCTCCGCTGCGATGCTCACCGCGATCTCTTCCGGCGTTTTGCTGTGGACGGGTACGCCGATGGGCGCACGCAACCGGGAAAGCTCCTCCTCCGTGAA
>JAFDZY010000204.1 GCA_018266685.1 Bacteroidota bacterium
CAATACCTGCTGGACCTGGAGCGGAAGACGTTCTTGGAATTGTGCATGCAGCGGAAGACGCTGGAGCGGTTGCAGAGCATCATTACGAGCGGGAAGGTGTTGCGGAATTGAGTGCTTGTCCGATGCCTGATGCAAGACT
Organism: Bacteroidota bacterium; assembly: GCA_018266685.1. Classification (GTDB taxonomy): domain Bacteria; phylum Bacteroidota; class Bacteroidia; order Flavobacteriales_F; family PHOS-HE28; genus PHOS-HE28. The sequence continues at coordinate 140 of JAFDZY010000204.1, forward strand.
GTCCTATGCGAATGCCTATCACGCGATGGGATCCACTTGCCACGAGCTGACGGATGCGGTGAAGCAGAGTGTTGCCCGCCCTGAGCGGAGCCGAAGGGTGGGCATGCCCTTCGCACCCTTCGGCTCCGCTCAGGGCACTCGGGTCGCGTTTGGAGTTCAGCCCGGGCTTCGACCCGGGCCTGCAAGTCCTCGCTTCGCTGCGGGCTTTCCGCTGCAATCGCTCACGCGAAATGCGCAGGGAAGAATGTCGCTTCTCTACATCACGGCAGTCTTCTTCGGACTAGGATGCTCGCAGCCCCATGCAACCTCTATTGAAACGGAAGTACCCCGGAAGTTTGCTATTCCTCAACTCCAGCAGACCGACAGCTCTCTGAATGGACACCTCGCACACAGAGACCATCTCGATGCCGCATGGGTCAGCTATGTCGGCAAGTTCAAGTTCAACAGCAAGGTCTATCTGCAGAATGAACGGGACTCCATACCACCTGGAGATTTCATTGATAAGGGGACGGCGATGATGAGAAGCCGCGACTCTGTGAGTACTGACGGCCTTCAGTTGATGATCGATTACCCGACGACGTTCATTCTCAAAGATCCATTCTTGAAGAAGGACCCTCAATACCCGGCTTACCTCTACAATGAAACGAGCGGGCCGAAGGTCATTTGGGGGAAAGACAGCCGACTCTTCGCAATCCAAGAAGCATTGGATTCATCCGGAATCTGGAGGCCAATAGAAGGGCAGCCCTTCGACTTCTGCGGGAACGGAAGGTGGGGAACGGTGATCCACCCAGGTGAATTCGCGGTCTTTGGAATGGTCAAGTATTCAGGCGACTACGAGACCAAGATCCGAGTGCGGCTAGTCAATGGTAATAGCATGTACACATCACAGCCCGTCAAGGCGAAGATCAACTACGCACAGTTCAAGCTGGAACCAGATGGCTACTTCTCCAAGGAGCTGAACGAAGATCCCGTGCAAGCGATTCAGCATCGGTTCTATGGATCGATTCCACTTGAATTCAAGGAAGGAACATGATCTCATTCACAGCACCCGATCCCGAACTCCGCGTGAGGTATAGCAGCGGAAAGCCCACAGGCCGACAAAACCCAAGCACCATAGATGCAACCCAAGCAACGCGCCGGCCGCAACCGCACCATTGACTTGAGCGCTGAGGAGCGCGCGAAGTATCGCTCTCAGTTGCTGAAGCCTACGCAATCACTTTCGGAAGTGGAAGTCACGGATAAGGTCCTCGAGGGCGACACCTTCAATATCCTTGATCTCTTGCCGGATGCCTTCGCGGACCTGCTTTTCGTGGATCCGCCGTACAACATGGACAAGATCTTCGGCGCGGAGCGCTTCAAGTCCATGAAGGATAATGACTACGCGGAGTGGCTGGATGCATGGCTCTCGAAGTGTGTACGTTTGCTGAAGCCCGAAGCATCGATCTACATCTGCGGCGATTGGAAAAGCAGTTCCGCCATTCAGCGCGTGGCCGAGCGCTACTTCACAGTGCGCAACCGCATCACCTGGGAACGCGAGAAAGGTCGCGGCGCCTTGAGCAATTGGAAGAACAGCAGCGAGGACATCTGGTTCTGCACCATGGGCGATAGCTACCACTTCGATGCGGATGCCGTGAAGCTGAAACGCAAGGTGGTGGCACCCTACACCGATGAGAGCGGCGCACCGAAGGACTGGGACCGCAGCGAACAGGGGTCCTTCCGCCTCACGCATCCATCCAACCTCTGGACGGACTTGACGGTGCCTTTCTGGAGCATGCCCGAGAACACGGACCACCCAACCCAGAAACCGGAAAAGCTGGTGGCCAAAGCTGTGCTCGCCAGTTCCCGTCCGGGCGATGTGGTCTTCGACCCCTTTCTCGGCAGCGGCACCACGGCCGTGGTCGCCAAGAAGCTTGGACGCCGATTCACGGGTATCGAGGTCGATGAGACCTACGCATGCCTCGCACAGAAACGCCTGAGGATGGCCGACGATGACCCGAGCATCCAAGGATACGTGGACGGCGTGTTCTGGGAACGCAACTCAGGGCCGCAGCAAGCCAAAGCCGCAGCCAAGGTGAAGCCATCGCACACGGACGACTTGGAATTGTTCGCAACCCAAGAGCAGGACGCATGACAAAGAGCCCGCTATTCCATACCAAGGCGTACCAGCAAGTGGAGGCCGACATCAAGAAGTTCCTGAACGGCCAGCCCGACTTCCTGAACAAGGCCACCGCGACCAGTACCCGTGCCGCCGGCGACGCCCTGCAAAGCGTGCTCGCCGATCACTTCCAGGAATTGCTGGGCAAGCATTCGGGGAAATACTCCAAGGACTTCGCCCGTCGCGCCATGGTCGACCTCGCCTTCGAGGACAGCGCGGGGGCATGGTCGGGCTTTCAAATCATGGCCAAACCTTGGTCAAACATTTAGGTAATTTTGTTTGACACCAATGACTGCCATGAAATCAGATATATCGATTGATAATCAGGTCATTAGCCGAGTCTATGGCAAAGGGAGGGGTTCGGTCTTCACCCCGAATGATTTTAGCGACTTGGGAGCCTACACGGCGGTGGCCAAATCCTTGTCCCGTTATGCCAAGGCTGGAACCATTCGAAGACTTGCTCCGGGAGTTTACGATTACCCCGCTACCGACCCTCTTGCCGGCACCCTTTCACCCTCACCTGAAAAGGTCGCCCGAGCACTCGCCGGACGTGATGCGACCAAGCTCCAGCCCGCCGGTGCATACGCTGCGAATTTGCTCGGACTTTCTGAACAGGTTCCCATGCGCGTTGTCTTTCTCACGGATGGTCATTCGCGCAAGGTGAAGGTCGGTAGCACGGAAATTCTTCTTCGCCATAGCAGCACACGTTTCTTGTCGACTCGCACAGAGATCGGCGGCTTGATCATACAAGCACTTCGCTACCTCGGCAAGGATCACGTAGGCGATAGAGAATACACCATTCTCCGAAAGCGAGTGCCCGCGGAAGCACGTAAGGAAATGCTGACCGACATCCGCCGAGCTCCTGTTTGGATCGCGAACATCATGCGCAAACTAGCTGCTGAACCGGAGTAACATGGAACGCTACTTCGCACTCCAGCAAGCGCAACAACGCACGCTTCTCGAAGAAACAGCGCGGCGCATGAACCTGCCCGTGCAGAGCATCGAAAAAGACCTGTGGGTCTGTTGGCTGTTGCGCAAACTCATGTCACTGGATCCATGGGGCCCTCATCTCACATTCAAAGGCGGAACCTCTCTGTCAAAAGCACATGGCTTGATCGAGAGGTTCTCTGAAGACATCGACCTGGTGGTTGATCGGGAAGCACTTGAGCTCGTTGGTGACAACGACCCCATGAAAGCCGACTCACCAACGCAGATCAAACAACGTGTCAAGCGTATCTCAAAAGCGTGTCATCAGCGGACTTCTGAAGACCTCATACCCACCTTGCGCCAAGCGATCAAGGATGACCTCAGCGATCCCGATTGGCATGTTGACCTAGCACCGATAACCGAAACCCAAGAGACCAGTTTCTCATTCCGGTATCCCAGATTGTTCAATGAGGGAACAGGATACCTGCGTCCTGTGATCAAGGTCGAACTGGTTGCCAAGGCCGATCCATGGCCGAACAAACCAATGCCGATCAGCGCGTATGTGCATCAACAATTTCCTGATGCGATCGGAGATGGCCTCTTCGATGTGAACACGATGCAAGCCGAGCGGACCATGCTGGAGAAAGCACTGTTGCTTCATGAGGTACTGATCCAACGCCCGGAAGGTCCAAAGCCAAGATTGGCGCGGCATTACTACGACCTGTTCAGGCTGTATAAGGCGGGCTTTGGTGATAGTGCAATGCACGACCGCTCACTCTACGCTGCGATCATAGACCATCGCCGGACCTTCTATCGATACAGTAGTGTGGACTACGATGCCTTGATGAGTGAAGGTTTCTCGATCATCCCACAAGTTGATGCGCGAAAGGAATGGGAGAAGGATTACGTTAGCATGCAGCGCGACATGTTCTATGGGGACGTTCCTGCATTCGATGCGGTGATGGAACAGCTCGCTGTATTCGAGGACACCTTTCGCAAGCATCTTCAACTTCAACACCAGAACAATGGGTAACACCGCACTCCGCGTGAGCGATCGAAGCGGTACCCCGCAGGGCTGTAATCAGCCCGAGGAGTACAGTCCTGGCTCGTTGGCCGGGATAAACTCCGAGCGCGACCCGCGGCACATTCGGCCGAAGGGCACGCTCAACACTTCGACAAACTCAGAGTGACAACACGAACGAACATGAACGCATACATCATCTCCGGTTTCCGTTCCGCAGTAGGCAAAGCCCCGCGCGGCAAATTCCGTTTCACCCGCCCCGAGGACGTGGCGGCACATTTGGTAAAGCACCTGATGGCCAGCGTGCCCAACTTGGACAAGGAGCAGGTGGACGATGTGATCGTGGGCAATGCCACGCC
>JAFDZY010000205.1 GCA_018266685.1 Bacteroidota bacterium
GTCCAGCTTGATCAGGTCGCTTTCCTTGAAGCCGATGGGGTGGTAGTCGAAGCTGGCGTAGCCGCGGCTGATGCTCTTCAGTTTGTCGAAGAAGTCGAACACCACCTCGCCCAGCGGAAGTTCAAAGCTCAGTTCCACGCGGTCCGTGGTGAGGTAGTTCTGCCCCACCAGGATGCCGCGCTTTTCAATGCACAGCGTCATGATCGCCCCGATGTATTCCGCCTTGGTGATCACTTGCGCCTTGATGTACGGCTCCTCGATGTGCTCGATGCGCATCACCTCCGGCAGCTCGCTGGGGTTGTGTACATGCACCACTTCGCCGTCGGTCTTGGTGACGATGTAGCCCACGTTGGGCACGGTGGTGATCACCGTCATGTTGAACTCGCGCTCCAGCCGCTCCTGGATGATCTCCATGTGCAGCAGCCCCAAAAAGCCGCAGCGGAAGCCAAAGCCCAGCGCGGCGCTGCTTTCCGGGGTCCACGTGAGGCTGGCGTCGTTGAGCTTGAGCTTTTCCATGGCGTCGCGCAGCTCCTCGTACTCGTCGGTGTCCACCGGAAAAATGCCCGCCCACACCATGGGCTTCACATCCTCGAAGCCCTTGATGGCCTCGGCGCAGGGGCGCTCCACGTGGGTGATGGTGTCGCCCACTTTCACCTCGCTGGCGGTCTTGATGCCGCTGATGATGTAGCCCACGTCGCCCGCCCCGAGCTGCTTCTTGGGCAGCAGGTCCATCTTCAGCACGCCGATTTCGTCCGCGTTGTAGGCCACGCCGGTGTTGAAGAACTTCACCTTTTCGCCGGTGCGAAGGGTGCCGTTCATCACGCGGAAGTAGGCGATGATGCCGCGGAAGGAGTTGAACACGCTGTCGAAGATCAGCGCCTGCAACGGTGCGGCGGGGTCGCCTTTCGGCGGCGGAATGCGGTGTACGATCTCCTCCAGCACTTTGTCCACCCCTTGGCCAGTCTTGCCGCTGGCGGCCATGATCTCTTCGCGCCTGCAGCCCAGCAGGTCCACGATCTGGTCCTTCACCTCTTCGGGATTTGCGCTGGCCAGGTCCATCTTGTTGAGGATGGGGATGATCTCCAGGTCGTGCTCCAGCGCCAGGTACAGGTTGCTGATGGTCTGTGCCTGGATGCCCTGCGTGGCATCCACGATCAGCAGTGCGCCCTCGCAGGCGGCGATGCTGCGGCTCACTTCATAGCTGAAGTCCACGTGGCCCGGCGTGTCGATCAGGTTCAGCAGGTACTGCTCGCCGTTCAGCGAGTAGTTCATCTGGATGGCCTTGCTCTTGATGGTGATGCCGCGCTCGCGCTCCAGGTCCATGTCGTCCAGGTTCTGCGCTTGCATATCGCGGTCGGCGATGGTGCCGGTCATCTGCAGCAACCGGTCGGCCAAGGTGCTCTTGCCGTGGTCGATGTGGGCGATGATGCAGAAATTGCGGATGTGCTTCATGGAGGACTGGGCGAAAAGGCCCGCGAATTTAGCGTTTGGCGATGTGGTGGGCTGCGTTGGGTTGCCGGCCTGCTTTTTCAGGCCCATTCCGACCACTGGCGAAATGAGCGGCACCGTTGCCTGGTTCGGCCTGCTTTCCGGCAAGTCGTGCGCTTAGGTTCGTTGTCAACACCCCCCTTGTCATGGCGCTTCACTACACCCTGCCTGTGTTGGCAGTTCTTGCATCCATTTCGTTGCGGGCCCAAAGCCCAACTTCTTGCAGTTGCTGGGTGGAGCCGGATAGTACGTGGACGTTTCTTGGCCATCCCTACTCCCAGCCAATACATCTCAACCTTTGGCAAGTGGGGGGCATGTCGGGTGTACCCTGCCACGGGCCAGTTGCGCTACCCTTCCAATTTCAATTTCACGGACAATTATTTGACTCGGTATACATCAACGCAGTAGGCGTACTTTCTTTTGGACAGCCTTGGGGCGTGACTGCCCAAGCTAGCTTTCCCATTCCCAGTGCACCTGCCATTGCCCCATTTTGGTCGAATGGAACGGTGCTGAGCATGCAAGTTTCCCCCACCAGCCCGCTGTGGAACACCGTGAACATTGTGGCGTACAAGCTCACCGCCCATGCACTTGTGGTTAGCTGGGAGAACATCGGGCAATCCCCGTTGGACCTGGATTCGCTGAATTCGTTTCAGGTTGCCATCACCGACGGCTCGGATCCATTGGCCCCGGACGGAAATAACGTAAGCTTTTGCTACCGGGAGGTGCAATGGGTTGTTGGTAACCAGTTCGGTCTTGACCCAAGCCCAGCTACGGTAGGCACCAACTGGGGCAACGGCGTTGACTTTATGCAAGTAGGCCGATTTGGCTTTACGGACAGCGTTTGGAACGGACAAATGACCTGGTCCGGCAGCGGTTGGCTCAACGGCCGCCACGTGGCCTTCAATGCAGGGCCTTTGCCCGTTCCGCCGTTTTACAGCACCAAGGAATGTGATACGGTGGAAGTGAACGTGGGCGATACAGGCCACTATGTGATCACGGCCCACCGGGGTGGCCCGGCCCCGCCCATGTCGGCGTATTCCACGTGCTCCTCCTTGACCAACTACACCGTTGCGAACCAAACGGTGGATGGATCGCATGTGCTCACGTCAACTTTTATCCCGGTGGAAGGGGAGGAAGGGCTGCACACCATGAATTTCCAAGCGGCCACGGGCATCGGCGCGCCATCCACCACCCAACGCTACATCAATGTACTTGGTACTTCCGGTGTGGCAGAACGCAAGGCGGGGCGTGGCCTTTTGATCTTCCCAAACCCGGCCCAGGGCGATGCGTGGATCGCGTGGAACGGCGAAACCGCACAGGAGATCCAATTAACCGATGCCCAAGGGCGAACGGTCCAGCGCATGCGACCCGTGGGAACGGACCTGCACATTTCCACGGCTGGCCTGCCAAGCGGGCTGTATGCCGTGCGGGTGTTGGCCGGTGGCCAAGTGGCAGTGGGCCGCTTGCTTGTTGCAGCGCCATAACAGTTGCAAAGGCATCATTGTTCCATGCACTTCCCGTTGCATTACTTTCGGTGTACCAAATCCCAGCCCATGCGTGCCCGCTACCCTTTGGTTGCCTTGTTTCTTTCGCTCGTTTTTGTGTGCAATGCCCAGCTCCAACCGGGCAGCGAAGCATACAATGCCTGGAAGCTGGCCCAGATCCAACATCCGCAGTCCCCGGTTCATGCGCAACCGGCCCATGCCAGCCTTGGTGTACAACGGGACGGTGAGCCATGCGCTTGTTGGATCACACCCGACAGCACCTACACCACTATTGAAAACGATACCGAATGGAATGCCTCCGGCTTCGGGAATGGGGACGACGGTTCTTATGGACCGGTGAACTTGCCGTTCGACTTCAACCTGTATGGCCAGAGTTTTAACGTGGCGTACATCAACATCAACGGTAACGTGTCCTTCGGAACCTACATCAGCACCTTTAGTTCCTCGGCATTCCCCACCACGGGGCCCAGCATGGTAGCGCCGTTTTGGGCCGATGTTGACCTTCGGGGCGACAGTGCGGGCACGAACATTGTCCAGTACAAGGTGACACCAACCTCCCTTATTGTGAACTGGACAAATGTGGGCTACTACAATCAAGCCATCAACAAGCTCAACTCGTTCCAATTGATCATTTCCAATGGAACGGACAGTGTGATCCAAGGAGGTAACAACGTA
>JAFDZY010000206.1 GCA_018266685.1 Bacteroidota bacterium
GTCCTTGTTGCGCGTGTGGATGTCGCCGTAGGTCATGTATTCACCTTCCCGTAGGCGGTAATCCGGATCACTGCCATGTACGTGCGCCACCCACCAGCGCCCATCCATCCGTTTGAGCACCGTGGTTTGCCGTACGATGTTGCGGTCCGCGTCGGGGCCATCGCCCATGATCCAGTATGTATCGCCCTCCACCCAAGCGGTTTCGTGCCAGATGCGCACTTCCTTCCAGATGTACTCGATGGTGAACGCGTGCGGGTACTGTTGTACGCCTTTCTCATTGAAGGCCCGGTACTGCGCCTTGCCCACAGCGCGTTCGTGCAACGCGGTGCCGAAGAAGGTGATGTCCTCCGCCGCCACGGCGAAACGCCCGTCGAGGTCGCGGCGGGCATAGCTCTGCCAGAACTGCTCATGCACCGCCAGTACTTCCGCCTCGGCGGCGTTCGGATCCGTGGAATGGTCATTTGCTACCATGCGCAATGCCGTAGCTTGCTTATGCCTGTGCCCCGTTCCATCGGGCGTACAAACTTCCGGACCTGCCTAAAAGTAATGCCCCACACGAAGAGGGGGGCTATTGTGACCCACGGCCTACCTTCCTTTGCATCCGGTAACCTCTTCCAGACACAGCGCCCATGATCCGCGTACTCCTGTTCGAAGACAATACCGACCTGGCCGAAAGCCTGGCCGAACTGATGAAGGACACCGACGACATCCGCTTAGTGGCCCATTACACCAATGCGCAGAAAGCCGAGCGCCATGTACTGTACCACCAGCCCGATGTGGTGCTCATGGACATTGACATGCCGGTGGAGAACGGCCTGCAAGGCTTGCGCGCCATCCGGGCGGCAGGCAGCGGCGTGATGGTGATCATGTTCACCGTGATGGAGGATACCGAGAACGTGTTCCAAGCGGTGTGCCACGGCGCCAGCGGTTACATGCTCAAACAGACCTCCCCGCAGAAGATCCTGGACGGCATCCGCGAGGCCATGGCCGGCGGCGCGCCCATGACGCCGAGCATCGCGCGCAAGGTGCTCACCCTCTTCGCCCAGCCTTTCAAAAAGAGCGACGACCTGCAGAAGCTCACCGCCCGCGAGCACGACGTGCTTTCGTTGCTGGTGCGCGGACACAGCTACAAGATGGCCGCCGCCCAGCTGGACATCGGCGTGGAGACCCTGCGCTTCCACATCAAGAACATCTACACCAAGCTTCACGTGAACAGCAAGAGCGAGGCCGTGGCCAAGGCCTTGCAGAACCGGGTGGTGTGAAGCGCCGATGGACCGTGTGGACATGCCGTTCCTACCTTCGTCCTTCCTGTCCTGAAGGATGTGCGGACCATGAAGCAGGCAGTTGTGATACTGTGGGCGGGCTGCATGTTCCGGGCAGCCAATGCATTGCCGCCCGCGCCCAAAGTGGTTGCACCGGACACGGGGTACATGGCTGCGGTCCATGCGCAACGAATGGAGGATGTCCTTGCGGACGGGTCGAAGGCCTTGCTTCAGTTCTTGATGGGGCCCGCCCTAGCGGGTGCGGCTTCGCACGACGGCAACATGCACCGTAGTTCCGCAATGCCCAGATCGTGCGCCCTGCCATTGAGCGCCCGGGCCGATACCGCCACCGGGCGGGTCCGTTTGGGGAAGGCGCAAAGGCCAATCGAGCTTTCAAACGACACCGACGGCATCATCCAAGGCCTTGAGGCACTTGTGTCGGAAGCATCGGAACGCGAGGACTTCGCAGGCATGGTGCAGGGTGCCGATCAGCTTCTGCTCATTCATACGGCCTTGGGGGATAGCGCGGGCATGGCCAGTGACCTGAACCTGCTCAGCTACGCATACGAAGGCGTTGACCCCGCACGTGCAGTACCGCCCCTGCGCAGAAGCATCCGTATCGCGCAACGCATGGGGCTGCACGAAAACGTGGCGGCCAACCAGCGGGACCTCGGCCATGTATTCCGGCTTCTCGGGCAGTTGGACAGTGCGCGCCATTACGGCCAATTATCCATGGATTGGTTTGCTTCACATCCTTCACAACACGATGAATGGGCCCTGGAGCGCTGCATATATCGACGGGGCGAATTGCTGCGGGACATTGGGGATGATGACGGAGCGCTCAAGGATTTCCGGCGCATCGCCGAACTACCGGGAGCATGGTGGCGCTCGGCAGGGGCCGCTGAAGCCGCGACCATCCTGCTGAAGACGGGCCGCCGCGCCGAAGCCCTGGGCATGGCCAGGAAGGCCTATGCGTATGCTGATAGTTGCGGCCGGCTGAACCGCAGGGAAGCCGCCACCGCAGCGTTGAAGGCCGCATTGAGGGCGAACGGGCGTTTTGAGGAAGCCCTTGCCGTAACGGACTCGTGGGTGGAGGCGCACGACAGCATGTTGGCGCTGAACGGGCGCAGGGCGTTGTTCGACATGGAACTCCGCGAATCACATCGCACCGACAGCATGAACGATGCGATCGCCCGACAGCAGGAGCGCCAATCGGTCCAGGCCGCCTTGCAACGGACCCATTCCCAGCGCAACCTGGTGATGGTGGCGGCCTTGGCGCTGCTGCTCATGTCGGCCTTGCTCCTGAACCGCTACCGCCTGAAACGCCGCCTGCAGGTGGAGCAACTGCGCACCCGCCTCAGCCGTGACCTTCACGACGACATCGGCGCCACGCTCAGCAGCATCAACATCCTCAGTTCCGTGGCCCAACGCAAGGCCGAAGCGGGCGATGAGGCGGGGGCTGCGGCCTCGCTCTCCGGCATCAGTGAGCGCACCCAACGCCTGATGCGCAACATGAGCGACATCGTCTGGAGCGTGGACCCCGGCCGCGATTCCATGGAGGAGCTGCTCATTCGCATGCGCGAGTTCGGCGCGGCCGTCCTGGAACCCAAGAACATCGCTTATCGCTTCGAGAGCTCCGGGGACATGAGTGCAGGCATGCCGCCCATGGTGAAGAGCAATTTCTACCTCATCTTCAAGGAAGCAGTGAACAACGCGGCGAAACATGCCGACGCCACCGAGGTGTCCGTTTGCCTCCGGCATGAAGTGAACGGCCTGCACATGGCCATCACCGACAACGGCAAGGGCATGGCCCCCGGAACCAATGCCAATGGGGGCCTTGGCGGCAACGGCCTGCGCAACATGCGCGCCCGCGCCGCGGAGATGAAGGCTGAACTGCGGATCGGCGCCGTACAGCCACAGGGAACGACGATCGAACTGGTGGTGCCGCTTTGATGTTCGGTTCACCACAGAGGCACGGAGGACACAGAGGAATGCCCTATTTTCGGTTCACCACAGAGGCACGGAGGGCACGGAGGAATGCCCTGTTCTCGGTTCACCACAGAGGCACGGAGGACACGGAGGAATGCCCTGTTCTCGGTTCACCACAGAGGCACGGAGGGCACAGAGGGAAGCCCCGTGTTCGGTTCACCAAAGTGGCACGGAGGACACAGAGGTGGGTCTTCGGGAAACATTGATCATTCCAATCCTGCGCTCACATTGTTTTTGGTGCCACGCCTCCTGCGATGCGCCGCATTACCGCGGTAGTCCCTGAAAAGTAGCCCGGATGAACCACGCGAGCAGGCCGAGGAGCACACAGCGCACCAGCAGGCCATCGCAGTACATGTCTAAGCGCTGATGCTTGTACCGCGCCACAGCGGCAACAGGGATCACTGTTCCGCAGGCGATCACCCCGGCGAGCATCAACGGCCCGTTGTTGGGCCAACGCTGCATGAAGAACACCGGCCCCACCATCACCGTGCGCTGCGCCAGCCAACCAGGTGAGCCACGGCAACTGGTCCGTTTGCTTGGGCGCGGGCAGGGTGCGGTAGCCGAAGGGGAAGTAGAACAGCGCCAAGCTGCTTCCGCCCAGTATGATGAGCACTGCGGCACCTGGCCAGTGCATGATCTTGAACGCACAGCCGGCGATCACGGTGGCGATGCATATCAGTTCCGCACTCCGCATGGTGCGGTGAAGGTCGGGCTTCGGCCTGAAAAGCGCCATCATGGCTCAGTGGGCAAGCCCGCATCCTGCCAACCGGTGATGCCCGCCGGCATGCATGCCACATCGGTATGGCCCAGGCCGATGGCGGCTTTGGCGGCCATGCCGGCCGCGGGGCATTCCGGGCTCCAGCAATAAAACACCAGCGGGCGCGACATGTCGGCGGGAAGGTCTTCCGGCTTGATCGCATCATACACAAGCAACCTGGCCCCCGGCACATGGGCATAGGCGTAGTTGTCCGCCTCGTTCACGTCGATCACTTGCACTTGCGCCAGCTGCATGGCGAGTTGCTGTGGGGTGATCTCCTTCACCTGGGTGGCCCCTGTTCCGGTTTGTGCGAACGCCGGTGTGGCCAACGCGAAGACCAGGAGGATGTTGAGCAGATCACGCAATTGTCTCATCTTGTTCATGGGTGCCATTCCGGTTTCGTTCCACGAAGTACATCTCCAATTCACCTTTGCCCTTGGCCTGCACTTTGCCGCGCGGGGTGAAGACCCATCCGGGCCGTGCCAAGACCTCACGGTACGTGCTTGCGCTGATGTTCACGCGGCCTACTTCGCCGGATGATTCCATGCGAGAAGCCGTGTTCACCGTATCGCCCCAAATGTCGTACTGGAACTTCTTCACGCCCACGATGCCGGCGACCACAGGCCCGGTGTGGATGCCGATCCGCATTTCGAAGGCGGGCAGCCCTTGTGCCTCGCGTCCGGCTTTGCGCCCCTGTATGAACTCCTGCATGTCCAAGGCTGCTCCCACTACATCGGCCACGCTGCTGTGCCGGTCGCGCGTAAGTCCACCGGCAGCCATGTACGCATCGCCAATGGTCTTGATCTTCTCGATGCCGCGTGCGGTGATGATGGCATCGAAGGCTTTGAAGCACGTGTCCAACTCCGCAACGAGCTCCTGCGGCGTGAGCACCTCGCTCAGTTCAGTGAAGCCCTTGAAATCGGTGAAGAGGATGGTGGCCTGTTCGATGTGGCGGGCCTCGGAGGAACCCGTGTTCTTCAGCTCCTCGGCGACTTCCGCCGGCAGGATGTTCAGGAGCAGTTCTTCACTGCGCTTCTTTTCCTTGGCGATGCGCATCCGTTGGCGCAGGATGACCAGCGCGACCGCAAGGAGGCACAGTGAGAAGATGATCATGAAGTTCCGACGCGTGCGTTCCTTGTTCACCGCGTAAAGCGCCTCAGCCTCGATGCGGCTCGTTTCCGCCACATGGGCCAGACTATCGGAGAGCATGCGCTTACCGTACTCGCGATCGGCCGCCATGCGTGTCACCGCATTCGCCGAGGCCATGTCATGCAACGTATCGGCCAGTTGTTGCGCGCGCATGCTCCACTTCAATGCCTCACCTGCCGCCCCGGCTCCCTGATACGCCCGCATCAGGCAATCGCAGGCTTGCTTCTCCTGGCGCAAATGATCGTAATGGCGTGCCCCGCCGGGCAATGCGCCCCGGCATTGCCGCATGGCCTCTTGCCATTGCCTCCGTTTCAAGGCGATCTGTCCGCGCAGGAGCATGAACTGGATCTCTTCGGCCGGCAACCCCTTGCGGGTGATGCTGTCCAACAGAGCTGCTGCATGGTCCGCGCCGCCAAGCGCCAGGCGGGCCCGCGCTTCCTCCAAGGTGCTGGAGCCGGCATAGTCGACGGGCAATGCGATCACGCGCGCAATAGCGGTGGCCTTGCGTGCTGCCGCCAGGGCTTCGCCCGCCCGGCCGTTCTCGTTGAGTGTCCTGGCCAAATTGGAGTAGCCCATGTATGCCCTGAAGTGGAAGCCGAGTGAATCGCTCAGCCGAGTGGAGCGCCCATAGTATTGGCACGCTTTGTCCACGTCGCCGAGCTGGTCCATGATCATGGCCGTCTTTTCATACGCGATCGCGAGGGTTTGCCAGGCGTGGTGTTTCTCACCGAAGTCGATGGCCCGGTAATACGCCACGATGGCCGGCACCCAGTCCTGTTTGAAAAGCAGCACGCGCGCTTGCACCTCGAGGCTTGCGGCCAACTGCAACGGAGCGGTCCGCTCGTCGAAGCAGGCCAACGAAGCCTTTACCAATGAATCGGCGAGGTCCAGGTCCAGCTCGTTCACCGCATAGAACAAAGCGCCCCGTTGCAACACCTCGCCGCGTTCGTGCGGTTCAAGGACAGGGCTCAGTCGGATCGCCTCGTCGAGCCGCGATCGTGCAGCGACCTTGTCCGCATTTTGCTCACTTTCGATGGAAGAAAGGAAGATGGCCAGCACTTCGCCGCGCTTCCATCCCAATTTGCGGGAAAGATCGAGGGCCGTTGGGATGTATTCCGCATGAACGGTGCGGTTGGACACCGGCACCGCTTTCGGCGCTGCCACAGGCAGGTCCGCCAAGGCCAGCAACGTAAGCACCTTGTTGGTGTCCTCCCGCTGAACGCGCAATTGGCGCAGCAGGGAATCCATGCGGGCCTGCACGGCACGGCCTGTGGTTGGCGCATCCGCTTGTGCGATGCAGGTGCTGCATGCAACCAGCCAGCCAGCAACGATGAGCAGAAGTGTGCGCAGGTGGCCCATGGTACGTTTCCTCTCAAAGGAGGGGCAAGGTTCGGTGACCCGCCCGGGGATCGGAACCCCATAAAGAGGTGGACGGTCAAATGTACTTGCCGCTGAGGGGTGGAACCACCCACCCGAACATGGGGTACCGCACGCGGAGACCGCTCCGCTGCTTTGCGCTGTCCTCCCCCTTCCACATGGACCAACACCGTGTGGACCCGACCACGTGCGCACCAAGCGCTTCGCATGACCCGAACCAAGAACCTATGAAGAACAACTACGCGTTCCCCGTGCTCGCAGTCTTGCTGTTGGTATCGGTCCCTGCCCGGCCACAGTGCAGCATCGCCTACACGGCGAACAACCCGGGGTACAGTGCAAGCAGCGTTCCGATCGTTTACGGGCAGAGTTTCGTCGCGACGTGCGACGGCAACATGCAATACTTCGAGCTGATCGCCAATGAAACAGGGACCATTTCCGCCAGCACGATCAATGTGTACAGCGGGAATACCACTTCAGGGAGTCCGATCTATACCCAGTCGCACCCTGCGATCGTGATCACTGCGCCGGGAGCCCCCATCCGGTTCACCATTACCGGAACCCTGCCCTTGGTGATGAACGAACAATACACGTTCGAGTTCACCTTGGACAACGTGGATTTCCTGTATGACGAGCAAGATGGCTATGCGGGAGGCTCGGCCTGGCAGGATGGGGATCCGGTCGATGAGGTGGACCTGCTGTTCACCGTATCGGTGGGCACTTCCCTGGGCGTTGATGGCCACGCCGTGCATCCGGGCGCCGTGTTGTATCCGAGTCCTTCAAGCTCCTTCATCGCGATCAACGGGCTGAAGCAACCCACGGCCTACATCCTGTACGATGCGCTCGGCGGGATCATCATGGCCGATCGGGTGTCCGATGGCGAGCAGATCGACGTTAAACACATCGCACGCGGATCGTACTATGTGCGACTGGAGAACGGAAGCGTCCTGCAGTTCATCAAGGAGTGACCGGGCGCGGTGGGGCAAGCGCATCGTTCAATGGCCGGGGTGGTGACCACCGTGAGCTTCGCGCCCGTGGCCGCGCACGGATGAACCGCGATTGTTGCGTGACCGTTCACAGGCAGCGCGAAGCGGATGGTATAGGCGGGAACGAACAAGGTGCTTCGACGATGCGGACCACCCACCCTAACATGGGGTTTCAGGAAGAACCGAGGCAGTGAACGTTTGCCACGCCAATGGAGCATCAACCGACCACACCCATGAAACACCTGCTGATCTTCCTTCCCCTGCTGATCGCCTTGCCCACCTCTGCCCAACGTGTCCGGGAGCATCTGAAGCCTGAACAGCATGCCAACTCCGGCAGTGCGCGCGGAAGCGCCCCGGCGAACGATGATTGCGCGAACGCCCAGGCCATCACCGTTACTGCTGATTGCAGCGCGCCTGTCAGCGGCACCAACGCGGAGGCCACCCAGGATGGCCCAACACCGGGCTGCGATGAAGCGGGCACCTTCCTCGATGTATGGTACGTATTCAACCCCGGCAATACGGATACGGTATCGGTGTCGCTGATACCCGCCGACGCCAACGCACAGGACTGGAACCTTGGCGTGTACACCGCATGCGATGGAAACGAGACCGCGTGCCTGATCAACCCGGCAGCCCAGGTGAACGTGCCCGTGATCCCGAACACGGACAACTGGATCCGCGTCTGGGCGAACACCAGTTTTGCTCCCGGCGGCGATTTCACGCTCTGCGTGGCCGATCAGGTCAACTCCTCCGCGCCTGCCAACGACCTCTGCACCAACGCTGCGGTGCAGGCGGTCCCGATCGCCGGCAGTGCCACCTTCACCGGAAATTGTACGGGCGCCACTGACAGCGAAGGACTCGGCTTCCCTTCGGTTTGGGAGGCATTCACATTGAATGAATGTGCGGACGTGAAGATCAGCTTCTGCGGCACCGCGCCGAAGATCCTGGATTTCTGGTTGCTGCTCTATACCGCGTGCACGGGCGGGGACTCGTTCCATTCCGGTTCCTATGACAGCACCGCCTGTGCCGACGGCAACTTCACGCTGTGCTATGCCAACCTCGCACCCGGCACCTACTACTATCCCATCGCAGCCACCTTCAACAACCCCGCGGCTTACACCATGCACGTTTCAGCCACGGCCTGCGGCACCGATGAAGCCCCGAACGATGAATGCCCCGGTGCCATTCCCCTCACTGCGCACCCCACTTGCACGCCGGAGTTCTTCACCAACACCTGCGCCACGCAAAGCATGCCTGCGGTCAATTGCGGCGGGTTCACGGGAATTGCGAACGACGATGTATGGTACCGTTTCGTAGCCACTTCCACGGAAATGACCGTGGGCGGTGCGCCACACGGAAACATGGACATCGTGATGGAGCTGTTCTCCGGCAATTGTGATGCACTCAACTCGATCGCTTGTGGTGACGTGGGTGGCGAAGGTGTTGCGGACGACATGATCGCGACGGGACTTACCGTTGGCGATACGTATTACTTCCGCGCGTACGACTTCCGGGCCCAGTATGCTTATGGTGATCCGGGGTACGACCTCTGCGTGGTGGACGGCCAGGGCAGTGGCGTGGGGGTGGAGGAGAACGCCTCCAGGCCCAACAACCTGTTCCCGAACCCGAACGATGGCGAGTTCACGATCATGACTCAACCTGGTGCCCGCGTTACGATGCGTATCGTGGATGCGACCGGTCGCACCGTACTGAGCCGCATGCTCAATGCAGACGCTTCGGGAGCGGTGCGCCTCCACGAAGCGCATCACCTTACAGCCGGAGCCTACCAGCTGGTGCTTGACGCGCCCAAGGGCACCACGACCCACCGCTTGATCATCCACTGAACGACCATGAGAAATTTCATCATCCTCTCGGCCGCTCTGCTCTGCGCAGCGCACACCGCACACGCCACGGACCGCGTGGTGAGCCCCACGGGCACGTACAACACCATCAGCAGCGCCATCGCGGCGAGCAGCGATGGGGATCGGATACTGGTGGAGGCGGCGAACTACCCTGAACGGATCGCGGTGTCCAAGAGCATCACCTTCCTCCCCGCACTTGAAGGTGGTCGGTACACCTTGGAGGCACTCCGCCTTGATGGCGCCGATGGAAAAGCTGTTCATATAAGCGGTATGCGGCTGACCGACAACATCGCTGACATCGGCACGTACTCGACCCGGACCACCTTCACCATGGTGGATTCGTACGCACGCAGCGTGATGCTCTACAACCCGTACATCCACGTCGAGTTGTATCGCGATACCATCCTCACCACGGTCCTGCTCAGCTCCGGTCGCCTTGTCGGATGCACGATCCCATCTGTTGCTGGAACTCCGGCAGTGATCGCGGTGGATGGGACCTCCTTGCTTCCTGATGACCTTGCCTTCATCGGAAATGTCATTGGTCTTACGAATTCAGGGAGTATTTCGATCGCCTCCGACAAACTATTCCGGATGGAGAACAACTTTATCCGGACAACAGGAACCTCATCAGGACTGAGTATCGCCAGAACAACAGGACTGTTCACGCCGCTTTCCACGGTCATCAACAACACTTTCTACAAGCCCGTGTCCGCAGGTACGGTTGCGGTGACCAATTCAAACTCCCAGCAGTTCGCCTTGCTGGTGGCCAACAATGCCACGATCAACTTCCCCGATGGGGCGGCGCAAGGCTTCGCTGGCTGGACGCAATTGGTGCAATCGCACAACCTCTACGCGGCACCGTCGTGGATCGACCTGACGACGGGTCAGTCGCTGGCAGCTACCCCGCTCATTGACGCCGGCGATCCCGACCCCCGCTACCTGGACCTCGACCTCACCACCAACGATGTGGGCTGCTATGGCGGCAGCAACAGCCGCGCGAATTTCACCATGCCCATGGGCAGCGCGGTGGTGGGCTTCATGCAAGCGCCACGCGTCGTTTCGCAAGGCGATGCGGTCAACATCTCCGCCACCGGTTTCGATCGTTGAACCACACTTCCATCCCCCAACATGCGCCATTCCCATACCCTCATCATCAGCTGCGCGTTCGCAAGCTCCAGCGTGCTCGCTACCGACCGCGTGGTGAGTCCCAACGGTACCTACCCCACCATCAGCAGCGCAATCGCCGCGAGCGGTGATGGGGACCGGATACTGGTCACCAATGGTACGTACAACGAGAGCATCACCATCCCGAAAGCCCTCACTATACTGCCAGAGCAGGAAGGAGGGCATTTTACATTGAACGGGAAGGTGGTTCTCCTAGGCGGAGAAGCAATGACAGTGAACTTGGCAGGAGTACGAATGACCCAAGGGCTCAGTTTATCCGGACCCTGTTCCGCACCGACGAAATTGCAGGTGGTTGACTCATACGCGTCGAGCATCGACGTGCTCGATCCGTTCCTTCGGTTAGAAGCATACCGGGATACCATTGAAACACAGATCAGGTTCTCATCCGGGTCCATCATTGGGAATTGCATTGTTGGTAATTCCACTGCCGATAGTGGTATGATCGAACTTACAGGAAGCACCTCCTATGAGGGTTCGAACCACATCATTGGGAATAAGATCGGTGGGCCGTTCGCACCATCGGGGGTCTTCGGCCTGAGCATTGCTTCGGCAACGGTATGGCAGGTGGAGAACAACTTTATTGAAGTGAATAATACCGGAAACGCCGTCCTCTTGAACATACCTGCACACAACTTCACAGTACCCTGCACGATTCTCAACAACACGCTGCGAACATCCGAAGATTCACCTCCTGGATTGAATGGCTTCCTCACCGCAGTCAACATGATTGGTTCGTTCCAATTGAATCTATGCACTGCCAATAATGCTTATATCAATTTTCCGCACGGTTGGATCGTCGGCACTCCGGGCTGGAGCCAACTGATCGATTCACACAATTACTCTTGCATTCCTGGCATGATAGATGAAGGAACGGGCGCAGCCATGGTTGGCGGCGGATTAATTGACGCTGGCGATCCCGACCCCCGCTACCTGGACCTGGACCTCACCACCAACGATGTGGGCTGCTACGGCGGCAGCAACAGCCGCGCGAATTTCACCACGCCCATGGGCAGCGCCGTGGTAGGCTTCATGAACGCGCCGCGCGTGGTGGCCCAGGGCGATGCGGTGAACATCAACGCGGTCGGTTTCGATCGCTGAACATTCCATGCCATGAGACGTTCATCCTTCCTCATCGCTCTTGCCACTTCCTTGGGACTGCATGCGCAGAACCCGCACCTTGTTCAGGCGGAATGGTATCTCGGCAACGATCCCGGTGAAGGGCTAGGTACAGCCATGCAGGTGGCAGATGGCTCGTGGAACGAAGTCCTCGAGGAGGTGATCGCCAGCTTACCGCCCGGCTCGCCCGGTGATGTGGTGCTCAGCGTGCGGGTGAAAGGCGCGAACGGCTTTTGGAGCAGCGCGTTCCGAAGCGTGGTTCACACGGGCGCAGCGCTCACGGCCCGGCAGGTGCTTGTGCAGCAAGGCGAATACTACTGGGATACCGACCCCGGTACGGGCAACGGCTCTCCGTTGCTGGCCTTCGATGGCGACTTCAACAGCGCGCTTGAAACAGCGATCGCAGCGGACAACAGCATCACGCCCGGCGCGCATCGCCTCTTCGTGCGCGTGATGGGTGCGGACAATGCATGGAGCGCGCCCTACACGCAGGTGGTGCAGGTGAACTCACCGCTTGTCGCGCGCAGCGTTGTTGTGCAGCAGGGTGAATTCTTCTTCGATAGCGATCCTGGCGAAGGCAACGCCACACCGTTGTTCGCCTTCGATGGCAACTGGAACGATGCGCTGGAGACCGGTATGGCCAGCGCGAGTTCACCGGCCATGGGCGACCATCTGCTCTACATCCGGATGCGCTCGGCGGACGGGCAGTGGAGCAACGAGTACAAGACCGTGCTGCATGTCGGTCCGCAGCTCACCGCGCGACCGGTCATGGTGCAAGCCGCCGAGTACTTCTGGGGAACAGACCCCGGTGAAGGTGCTGGACTGCCCATGCTCGCCTTCGATGGCGACTTCAACAGTGCGCTCGAGCAGGCCGATATCGCCTCGAACGGCGCAACGCTCGGCGACAATGTGCTCGGCGTGCGCGTGCGCGGGGCAGACAACAACTGGAGCGCCGTGTTCCATAGCATCGTGCATGTGGGACCGCAACTGACCGTACGTGATGTGCGCATCCAACTCGGCGAGTTCTTCTTCGACACCGATCCGGGCGAAGGCAACGGAACCGTGCTGGCCGCATTCAATGGCGCATGGGACGAGGCGATCGAACAGGGGATCGCTGATGCGCCGTCCCCAATACAAGGAGACCACTTGCTCCATGTGCGCATGCAAGGGGCCGATGGCACTTGGAGCAACGCGTACAAGGCCGTGGTGCATGTGAGCGCACCGCTCAGCGCCCGGCCGGTCGCAGTGCAGAGCGGAGAATACTACTGGGATACGGACCCCGGTGCGGGCAGCGGCATTCCGCTCACCGCGCAGGATGGGAGTTTCGATCAGGCGCTGGAAGTGGCCGTGCAGGATGCAGCGGAAGTACTGTCCGCCGGCCCACACGTGCTTGGAGTGCGGGTACTCGGCAGCGATGGCGGCTGGAGTGCGCCGTTCCAACAGGTGGTACACGTTACCGCGCCACAGGTACAAAACCTGCCGGTCGCCCTGAGTGCGTTTCTCCAAGGCCCCATGACCAATTCAACGACCATGAGCGATGCACTGCGCACGGGCGGCCTCATCCCGCTTTCCGAGCCCTTTACCGCGCTGGGTTACACCCACATGGGCAGCGGCGGTGAAACGATCGACCCGCTCGTGCTCAACACCATGTACGGCGTGGTGGATTGGATCTTCGTGGAGCTGCGCGACAAGCACGACCCCGCCTTGGTGCTGCAGACCCGCTGCGGACTCATCACGCGCAACGGAAGCATCGTAAGCACGGACGGCTACTCGAACATCTCCTTCCATATCGCGCCCGGTGACTACCATATCGCCGTGCGGCACCGCAATCACCTGGCCGCGATGACCGCCTTTCCGCTGGCGCTTAGCCCCAGCGGTGCGGCGCTGGACCTGCGGCTGCTCAGCACCCCGGTGTACGGCACCGAGGCACGGGCTTTGGCATTCGGGAAGGCTGCCCTCTGGAGCGGGGACGTGAACGGCGACAGCGAAGTGAAATACACCGGTTCCGGGAATGACCGGGACCTCATTCTCACTGCTGTTGGGGGAACAACGCCCACACTCACCACCACCGGATATCGCAGGGAGGATGTGAACATGGACGGCACCGTGAAATACACCGGAAGCGCAAATGACCGTGACCCCATCCTGATGAACATCGGCGGAGCTGCACCCACTCAAGTGCGTGTGGCCCTGCTACCCTGATCCGGACAGTCGCCACCGCTGTCCGGCAGGGCTATGTGGTAGTCGCAGCGCCGGACATGTGCAGCGGTCGAGGTCACCTATGAGACGATGAGCATTGGAGGATGCGGGGTGCCTAATACCAATTAGACATTCAATTCCGGCCAAAGGATGCGCAGCTATTTTTTCGTAGGGCGATCCGTGACGGGCATTGCGTAGCGGTGCCTACGGAACGCATGGCAAGGAGAAGCCATGCGGAAAAAGCGCCTGCGTCCCGTTTGCGTGGAGCAAGCAGATCGGCTGATGTTGAATGTCCAATTGGTTTAAGTCAAATTGGCATCAAACCATTGGAGCGTAGCCTTCATGAGGCCCTTGCGGGCATTCTCCAACTGAAGCATCAAACGACAGCGAGGGCACGGCCGTTCATGGCCGCATCACGCGCAACAGCGGCGAACGCACATGTTCATCGCGCACGAAATAGAGGCCCTTGGCCACATTGCGGTACACTGCATCCAATGCCGAAGGATCGCCACATGCCAACATGCGGCCTTGATGGTCGGTCAACACCAAGTGATGGGGTGCGCCAGGAAGTATTCCCGTGAGCCGCTCGGCGATCACTGCTTGTGCATAGGTGGTCGGTGGTATTTCCGGTACTGTGGTCGCATCGTCCAGTCGAAATGCCGTGACCGAAAGCTCGGTGTGCTCGTTGAGTATGTTGAGCGTGTCGAAGGTGGCGGCGGAGAGAAGGAACAGGGTGTCGCCAGCGATCGCTGCGGCATGCAGGATGTCGTGCGTATTGGTGACGGCGTCGTTGAAAAGGATGTGGGAGGTGGGATCACCGATCGATCCGTCGAAGCGGGAAACCTCGATGTCCTGACCGATGGTGCTTCCATCCTTGCGGCCATTCACCACCACCACGCCGTCTGACGCCGGTAGGATGCGCATGCCGGGGTAGTACGAATAGATGTACGCCGTATCGCCCCATTGCGGTTCGAGCATTGCATCGTAGCGGAGCAGGAACCGGTTGGTGGTGGCGATGTAGGCCGCGTGGTCCTTCACCAGCAGGTCGCCAAGTACCGGTGTGATGGCCAAGGTGTCCACATTCCCGAACAAGGGCTGGCCTGTGCTCACGGAGCGGAACGACAGCCGCAACTGCCCGCCCCATGTGGTGATGGCGGTGAGCAGCGAATCCTCCGCCCAGGGCACGGTGATGGCCGTGGCGTTCACCAGGAAGCCGGTGGTATCGGTGAGGTAGGTGCTCCACACCACGCTCAGGTCATTGGTGTCGATCAGCGCCTCCCAAGGCACCGGTGTGAATGCATCCGGGTGCTGCACCATGGCATCCACCAGCACCCCGCGACCGGGAATGAAGTGCGCATGCAGGTCCTGCACGGGGTGAGGCATCAGCATGCTCTGCTCCATGGTCACGCCAAACGTTTGCTCAACAGCCATCACGTGCAGAAAGGTGCTGTCGTTCCGCGTACCTGCCGCCACTACCCACGCCTTGGTTGAGAAGCCGCCACCCACCGGCTGCGTGGCATGTTCCACCTCGAAACCATGAAAGGCGTAAGACCAGTGGAGCACTGGTCCGTCGAGGTCGATGCCGAGGATACGCAACCCTTGCCCGCCGTTGATCACACACTGGTAGGCCAGCAGCGCGCCACCACCCAGGAAGCAGGAGCCACCGTCGAAGAGCACCGTGTCCGGATGCGAAAAGGACCAGAGCGTGGTGCCGTCCGTCCGGAGTAGATCGAGCGATGCGTTGTGGTTGAACCCACGGCCTGCGAGCAGGCTGTCATGGCGCAGTAGGAGGCCCAGGCCCACATCACCGAACCCGTCCTGGTCGCCGGTGTTGTCGTGGCGCACGGTCCAGAGCTGCGTCTGGGCGCCGAGTGAAAGCACGGATATCAGCAACACGAGGAGGAAAGTTGGTCTCATGGGTGCAATACATACTGAAGACGGAAGCAAGGTGGTCGGCGGTGCTTGAGCCCCGTCCTTTGCTCCAGTGCGGTACCGGTCACTGGATCACTGCGCCGGGCCCGGCAACCCCAGGTCCGGCACCAGGCTTCCGGCCGGTGCCACACTGGCCGTGATCCGCTCCATGTGGTGTTGCTCCAGGTGTTCCAATTCGGTCTTGTGCCTGCCCAAGCGCATGAACTGCCAGGCCAACGTGAGCACGGTCAATGCAACGGAGAACAAGAGGAACAGCCCGGACCAGCTCAGCGACGTGTGCAAAGGCCCAAGCAATGCCGCGCCCAATGCCACTCCCACATTGTTGCACACCATGTACAGGGTGAACTGCGTGGCGGCCACGCGCGCCCAGCACAGGCTCATGGCCAAGGCCAGCGTGGCCACCTGGTAGAAGGTCACCACGCACTGCGAGCCATAGATGAACGCCGGGATGTAGCCGCTGTGCGGCCAGAGCTGCGGGGCAAGGCCCAGCATCAACCAGCCCGCCGCCATCACAGCGAGGTAGATGGTGCTGATCCGCAATTTGCCCACCCGGTCCGCCAACCAGCCCGCCATCAGCATCGCCGCGATCGCACTCACCATGCCCGCGCCCGCCGTGAGGTTGGCATAAGCCGAGTTGTCCCAGCCCAGTTGCTGGATGGTGAAGAGCGGCCATTGCGTGTCGATCAGGCCATTGATCAGGCCCCAGAGCATGAAACAACCGCATCCGACCAGGCTGTTGCGCAGGGGCAGCACCCGTTTCATGGCGACCATGACCTCCTTCCAGCTTTCGGCCTTCATGGCCTCCGCTTCCTTGGAAATCGAACCGTGCGACCACGGGAACAAGCGCTCGCCCTGCCGCTCGCGCAGCAGCGAAGGCAGCACCAGCACGGCCAGCAGGACCAAGGCGAGCACTGCGACGGCATGGCCGAACCCGAAGGTGTTGATCGCCCAGGTGCCTGCGGTCAGCGTGGCGCTGACGCCCGCGATCTTCGCGCCCCACATCACACCATTGGCACGGGCCTGCTGGTCCTCCGGAGTGATGTCCACGGCCAGCCCGTCGGTGGCCACGTCCTGCACGGCACCGAAGCAGTTGCCCACGAAAGAGACCGCCATGAAGAGGCCCATGTGGTGCAAGGGATCCGGCACAAGGGACAAGGCCAACAGCGTGAGCACCATGCCGAGGCCCGCGCACAACAACCACGGCCTGCGGCGCCCCATGGGCAGGAATCCATAGCGGTCCATGAGCGGCCCGGCGATGAGCTTGAAGGTCCACGGCAGCGTGCAGATGCCCACATAGCCGCCCACCGTAGCCGCACCCGCGCCATGCACCGCCATCCAGGCGGGGATGGCATAGAGCTGCAGGCCTTGCGGAATGCCCTGCGCGAAATAGAGCGCGCCGAAGGTGAGGTAGCGCATGGAGGCGCTCGTGCCAAGTGCGGGCAGAATGGGGCGCATGCAAGGTTCTTTGGATGGCCGAAGTTGAGTGGCCACCACCAACCATCACCCGGTGGAAACACCAGTTCAGACTAAAGCTGGCACGGCGGGGGGGGGAATGCCGAAGAGGCCATTCCGCAGCAATGGCTGCGAAATGGCTCCTCCAGTTCTTGCCCTCAAATTTCCACCGCGCAACGTGGCCTCGTTTTCACTGGCACCAACGCTTGGCCGCCGTGTGATCAACTCTCGGAAGGCAACGGCCCATGCGCTTCTACGGCCTCGTGCAGCTGCCGCTTCCACTGGCGCTTGTGCTTGATCTTCATGATGATCAGCAGCATCACCGGCACCATGATCAGGGTGAGGAAGGTGGCGAAGAGCAGGCCGTAGATCACGGCCCAGCTGAGCGGTCCCCAGAAGATCACGTTATCGCCGCCCATGTGGATGTGCGGGTTAAGCTCGGTGAAGAGCGTGAAGAAGTTGAAGTTGAGGCCCACGGCCAGCGGCAGCAGGCCGAGCACGGCGGTGAAGGCCGTGAGCAGCACGGGGCGCAAGCGGGTCTTGCCCGCCATCACCAGGGCTTCGCGGCTATCCGCAATGGGGATGATGGTGTGTTCGTCCAGGCCGAGTTTGCGCTGTGCCCGCTCAAAGAGCAGCCGCGCAAAGTCCATGAGCACGATCGCGTTGTTCACCACTACGCCGATCAGCGAGATGATGCCCAGCATGGTCATCAGGATGATGAAGTCCATGCGGAAGACGATCAGCCCCAGGAACACGCCAATGGTGCTGAAGATCACGGTGCTCATCACCACCACGGGGTAACTGATGCTGTTGAACTGCGCCACGATGATGAGGAACACCACGAAGATGGCGACCAGGAAGGCGGCGAAGAGGAAGTTCATGTCCTTGGCCTGGTCCTCCTGTTCACCGGTGAACTTCATGGTGTAGCCCTTGCCCAGCTTGAAGCCGCTGGCCAGTTGGTCCTTGATCTGCTGCACCACCTCGTTGTTGTTGTAACCGGAGATCACGTTTGAGCTGATGGTGATCACGCGGTCCAGGTCCTTGCGCTTGATGGCGCTGAAGGTGCTGGTGCGGCCGGCTGTTGCCACGGCGCTGATGGGCACTTGGCGGATCTGCCCGTTGAGCATGTCGCGGAAGGTGACCTTCATGTCCATGAGCTTCTGCGGATCGTAGCGGTACTCGTCGTTCAGGCGGATGTTCACCTCGTGGTCGTCATCGTCTCCCTCCACGCGGTAGTTGCTCACCTCTTTTCCGAAGAGCGCGGTGCGGATGGCGTCGGCGATGGCGTAGGTGCTCACGTTGTAGCGGCGCGCCTTTTCGCGGTCGATGGTGATGGGCATTTCGGGCTTGGCGCGGTCGATGTCGATGCGCAGGGCCTCAATGCCGGGGACGTTGCGGTCCTCGATGTATTTCTTCACGCGTTCAGCCTCGGCCAGCAGGCCCTCGATGTCGTCGCCCTTGATCTCGATGTTGATGGGCTTGCCCACGGGCGGGCCTGCGGCGTTCTTGGCCACGGTAACGATCACGCCCGGCGGGGCCTTCACGTGTTCCTGCAGTTTCTTCAGCACGTTGCTGGTGAGCTTGCCGTGGCGATCGGCGAATTTCACGAAGCTCACGGCCACGCGGCCCTTGTTGGGCGTGCTGCCCACTTGCAGGCCGCCTTCGCCGGGGTCGCTGGTGCCTTCGCCCACCTGGCTGATCACCGAGTTCACCAGGTAGTTCACGCTGTCGGTGGTCACCGTGCCGTCGGGCATCTTGGTGCCGGGCGGCACCATGTATTCAGGCATGTTGATCACCTCCATCACCTGCTTTTCCACCATGCGGGTGATGGAATCGGTCTTCAGGATGTCCGTGCCCACTGGCGCTTCGATGAAGGCGTTGACGTATTCCGGCTCGTTTTCGGGGAAGAACAACGTCTTGGGCGTGAACGCGCCGAGCAGGATGAACGCCAGGATCAGCATGCCGAACGTACCGAGCAGGAAGGTGCGCGGGTGGTGGCGGTCCAGGGCGTAGCGCAGGAACTTCTCATAGCGTGCCTCCAGGCGCGGCAGCCAGTGGTGTTGGAACCAGTTGGCCGCAGGCACGAACCACTTGGCGTTGATCACGCCCATGAAGCCCATGAAGATGGTGAAGAGGCCGATGCCGAACACCGCGTCGCTGTGGGCGGAGAATCCGAGCACGGCGATGAGCGTGCCGATGGCGGCCAGGATGCCGGCCAGTTTCCACACCTTGCGCATGGGGGTGTTGTCCTCCTCCACCTTCATGAACTTGGAGGCGAGCGCAGGGTTCACCACCAAGGCCACGAAGAGCGAGGAGCCCAGGGCGATCATGAAGGTGATGGGGAGGAATTTCATGAAGGCGCCCATGATGCCCGGCCAGAAGAGCAGGGGCACGAACACCATCACGGTGGCGGTGGTGGCGGCGATGATGGGCATGGTGACCTCACCCACGGCTAAGCGCGTGGCGCGCAGCGGCGGTTCACCGTTGCTCATGTGGCGGTAGATGTTCTCCACGATCACGATGCCGTCGTCCACCAAGCGGCCCAGCGCGAGGATCAGCGCGAAGAGCACCATCATGTTCAGCGTGACGCCGAAGGCATTGAGCAGGGTAAAGGAGATGAACATGCTCATGGGGATGGCCAGGCCCACGAAGAGGGCGTTGCGCAGGCCGAGGAAGAGCATGAGGGTGCCGATCACCAGGAGCACGCCGAGAATGATGTGGTTCATCAGCTCGTCCACGCTGGTGCGCGTGTGGTCGCTCTGGTCGCCGGTAACGGAGATGTAGAGGTCGGCGGGCAGCACGCTGCCGCGGTCTTCCTTGAGGATTTGCTGGATGCCGTCGCTGGCGGAGAGCAGGTTTTCACCGGCGCGCTTGATCACGTCCAGCATCACCACGGGCTTGCCGTACTCGCGGGCGAAGCTGGTGGGTTCCTTGTAGGCGTAGTCCACCGTGGCAATGTCGCCCAAGCGCACCTCCTTCTGGTTTTCGTTCTTCACCACGATGTTCCGGATCTGGTCCATGTCGGTGAACTCGCCGATCACGCGCACGGCGCGGCGGTGGCCGTTGGTGAGGATCTCACCGCCGCTCATGGTGAGGTTTTCGCTGCGCACGGCATTGCCGATGTCGTCGAAGTTCAATTGCAGCGCCTCCAGTTTGTAGAGGTCTAGGCTGATGCGCACCTCGCGGTCGGGCACGCCGCGGATGTTCACCTTGTTGATCTCGGGCAGCGCCTCGATGCGGTCCTGCAGGTGCTTGGCGTAGGCGTGCAGCTGCTCCATGGGGTAGTCGCCGCTGAGGTTGATGTTCATCACCGGCATCAGCTCGCTGAAGTTGAGCTCGATGACGTTGGGCTCGGCGGGCAGGTCCGTGGGGAAGTTCTTGTCGCCGCGCGCCTTGTCCACGGCGTCCTTCACCTTGCGCAGCGCCTCGGTGGGCGTGATGTCGTAGGTGAACTTCACGTCGATGGCGCTGTAGTTGGGCACGCTGGTGCTCTTGATCTCGTCCACCCCGCTGATGGTGTTGATCTCCTTCTCGATGGGCTTGGTGATCAGCTTCTCGATGTCCACCACGGAGCTGCTGTTGTAGGGCGTGGAGACGAAGATCTCCGGCGTCACCACCTCGGGGAAGCTCTCCTTGGGCATCACGATGTAGGAGTAGATGCCCAGAACGAAGATCAGGAAGGTGAGCACGATCACCGTGGTGCGGTTCTTCACCGCCCAACTGGTGATGGCGAACTGCCGCTCCGGCCCGTGGCCGTGCAGGTCGTTCTCGATGTCGTTGTGCGTCATGGAATGTTCAGGTTGGGGTCAGGCGGCGGTGCGGGGATCCGCAGGGCTGCCGTACACCCGCTTCATTTAGTGCCCACCAGCACGGTTTGTCCGTCGGAAACGTTCTTGGCCCCTTCCAGCACGATGTGGTCGCCGGGCTTCAGGGTGCCGGCCTGTTCACCCTCCACGTGGGTCATGCCCTTGTATTCGGATAGGCGTGTTACAAGCACTTTGCGGGCCACGGCCTCATTGTCCTTTACAAAGCGGCCTTGCGGCGCGGGGCCGAGCACGAACACGTAGCTGTGCCCGTCCATTTCCTCCAGGATGCAGGAGGAGGGCACTACGAGGGCGCTGTCCGTGTGCTGGTCCCGGATGCTCAGGTCGCCGAGCAGGTTGGGCCGCATGTAGGCTTCGCTCTTGGGCGCCACCAGGTGTACCTTGAAGGTGCGGTTTGCGGGGTCGATGTACTCGCCCACGTGCGTCAAGGGCGCATCAAAGGTTTCGCCGATGCTGGGGAAGGTGACGGTGACCGGTGCGCCGGCCTTCACTTGCTTCAGGTAGCTTTCGCTCACATCGGCCTCCAGCTGCACGCTGTTCAGGTTCACTACGCGGGCCAAGGGCATGGTGGGCGCGGCCATGTCGCCCACGCGGGCCATCACTTCGTCCACCACGCCATTGAACGGCGCGGTGACGTTGGTGATGCGTTGCTGCTCCTGCAGCGTGGCCAGCGCGGCCTCGGCCTGTTCCTTTTGTGTTTTGGCCTGCAGGAATTGGATCTCGCTGCCGATGTGCTGGTCCCAGAGGCGCTTTTGCTTGTCGAACGCGGTGCGGGCGAGGTCTGCCCCGGCGCGTGCCTGTTCGATCTGTTTCTGCACCATGTCATTGTCCATGGTGATCAGCACCTGGCCCGCGCTCACGCGGTCGCCGGCCTTTACGCGGATGTCCGCCACGCGCCCGCCGGCAATGGCATACAGCGCGGCGCTTTCATCGGCCTTCACCACGCCGTGAACGTCGATGTAGTGGGTAAAGGACTGCGGCTCCAGCGCCAGGCTGGTCACCAAGGGCAGGCTTCGGTTGGCGGTGCTGTCGTTCAGCGCCAGCCAATCCTCGATCTCCTTCAGTTGCTTGCCTGTCTTGAGGTAAATGGTCTTCAAGGAATCGCGCTCGGCGAGTTTCTTCGCCACGTCATTGGCGGTGGGGCCGGACCCGCACGAGGCAAGCAGGGCGGCGATGGTGGTGAGGAGGATCGTCTGCTTCATGTTCATTCAGAGGTGGGGTCAGAAGAGGTCAAGTGCCTTGCGCATGTCCACGCGGGCCTTCAGCAGGTCCACCATGCGTTGGATGTAGGTCTGTTGGGCGGTGAGGTAGTTGCCGTGCTCCTGCGTGAGCTCGAAGCTGCTGGCCATGCCTTCGCTGAACTTGGTGGAGGTCTGCTCGAAGATGCGCTTGCTCAGCGCCAGGCTGGCCTTGCCGGTGGTGTAGCTTTCTTGTGCGGAGGTGAGCACGGCTTGTTGCTGCAGGCGGTCCGTAAGCAGGCGTTGTTCGGTGGCCTTCAGGTTCACCTGGGCCTGGTCCATGGAGAGCTTGGCCTGCTGCACCTGCCGGCTGCGCATGCCGCTGCTGAAGATGGGCACGTTGAGCTGCAGGCCCCACATGCTCGACGGAAACCAGAAGGTGCCGTCGCTGGGCTTGAATTCGGTGTAATTGAACTGCTGCTGGTAGTTGATGAACCCGGAAAGTTTCGGCAGGTACGCAGATTTCTTGTTCTTCAGATCGAGCTCACTTAGGCGCAACGTGGACTGGGCGGCCTCTTCCTCCACATGCTTGGCCGGGTCGAACTGCACGTTGGCCAGGTCCTGGGATGCGGCATCATCCAGCAAAGGCTGCAGGGAGTCGGTGAGCGTGATGGGCGTGCCAGCGGGCAGGCCGAGCACCAGGGCGAGGTAGGCGCGGGCCACCGTGGCCTGTTGCCGCAAGCTGCGCTGCTGGTCCTGCGTTTCGTCCACCTGCACGGTGAGGCGGTCGGCATCGGTGGTGCCCATCATGCCTTCCTGCACCATGGCGGAGGCGTCGTTTGCGGCTTTCTGCACCACGGGCAGCCCCTCGCCGATCAGGCGCACGCCTTCTTCCGCCGCCAGCACGCCGAGGTAGGCCTTGGCCGCTTGTACCCGTGCGTCAAGCTGCGCTTGTTCCAACTGCTTTTCGCTTTGGTTGCGCAGTTCATGCGTGGCTTGCAGGCCCACCAAGTAGCTGCCGTCGAAGATCAACTGGTTCAACTGCACACCGCCGCTCATGGTCCAAGGCAGGCCGAACTGCATCTCGATGAACTTTGGGTCGTTGCCGAAGAAGTTCGGGATCACCATGGTGGGCACCTTGATGTAGTTGCTCACGCTACCTGTGGCGTTGATCTGTGGCAGGCCAATGGCGGTGACTTCCTTGATCTTGGCCACGGCCTTGTCCGCCTCCAGCTGGCTGGCCTGCACCGCATAGCTCTGCGTGGCGGCCATGTCCATGGCTTGTTGGAGGGACAGGCTTACCGGCCCTTGGGCCGCCAGTGCGCCTGCCAGCAGGATGCATGCTGCTGTGGTGGAATGCCTCATGTTGATCGCGTTACGTGCGTGCAATGGATGGTGAAGGCCGCATTTCGCGGGCCACTTTCTTTTCGAGGTATTTGATCCCCTTGGGACTGGCGATGCCCCGTACGTGGTAACGGAACAGCTCCCAGATCACTTCATTGAGGTTGAACCGCTCCGGCGGGAAGAGCCCCCCGTCGAAGACCATGTCGAAGCGGGCGATGTAAATGGTGGCGATCATCGCGATGTTGAAGCTGTCGCGGTAAACGCCTTCGCGGATGCCCCGCTCCAAGTTGGCCACTTGGCAGGAATAGATCTCCGCCCGCTTGCCGTCCATCAATTTGCGGAAGGCTTCGGGGTGGTATTTCTCCAGGTCGAAGTGGATGGAGGGATGGATGCCCTTGAGCTGCAGGGCAAGCTGTGCGGAGATGTCGAAGAGTTCGTCAATGGCATTGTGGCCCTTGCCCAACACGGCATCGATCGCGCATTGCTGGCGTTCCGTGATGCACTGCAGCACTTTCTCCACCAGGTCGTTCTTGTCCTTCACGTGCTGGTAGAGGGTTTTCTTGCTGATGCCGAGCCGCGCGGCCATGTCGTCCATGGTGACGCTCTTGATACCGTAGGTCCAGAAGACCTTGGCGGCCTCATCGAGCAGGCGCCCGCCCCGCTCGTCCATGGGAAGTTCACTTTCCGTTGCCATTTCCGGGGCGCAAAAATAGAAACGGCAAACACACTGGAAACGTTTTAACAATAAAATGTTTCCAGTGTACTCGGCATGCTTTTGGATTGCTGTTCCTGAACCGGTGGGCCGCTGCCGGTATCTTTGCGCCCACACCCCTGTTTTACAATGAAATTCCTGCACACCCTCCCGGCCTTTGCCCTGTTGCTGGCCAGTTCCGCCACCCTTCAAGCCCAGAACGCCCTGAAGGACGGCACTTCGCTGCTTTGGGACAAGCAGATCAACGTGGCTGCGGATTCCCTGCGGAACGACAGCGTAACCGTGCCCGCGTTCAGCGTGCCGGTGTATGAGGCCGGGGCCTCCCAGGTGGCGGACCTGCTGAAGAAAGCCATCCCCGGGGCAGCGTTCAAGAAGCAGGGCGATCTCCTGAAGGCGGCCGGTACCAGCTTTGCTTCCACCGGAAGCCCCATGGACGTGCTGGCCAAAGTGGTGCAGGACAAGAAAGCGGGGTTGAGCAACCTTTCCCTGGCGTTTCTGCAACCGGGCACCTCCAACCCGGTGGAAAGCACGGCACTGCAAGCTGCCGTGCGTGAGCTGGGCGTGGGCCTGAACAAGAGCGTGGTGCAAGCGCAAGTGGATGAGTGGAAGAAGAAGCTGGGCAAGGCGGACAGCAAGACGGAAAGTGCCACCAAGGACCAGGACAAGACGCAAGGGAAACTGAACAAGGCCCAGGCGCAGTTGGAGAAGATCACCAAGGAAAAGAGCAAGTTGCAAAGCCAACAGGCCATCCAGCAGAAACAGATCGACCTGGAGAACCAAAAGTGGACCCTGAGCCAAGACCCCAAGGACCTGAAGCGGCTAACCAAGGCCCGCGCCAAGATCACCAAGATCGAAAGCCAGATGGCCAAGGCCATGACGGCGGAGGCCAAGGCCCAGGCGGACATTGCCAAGTACGGCAGCAGCCTGCCCGATGCCCAAAAGGCCAAGGAGCAGAAAGCCGCCGCCCAAGCCGAGGTGCAGCGCACGGTGGATGCCCTTCAGCGCAAGCTGGAGAGCATCCGGTGAGGCCGGGGGACCTAACCCCACCACACCGCGTAGCCCTTGCGGCGCAACTCCAGCGCCAGGCCCTTCTCCACTTCCAGCGCCTCCGCGCGGCTGAGCGGCCCGATGTCCTGGTACAGGCTGGGGCGCAGGTACATCCCGTATTTGCGCACGATGTCGCTGCTGAGCTTATGCCCGCTGGCCGTGCGCGCACCGCTCTTGTGCTGGGCCAGTCGCTCCTGCGGGGACTTGCTCGTCTGCCCCACATACAGGCACTCCAGCACGCCGTTATACTGCGGGTTGGCCTCGCGGAACTTGCGGTGCTCCGTGAAGACCTTCCGGCTCAGCTCGATGACGTACACGGTGTAGGCGAGGGGCATGGCAAGGCCAATGATAGCGGATCGGCGGGGCGTTCGTTCCTTTGCCGTTGAGAGTGCAGTGTGCTAAAGTGAAAGAGTGCGAGAGCCACAACCCTCTCACCCTCTCACCCTATCACCCTCGCACCGCATTCCCCACATGCACCCCATCAAACAAGTCTTGGACGACACCGCCCTCACCCACACCACCGTAACCGTGGCCGGCTGGGTGCGCACCTTCCGCAACGACCGCTTCATCGCCCTCAACGATGGCAGCAGCATCCGCAACCTGCAATGCGTGATCAACCAGGAGCAGGTGGATGAAGCCACGCGCGCCCGCTTCACCACCAGTGCCAGCGTGCGCTGCACCGGCACCATTGTGGAAAGCCAGGGCAGCGGCCAGCGCGTGGAGATGCAAGTCACTGAAGTGGAAGTGCTGGGCGACAGCGACCCCAATGCCTATCCCATCCAGCCGAAGAAGCACTCGCTGGAGTTCCTGCGCGAAAACGCCCACCTGCGCTTCCGCACCAACACCTACAGCGCCATCTTCCGCATCCGCCACCAGGTGAGCTTCGGCATACACGAGTACTTCGATTCGCTCGGCTACAACTACTTCCATAGTCCCATCATCACCGCCAGCGATGCAGAAGGGGCGGGCGAGATGTTCCGCGTGAGCACCCTGGACCCCAAGAACCCGCCGCTGAACGACGATGGCTCGGTGAACTGGAAGGAGGACTTCTTCGGGGCCGAAAGCCGCCTCACCGTAAGCGGCCAGTTGCAGTCCGAGCTCGCCGCCACCGCGCTGGGCAAGGCCTACACCTTCGGGCCCACCTTCCGCGCGGAGAACAGCAACACCACGCGCCACTTAGCCGAGTTCTGGATGATCGAGCCGGAGGCCGCCTTCATGGACCTGCACGGCGACATGGACCTGGCCGAGGGTTTGTGCAAGCATTTGATCGCCCGCGTGCTGCGCAACAGCATGGATGATCTGCAGTTCTTAGATGCACGCTTGAAAGAGGAGGAGGCCACCAAGCCGAAAGAGCAACGCAGCGAGCTGGGCTTGATCGACCGCCTGAAGTTCGTCCTTGAAAACCCCTTCGAGCGGATCACCTACACCGATGCGATCGAGATCCTGCTGCGCAGCAAGCCGCACCAGAAAAAACAGTTCCAGTTCCCCGTGGAATGGGGCATCGACCTGCAGAGCGAACACGAGCGCTACTTGGTGGAGAAGCACTTCAAAAAACCGGTGATCGTCACGGGCTATCCCGGCAAGATCAAGGCCTTCTACATGCGCACCAATGCGCCCGGCGATTTCGGCTACAGTGACAAGGGCACCACCGTGGCCGCCATGGACGTGCTCTTCCCCGGCATCGGTGAGATCATCGGTGGCAGCCAGCGCGAGGAACGCTTGGATGTGCTGACGGCGCGCATGGAGGAGATGGGTGTGCCCAAGGAAGAACTCTGGTGGTATTTGGACACGCGGCGCTTCGGCACGGTGCCCCACGCGGGCTTCGGATTAGGCCTGGAGCGCTTCGTGCTGTTCGTTACGGGGATGGGGAATATCCGGGATGTGATCCCCTTCCCGAGGACGCCGGGGAATGCGGAGTTTTGAGGGGGCCTCACGCGAAGCCGCGAAGGCGCGAAGTCTTAAGGGATGGTGAATAGGACGTAGTTTGTGGTTCGTAGGGGGACTACGCACTATGCCCTACGAACTACGAACTGTGCCCTGCGAACTACGCCCTGCGAACCACGTCCTGTGAGCTACAAGGCAATAGTAGGGAGTTCGCAGTACGAAGTGAATCGATGCAGAGGGCTTCGGTCTGTGCCTGGCTCCATGGCGATTACCCGCTTCCTGTGAACTTAAAATTTCATAACATTGCACCCCGTCTCACGTAAGTTTAACATAAAAACCCCAAACTGAATGAATTCAGCATTGAAGACCAGTCTATGGCTGGCGATTAGCGCCTTGGCCTTGGCCGGCTGCAAAAAGGATGATGATGCAGCAACACCCGAAACGCCCACCCCGGCCGCAACGGTCTACTCAATCTCAAGCGTGCCGGTGTTCACGGCAAAAGTGGACGGCACCCCCGTGACTTTCAAGCAGGGCACGGACGGCGTTACTACGTCCACCAATGTATACAACGCAAACAATGTGGCACTGTTCGGAGTCAACTACAAGATGGGATCCGACACGAAGGCAATTGTTTCGATCGGTGGCCTCACGGTCAATGGCAACACGCCTCCAAGCGACCAGGCTTTTACCAATTTCTTCACGACAGGTTCCAAGTCCTACTCTGGCGTCATGAGCTACAACGGCGTGGGTATCGTCATGTACTATAACAACTTGCCGTACGATAGTGGCTTTGTCCCGTCCCAAGCTGGCAGCACGTTTGTGGTAACGGATGTACAGCCCGTAAATGACGGCTCGGGCATAGCCAAGATGAAAGTGCGGGCCACATTCAACTGCAAGATTTCCACCGGAAGTTCCACCAAGACGCTCACCGAAGGGCAGTTCGTTGGAATCTTCCAGAAGCTGCCGTGATGCGCTGAGCCTGCCGCTTGGGCCAGGATGAGAAGCTCTCTGAAGGGGCTGTCCCAATGCCAGGGACAGCCCCTTGCTTTTTTCCCCTTCATTCCCACAATTCACGCGAACTTCCACGCTTGTGTGTGTAGTGGCATGTGTGGCCCTTCTTGGTCAGGTTCCCCACGGCCATGGGGTTCGGGGACCTCACGCGAAGGCGCGAAGAGCGCGAAGGGATGTAGTTCAAGGGGGGCTGCATCGGGCAAACTACGCCCAACGAACTATGCCCTGCGAACGACTAACCAACCCCCGATCTCTTCCCGAGGACGCCGGGGAATGCGGAGTTCTAGGGTAGGGAACAGGGCGTGGTTCGTAGGGGCCTGTGCACTACGAACTACGCCCTACGAACTGCGCCCTGCGCCTCACCTAAGCCAGTCGCCTTGTCAACTCTCCCCTCCGCTCCTCGTACGCCCGCAGCAAGTGCATCTGGTTCATCGCCCGGTGCAAATTGTGCAGCGGATGCTTGGTGCGATAGTACACGTCGTTCTGCAGGAAATCGGTGAGGAAGCGGATGCCTTGTTCAAACATCAACAACTGGCCGCTCCAGTAAAGCAGTGCCTTTTCGCTGTCGGAAAGCAGCGGTGCCATCTCGCTGGTCCAGCCGCGCACCAATTGCTCGAACACATCCGCATCGATGTCCGTGTGCGCGGGATCGGGATCATCTTCCGCAGCGGAGGAGATGAACGTCCGGATCATGTCGCCCAGGTCGAAGATGGCCTTGCCGGGCATCAGCGTATCGAGGTCCACCACGCACACGGCCTCGCCACTGTCCTTGTCGAAGAGCACGTTGTTGAGCTTGGTGTCGTTGTGGGTAATGCGCGTGTGTACGGCGGGGTCGGCCATAACGGCATTGAATTCATCCACGATGTGCTTCCGGACCAGGAAGAAGTCGATCACTTCCTTGGCCTGTTCGCGGCGTTCGGGCGTGGCGATTTCGATGCTTTGCTGGAACACTGCGAAGCGCGCGGCCGTGTCGTGGAAGCCGGGGATGATGGTCTGGAAGGCGCCGACGTACACGCCGTCCAGCTTGCGGGTGAGGCGGCCGAACTGCTGGGCGGCGGCGAAGGCCTGCGCGGGGGTGACAGCCTGGTCGTAGCTGACGGTGTTTTGGAAGAAGGGGAACACGCGCCACACGCCCAGCTCCGGATGGGTGAAGAGTTCCTTGCCGTCGGCGGTGCGCCTGCCGCGCATGAAGCGGTATTCCGGATGGTGCGAGCGCAAGTGTTCGGAGGCCAAGTAGTTGTTGAAGGCGATCAGTTCGGGCCGCTTGAAGACGGCGGTGTTCACCTGTTGGAGCAGCCAGTCATTGCCGTCGCGTTGGTCCTTGAGCAGGAATGTTTTGTTGATGAGGCCGCTGCCAAAAGGAATGATCAAGTGCTCCACCGGTTGGATGGCGAAGGCGTCGCAGAGCATGCGCACCAGGTTGCTGTCTTCGTTGGTCATCGGTGCTTGGCCAGGAATTGGCGTACGTGTCCGGCATCGGCCGGGTGGGTAAGGCCGCACCAAGTTTCGGTGGTGCGCAGCACGGCGAAGTGGTGGTGTTGTGCGATGGCGGCGGACACTACCATGGGCAATCCGAATTCGCCATTGGCAGCGGTATGCGTGGCGAACAGCGTACGGAACAGTGGGAACAGCGCGGGGCGAAGCACCCAGAGGTTCATGCTCACCAAGGTGGCGGCGGGCCAGGTGCGGCCGTCTGCACTGGTGATGTTACCGCTTGCGTCGGCTTGCAGGCCCGTGACCTCTTGGGTGGAAAGCAGCAAGCCATCCGCATCCGTGGCGCACACGGCGCGATTCACGCCACCGCTGGGGCTAAGCGTGTTGGCCAGTTCAAACGCCACAAGCGCATGTTGCACCGGACTACCTTGAAACGCATGGCTGACGGCCTGTTCCATGGCGCCGGTGCCGTAAAGGTCATCGCCGTTGGCAATGATGACGGTTCCATGCACTTCCGCCAGGGCCAGCATCACCGCATGCGCCGTGCCGAGCGCTTCCGCCTGTACCACGATGCGCACCTGTGGCTGGGCTGCAAAACGATCGGCAAAGACCAGCAAATGCTCCGGCCGCACCACGATCACCGCACCGGTGCACCCGGCATGGAAGGCATCGCGCAGGGTGAAGTCCAACAAAGCTTCGCCGTTCGGGCCCACCGGCTCCAATTGCTTGGGCCGCCCGAAGCGGGTGCTTTTGCCGCCGGCGAGGAGCAGGAGCGTGGGCATGGGTTGGAAAGATAGGGTTGAGCGGGGATCGGTTCGTAGATCGTAGGGCAGGAGGAAGCGGCAGCCCTACGAACTATGCCCTACGCCCTACGAACTAAGCCCCACGAACTACGCACAGCATTCCAAAGACAGCAAGCAATCCCATTGCACCATAGCACCGCAGCGGTTTATTTCACCGCATATCCACAAGCACCATGACCACCCGCCGCCATTTTTTACAGACCGTTGGCTTAGCCACGGCCGGATTCACTTTCCTGCCGAGCTACCTGCGCGCAGCAGCACCGGTGAAACGGGAGCGCATTCGCGTGGGCGTGATCGGCTGCGGGCTGCGCGCCCAGGAGCACCTGCGCGAATGCACGCTGAGGTCCGATGTGGAGGTGATCGCGCTGGCCGATCCCGATGCGGCCATGATCGCGCGCTCGCAGAAGACGCTGGCCAATGGCGGGCGCAAACCTGCTGTGGTGTACGGCAATGGCAATGAAGACTACCTGAACCTGCTGAAGCGCGACGACATCGACGCGGTCTTCATCTGCTCGCCGTGGGAATGGCATATTCCGCAAGGGATTGCCGCGCTGGAGGCCGGCAAGATCGTGGGCATGGAGGTGTGCGGCGGCATGAACATGCAGGAGTGCTGGGACATTGTGCAGGCCAGCGAGCGCACCGGCATCCCCGTGATGATGCTGGAGAATGTGTGCTACCGCCGCGACGTGCTGGCCGTGCTGCACATGGTGCGCCAAGGGCTCTTCGGCGAGCTGGTGCATGGCCAGGGTGGCTACCAGCACGACTTGCGCAAAGTGCTCTTCAACAGCGGCAAGGAGAACAGCTACGGCGACGGTGTGGAGTTCGGTCCGAAGGCCTGGAGCGAGGCCAAGTGGCGCACCCAGCACTACGTGGACCGCAATGGCGAACTGTACCCCACGCACGGCCTGGGCCCCGTGGCGGTGATGATGGACATCAACCGCGGCAACCGGCTTACCAAACTAAGCTCCGTGTCCAGCAATGCGCGCGGCGCGCACAAGTTCATCGTGGAGAATCCCGCCGGCGGACCGGACTGCGCCAATGCCAAGGTGGTGTTCAAGTGCGGCGACATTGTGAACACGCAGATCCAAACGGCCAATGGGCAGACCATCCTGCTGACGCACGACACCACGCTGCAACGCCCGTACAACCTGGGCTTCCGCGTGCAGGGCACCGAGGGCCTGTGGCAGGACACCGGCTGGGGCGACCTGGACCAGGGCATGGTGTACTTCGAAAAACTGATGGCCCACAGCGACCGTTGGGACAACAGCAAGCCCTGGATGGAACAACACGACCATCCACTGTGGAAGCGCTACGGCAGCATGGCCGAGGGCGCGGGCCACGGCGGCATGGACTACTTCGTGGACCACGCCTTCTTCGAGTGCATCAAGCGCGACCAACCCTTCCCGCTCGATGTGTACGACATGGCCACCTGGTACGCCATCACGCCGCTGAGCGAGAAGAGCATCGCCGAGGGCGGGCAGGTGCAGGACATCCCGGACTTCACGGCGGGCAAGTGGCAGGAGCGCAAGCCCGTGTTCGGCTTCACGGACGAGTATTGAAGCCGTAACGGAGTCGGCCGAAGGGTCTGGTCACGATCTTTGCCCCATGCACCACCCGGACATCTTCACCCGCCCCGTGTGCGATGCATTGATCGCGCGCATCGGGCGCATCACTCCGGATACGCGCCCGCAGTGGGGTAAAATGCATGCCGCTCAGATGCTGGCCCATTGCAGTCGGGCTTACGATGCCCTCTATGATGAGACGCATCGCAGGCAGTACCCACCGGCCACCGGCTTCAAGCGGGCGTTGCTGGCGCTCTTCGTGAAGCCAACCGTGGCGGGACCGAAGCCGTATCCCCGAAATGGCCGAACGGCTCCCTCCTTCGTCGTGGCGGATGAACGGGACTTCGAGCACGAACGCGAAAAACTGGTGGCCTACATCAACAAGGTGCAGGCACTGGGAGCGGCACACTTCGAAGGCAAGGATTCGCACTCCTTTGGCCCGATGACGGCGGAGGAGTGGAACACCACCTTCTACAAGCATTTGGACCACCACCTCACGCAGTTCGGGGTGTAAAGCGGCTCGAACCCGCTTGTGAAGGCATTCGTGCGCATCTTCGCATTGGCCCCACCGCCCATGCCCGGCATCGACCTCGCCTACCTCGAGCGCCTGTACAAGGGCGATCGCGCACGTATCGCTGCCTGGGTGGAGATCTTCCTGGAGGAGATCCCCGTCCGGTTGGAGGAGATCGCGCAATGCGTGCAACGCGGCGATGCCCAGGGCTTGGCGGCGTTGGCGCATGTGCTGAAGCCGCAGGCGCACTACCTCGGCGCGGCGCGGATGCACGAGGTGCTTGTGCAGATCGGCGGGCGCACACAGTGCGAAGGGATGCCTTCCTGCGCGGAGGCGGTGGCGGAATTGCGGTCCTTATGTGCCGGCATCCAGGATGAACTACGCGCCTTCTTCCCCGGATGAACCGGTGGAAATACCGGTTACCGCCCCGATGACCCCCCTGAACTTTCACTCATGATCCGCATCGCCCTCGCCGATGACCAGCGCCTCTTCCGCAAGGGCATGGCCATGCTGCTGCAGGACATGGCCGGTGCCGAGGTAGTGCTGGAATGCGCCAACGGCGCGGAGCTGCTCAACGCGCTGAAGAACACAGCGGTGGACATCGTGCTGCTGGACCTGCAGATGCCCGTGCTGGACGGCCGCAAGACGCTGGCCCACCTCAAGAAGGACCACCCGTTGGTGAGGACGATCATCCTGAGCACGCACGATGAGGAGGCCGTGATCGCCGAGCTGATGGGCATGGGCGCCAACGGATACATGCTCAAGAGCGCCGAGCCGGACGAGATCGATGTGGCCATCCGCGCCGTGGCGCAGAGCGGCTTCTACCTCAACGACACCGTGGACCGTGTGATGCTGCATGGCCTGGTGAAGAAGAAGCAGGTACACGCGGCCTTCAACGCGGTGGACCCCCTGAGCGAACGCGAGATCGAGGTGCTGCGCGGCATCTGCCGGGAACAGACCACGGCGGAGATCGGCATGCAGCTCTTCATCAGCCCGCGCACCGTAGACTTCCACCGCAACAACCTGTTGCTGAAGACCGGTGCGCGCAATGCGGCGGGGCTGGTGGTCTACGCCATGAGCAAGGGGATCTTCGTGCCGGAAGGAATGTGAACCGGCGCAACGATGTGTGCGGAAATGCGTGCAAGGGTGCAAGGGTGCAAGCGTGATGGAGCGGCGCACTCCCGCACCCCCGCACCCTCGCA
Source organism: Bacteroidota bacterium (assembly GCA_018266685.1). Lineage (GTDB taxonomy): Bacteria > Bacteroidota > Bacteroidia > Flavobacteriales_F > PHOS-HE28 > PHOS-HE28. The sequence goes on from JAFDZY010000206.1 coordinate 33,776, forward strand.
CCCTTGCACCCTCACACCCTCCAACCCTCGCACGCTCCAACTCTTGCGCATCCCCGCACTCCTGTTGCTGCTCGCCGCAGGCACGGCACGCGCACAAGTGGACACGCTCCAGCTGCCCTTCACCGCGCTCACCATCGATGATGGCCTGGCGCAGGGCATGGTGAGCTCCATCGCGCAGGACAAGTACGGCTTCCTCTGGTTCGCCACCAAGGATGGATTGGACCGGTATGACGGGTACAGCTTCACCACCTTCCGCCATGATCCGGAAGACAGCACCACCATCGCGGGCAACACGGTGAACTGGCTCCAGGTGGACGGTGCGCAGCGGTTGTGGGTGGTCACCGACGGAGGCGTGGACCTCTTCGATCCCGTCACGGAGCGCTTCCGGCATGTGCCGCTCATGCATCCGCAGGGCCCGTTGCGCACCGTGCGCCAAGCCATTGCCGATGCGAACGGGGACCTCTGGGCCTGCGGCAACGGCCTGGTCGTCAAGGTCACCTTCGCAAAGCCGCCGGTGCCGGAGGAACCCTTGCCGCCCTGCACGTTGAAATGGTTCGCGGGGGATGTGTCGCTCACCTTGCTCAGCGACGGGCGGCTGTGGGGAACGGACACCGCGCACGTGCTGCGGATCACGCCGGTCCATGGCGGGCAGGATGTGGTGGACACGCTGCAGGCTTCGGTTGGCGGCCGTGCGTTGGAAACCGCTGGCATGCGCTTCGTGGAGGATACTGCCCGGGGCATCCTGCGCGGTGTGGGCCATGACTTCATCGTCACCATCGATCGCGCAACGGGGCGCTTCGGACAGGCCGAACTGGAGATCGGCGTCGGGAGATCGATCAGCCAGAACGGCGTGGCGTGCGATGCGGAGGGCAGGCTGTGGATGGCAGGCAGCAGCGGCGTGCAGCGCTACGATCCCGCCGATGGACAACTCCTGCCGTTGATGCCCTTGGACCCCGCCCATGCCAAGGTCCTGGCTTCGCTCAAGAGCTGCTTCATGGACCATGGCGGCACCTTGTGGCTGGGCAGCTCGGGCCATGGCCTGCTGAAATACGACCCGCGCACCGCGCGCTTCAACAAATGGGACGACTCCAGCATCCGTACCCTGGTGCCCACGCCGGACGGAAAATTGCTGGTAGGCCGCTGGTGGGAACTGCTCGCGGAATTCGACCCCGTGAAGCGCAGGTACGCCCGGGTGATCAAGAGCACGAAGGAACTGGCCATGCCCGCTGCGGAGCAGGCCCAACATCAGCCCGGGGACATGGCCGTGCAGGACGCACAAGGGATCTTCTGGGTGTCCCTGAACTACGGAAACCTGCTGCGGTACGATCCGGCGGCCGGTGCAGCATCGCGCATTCTCCGGCCTGGCAAGGTGGAGGGCAAGGTGGAGGACGGCCCGATGTTCCCCTTGATGCTCGGCACGGGCCACATGCTGTGGGCCGGTGGCAACCTCGCCTTGTGGCGCTTCGACACCCGCACCAACGCCTTCACGCCCTACCCATGGCCCGTGCCCACGGTGAACGATCCATACAACTTCGCGGTCGCACTGCATGAAAGCCCTGATGGCCTTGTATGGGCGGGCACGGTGAAGGGGCTGATGCGCCTGGACCCTGCCACGGGCGATTGGCGCCATTACATGAACGACCCGAAGAATCCGCGCTCGCTTTCCGCCGACATCATCTTCTCCATCTGTGGCGATCCGGATGATCCCGCCGGTGTGCTGTGGATCGGCACCAACGGCGGTGGCCTCGACCGCTTCGATGTGCGCACCGGCGAAGTGGAGCGCATCACCACGCGCGATGGCCTGCCGAATGATGTGGTGTACGGCGTGCTTGCCGATGGGGCCGGCCGCCTGTGGATGAGCACCAACAAGGGCATCGCGTGCTACGGCCGGCAACACAAGACCTTCCGGACCTTCACCGTGAACGATGGCCTGCAGAGCAACGAGTTCAACCGCAATGCCTACGCAAAAGGGCCCGACGGCACGCTCTTCTTCGGAGGCGTCAACGGCTTCAACTACTTCGATCCCCGCAAGCTCACCGCGGACAGCACGGCGGCGCCCATCCTCATCACCGCCATCA
>JAFDZY010000207.1 GCA_018266685.1 Bacteroidota bacterium
ACGGCCGTGCCGAAGGGGAGACCGTGCGGCGGGAGACGGAGACGCAAGGCGCGGCGCGGGCCCTGGAAGTCGCCACCGCCGAGGACCAGGATGCGCGCCAGCGCTTGGAGGATGCAGCGAAGGCCCTGGGGCTGACGCCAGATTCCGAGACACTCTCGGCGGCCCTAACCGAACTGGCCAACCAGGAAGGGGCGCAGGGGCGCCGACAGGAGGCTCTGGAGGACGCGGAAGCGGCCCACCAGGTCGCCCAGGTTGCCCTGAACGAAGTCCGGCTGGCGACCCAGAGGGCTGAGGGTGGCGTGGCTGCGGATCTGGAACGGCAGCGAGGGACAACCCAGCGTCTGACAGACGAGGACCAGCGCCTAGCCCAGGCCCAGGCTCAGGTGGAAGCTCTGGCCCTGGAGGCAGCCATCGAGGCCAAGACCTACGGACTTCCTACGACGGATCTCCTGCCCGAGGCTCGGCGCAGGGTGCAGACCTACCAGGCGGCCAGCGAGGCCCTGAAGACGGCGGAACGGGCGAAGGAATCCGCCACCCGAGAAGCCGCCATTAAGGCTCAGGCCTTAGAGACCGCGCAGCAGCAGGCGACCCAGACCCGCGAGGCCGTCGAGGCCCGCCAGAAGCAGCTACAGACGGCTGAGGCACGCTGTGCGGCCGTGCTGGGAGGGGCGGATCCCGAGCCCCTGGAAGCCGCCCTCCAAGGGGCAGTGAAGTCGGCAGAGGACCAGGTGAACCTCATGCGAGACGCCTATACCAAGGTTAAGGAGGAGGCTGATCGCGCCCAGGGTTTGCTAGAGGCCACCCGGCGTCAGGTCGCGGAGGCGCAAGTGACCCTGACGGCGGCGGAAGCGGCCCTAGGGGCACTACTTCCTGCCTTCGGCACCGAGGCGGATCTGGCGGCACGCGCTCTGTCGGCCGAGGAGGCCCGTCGCCTGGAAGTCACGCGTCAGGCGAGTCAGCGCGACCAGATGGAGGCGGCCTCGGCCCTGCTGGCCCACGAAAGACAGTGCGAGGCCCATGCCGCCAAGCGGCCCGGAACAATGCAGGAATCTGATCGCGAGACGCTCCAGGCGAACAGGGAAAGCGCTCAAGCGGAGGCTCAGGTCCACCAGGAGGCGGCGACCAAAGCCGACATGACTCTCCGTGCCCAAGTGGAGGCCCGGGAACGGCAGGCTGTGGGCATGGCCCGGCTGGAAGAGGCCAAGCTCACACTTTCGCTCTGGACTCGCATGAAGGGCCTCATCGGCACTAATGAGGGCGAGGCCTTCCGTCGCTTCGCCCAGGTCCTCAACCTACGAGACCTGCTGGCAAAGGCGAACGCGCGCCTTCAACGGCTACGGGACCGCTATCGGCTGGTACCTGCGATGGGCAGTGAAGGGGAGCGTCTGGCCTTCGCGGTAGTGGACGCAGCCCACGCTGGGGAGGTCCGTCCCGTGAGCACCCTCAGCGGTGGCGAGACCTTTTTGGTGAGCCTCAGCCTAGCCCTTGCCCTGGCGGACTACCGCACGGTACGCATGCCCATCGAGACCTTGCTCTTAGATGAGGGCTTCGGCACCCTGGATCCCGCCACCCTGGCGGATGTTCTGGGCACTCTTGGGGCGCTCACCAGCCAGGGAACCCAAGTTGGCATCATCAGCCATGTGGAAGCCCTCAAGGAGAAGATCCCCGCGCGGATCCAGATCGAAAGCTTGGGGGCGGGGCGCTCTCGGGTGGTAGTGGCGCAGTAGGGACCGAGGCACCCGGATGGGAATTACTTCTCCGCCAACGGTTTCCGACGGCCACCTGTAGAGTGCGGATCGCTCCGACGCTCCTTCTGAGGCGAGGTCTTGCCCTCACCGGCTTCTGTAGCCGGAACGGGAACCGGAGCATTCACCAACAAGGGGACAATCATCGCGGGAAGCCCCATCTTCTGCCCACAGTCATATACGAATTGCCGCCAAAACGGCCAGGCATGGTTGAGGCATATCTTGGGAATCAGGTCTTGGAGCAATTCGACCCGTCTCTCAGGGCTTAATCCCGCATCACCAGAAAGTGAATATCTAGTCCGAATATTGCCGGTGATCATGTAGGCATTACGAGATGGGTCAGCTTCAGCCTTAGGAGTGCCCCAAGATCTGATGGTGAAGAGCGCAAACGAAAGATTCCCATCTACCGAGGTTTTTACCTCGAACTTAATATCACCATTTGTTATTAAATCAGTTCCATTTTCATATTCATCCAATAGGTCATACCGTTCAAAGGTGCCACTTTTAAATTCGACAGCGTCTAGGTGAAGGTGGCCGGAAAGTAAGCTCTTTATGTCTTCTTTGTGTTTTGAGGATTCTCTTTTTGCCATCGTTGTACCGTTCCTATTCAGTGGCAAAGTTGGCTAGAGGAACTGACAAAGGCAGGATGATTTTCAGTGACCTTCCAATGCTCATTTTTATTTAGGTATTTAAAACTTCCATCCTGATTTCTTACGGTAGCCGCAGGATACGGGTAGGACTGAACCGTGCTCTCGGACTGTGCCTGTGTGAACAAAACGGGCTCGGTTGCAGTGCGGAGGATCGGTAGGTTGCTCAACTGAAATCGTACCGTTTTGCCAAGGCTCACGGCGATTTCAAGGATCGTCCCGATTGTCAAGTTCTGCTGGCCATTGAAGGCACGGGAAATCGCCTGAGCCTTCTTCCCAGTCTTTCGGGCAATTTCTGCTTGAGAAATCCCAGCGGCCTCCATGGCCTCCTCAAGCGCGAGGAGAAGGCGATTCACCGCCAACTCT
>JAFDZY010000208.1 GCA_018266685.1 Bacteroidota bacterium
GCGCCAGGGGCTAACATGCGCTTGCCGCAAGCCGCCTCGTCCAGGTGCCAACTTCCATTGAAGCATGATAACCTAGTCCAGGAACAAAATCACGAAAGGCGGCCTGCGGCAAGCGCAGGCCCGTTGTGCTTAATTCAAAAGCCATGAAACTTAGTATCGTGACTGTCCTTCTTTCTGTAGCCCTGAATTCCTGTGCGCAGAAGATTGACTGTGGGTCATTCCGGACAGGAACGTTTACCACTCAGACAAAGACGAATGGAGTAATTATTATCACCCGGACCGCAACCCAGTCCATTGAGGAAATCCCAGCACTTGGGAAGAAGATGATAAACTCCATCAAATGGACTGGGGACTGCACTTTTACCATTCAGTACGAATCTGGTGACAAACCCCCATCCCCCACTGCCGCCATACCAATCGACTGTGAAATAATCCAAGTTGGAGACGACTTCCATGTAGTTCACTCGCGTATCCGAGGAACTGAGATTCAGATGGACTATAAAATGGAAAACAAAAGGAACTAAGCACAACAACGGCTACACACAACGCCGCCCACTCAAGAAGGCCCATGCGCAAAGGGCGATGCGCGTAGCCTAAACGTTAATGGCCATTGAAGAGACCAAGCAGTCAGTGGACACCAGTATAACTTCCCCATCCGATGATCTCGATTAGGAATTTCTGCACGTTTGAGGCAAATGTGATTGACGATTCCGTCGAAGGTGAGCATGGTGATCTAATACAACCTCCAGGTCGAGGAATATTGCAGAGTATTGCGTCTCTGATCGAAGGAGCAAGCGAACCGATCCAACATAGCTTTTATGGGTGGAAGTTCACTTTCAAGCCTGTGGCCTACCATTCATCAACGGTGTTGCTACAATGCCCAGATACTTGGCTGATCATTGTATCCGTCGATGTCTGGTGGCTATTTGGAAGAAATCGGCGCAACTCGTACAATGCTGCCATCAAGATGGTGAATGACACCTTACATCAGATTCAGTCTATATCGAATATCGCTTGGTTTAATCAAAAGGAATACATGAACCGAGTCGTCGAATAGAACATAGATGGAGTAGAAGAACAATAGAACAAGGATAGAACAACGGCCATTAACAGCACCTAAACGCCAGCAGGCCCTCAGCGCTCCGATCGAATGGGAATCGTTAAACTTGAAGGTCGCTGCATCGAACACTGGTACCGGAAAACCTGCCGGCGTTTAGCCGCGATACGTTAGCGGTCAGGCGTGAATGACACATCAAAATATAAATAGACAATGGAATTATACGGACGACACAGCAAAAGCATACCTCAAAAAGTGACTATTCACGTTTTAGAAATTCTAACACTATGGTTGTCGTTTTGGATACTTTTTCAAGACGGTGGAACTTGGATTGGAAACACTTTGCATATTCACAATTCAGCCGAATTTACCGACAGACGAATAATCATTTTCACGTTTAGCGTTATTACATTTTTTCGGTTTGCGTTTATGATGACGGTTTTACTGAAAAGAGCAATTCCTTGGGAAGAAAGTTTTAGTGTTCCATTTGGGTTTGTCTTATATTTTGTCGGGTTTGCCTTATTTACTTTGCCGACTTCTAAACCAATTGACTTCATTGACATCCTTGGGATAATCTTATTTGTTGTTGGAAGTGTATTGAACACAGGCGGAGAAATTTTGCGTAACCAATGGAAAAAGAACCCTGACAACAAAGGGAAAATTTACACCGAAGGATTTTTCAAATATTCCAGACACATCAATTACTTTGGCGATGTGCTTTGGGTAACAGCATATGCGATTATTACACGAAATTGGTATGCGGTGAGTATTCCGATTTTTCTTATTTGTTTATTCGCTTTTTACAACGCACCCAAACTTGACAAATATCTGAAAGAGAAATACGGGAAAGGTTATGATGATTATGCAAACAAGACAAAAATGTTGATACCATTTATATACTAGCAAAAGCCCGAACCGCTAACAAGGTATTGCCAAAATTCGTTCTTCGATTGAACTTTAGTGCTAAAAATACCCGCCTTCGGCAATACCCGAAACGTTATGTGCAATCAAGATGAAGCAGGGTCCTGTAACATATAAGTACGGGAAATATCGACGAAACGGAGGTCGTTATGGTACTGTCACCATTGAAATAATACAGAATGAGCAGGGTCCCATTGTAACTGATGCATGTGAATATGCAACATTAAAGGAAGCATACCCAAATTTTGTCGAATTTGGAATTATTAAACTTTGGAAGAGAAATGCAATCATTGCCGCAACTGAACTAGTTCAAAACTTTTCAATACCTAAGTCAATAGAACTTATCATTCGTGATGTATCAGGACTTTACGTTGATACATGTCCATCTCATATTGGAGCTGCCATGACAATAGGGGTATTTGATTACTGCGATATCCCTCTGTACCAAACAGACCTAGATCGGATTGATGAGTTCGTAGAAGCGAATAATGAAGGCAAGACAATTCCGGATTACAGTAAGTTAGACTTGTCAACAAGGACTAAAATACAATAGCGAACTGCACATAACATGCTCTTGCCGCAAGCCGTCCTCGTCCTGGTGACAACTCCCATTGAAGCGATGATACCTTCGTCCAGGAATAAGATCACGAAAGGCGGCCTGCGGCAAGCGCAGGCCCGTTAGGTGCCATCGCGAATACGCCAACGCGCCTAAAGCCGACGCACGAAAATACAACAGAACCCGGCCCGGCTGAGAACCCAGAAAAGGGCGGCAGCCAATGCCGCCCGAGAACTTCGGTGGACTGAAGAAAAAGAACCGGCTCCGCCGGAAAGGACTGACTAATAATAGAGCTTACGCCTCGGTTGGCGGACGGTCAGCCTGATACTCATGCTCGTATCGATGCTTCCATTCTCGCGCCAATGCAGGCACCCTCGTTAGTGCTTCTTCACCAAAGATGGCCTCGGTGAGGATGCCCATGTGGAGCATGTCCACAATGCGGCACAAGTACGACCGCCCCTTAATCCACCATGTAAAATGGTCGTCCAGCACAAGCACATGGTCAACGTGAATGCCAAGGCTTGCTCGTATATCCCTCAGCTCCAACCCGTCAAGGTAGCTCTCATACACTCCGTCAGATACACGACTGCCAAACGTCTTCGTGTGGTAGTACTCCTTGATCTCCCAGACGGCCATAGGGTTCACAGTGCTTGGCAAAGCGCCATCCACCCGGCGGGACAACATGCCAGACAGAATCATTCGCCTAGTGAAGTACGACAGGGTTTGAGGGTTGAAGTCACAAGGCACGTTTCCAAGCTCATGCTCTAACAAGATGTTCACAATGCCTGTCAAGTAGGCCGGTCCCTTCTTCTCACCTTTCTGTTTGTTCATTACAACCGGCCAACGCGGCTTATACTCCTGCACGAGCTTTTCATAAAGAGTACGCGCTTTTTCCAAGTTCATCAGGTTGCCCGCAACCACATTGTTCAGGACATCAGCACGGTAGGCGAAGTACTCAAGTAACAAATCACCAAGGGGGGATAGCTTCCCGTTGTTGATGAAAGCCGCTGTATCAATTTGGCTCTCGTTCACGAAGCGGATCAAACTGGCACGGTCATGCACCTTAATTGGCCCTGCCCCGCTTCTCTGTCGAACTGTATAACCCTGCTGCGAACTTATCATCCGTACAGCAGTCCAAAACTCAGTCCCAAGATTCAAGTATCGTGGATCACCCTTCATCTTTCTTCGGCAATAATTGACTTGATGAACTTCACCGGATCGATGTCCAGCGCACGACATACAAGCACCAGTTCGGCTACCTCAATTCTTCGATCGCCGTTCTCGATTTTGCTGACGTAGGACTGACCTACGCCCAAGCGCTTGGCCAAGTCGGTTTGCGTAAGACCAGCAGCCTCCCTCGCATCTCTAAGTGCCGCACAGAGCCGCCGCCTCGCTTCCTTCAACTCCCGCTGGTTCACAAGCCGAAAGTATCCCCCGGCACGTCTAACCCATTTTGGAATATCTTTGAGCGGCCTTATACTTACGCTGCCATGCAGACCAGCATCCTCACCGAACCCGAAGTTGCCCCAAGCGGGTTGTCTCGGTACACGCCGCCAAGCAGACAGTTGTTGAAGTGGATTGGTAACAAGCAAAAGTTCGCCCGTGAGATCACGAGCTACTTCCCGTCGGATATCCGGCGCTATATTGAACCGTTTCTGGGGAGCGGTGCAGTGCTTGCCACCGTCGCCCCGCAATCTGGCTTGGGCTCAGACACGTTCAAGCCGCTCGTCGAAATCTGGCAAATGCTCTCGTCCAATCCCGAAGGGCTCATTGAGTGGTACGCGGAGCGCCGGGCGTTGCTCAGTTCAATGACCAAAGAGGATGCCTACCTGAAGGTCAGGGCCAGCTACAACGCCAAACCGAACGGTGCAGACTTTCTGTTCCTTACACGGACCTGTTACGGTGGAGTTGTTCGGTTCCGTAAGGCAGACGGTTTCATGTCAACACCCTGTGGAGCGCATACACCAATCCCTACGACATCTTTCGCCAAACGCGCCCACGAGTGGGCTACTCGAATGAAGTACAGCACATTCGAGCACTTGGACTATCGGGAGGCATTTGATCTTGCTCGGCGCGGTGACTTCATTTACTGCGACCCACCATACAGCCACAGTCAAACAATCCTCTACGGCGCACAAGCCTTCAAGCTGCAAGAGCTATTCGAGGCAATCGACAAGGCCAAGTCAAAGGGTGTGCGCGTTGCCTTGAGTATCGACGGGACAAAAAAGTCAGGTGATATTCATTGTGCGATTGACGCACCTGATGAATTGTTTGAGCGGGAGCTATACATCGACGGGGGTCGCTCAATGCTGAAGCGGTTCCAGATGGAAGGGAGCACTCTGGAAGCTGAGGTAGTTAGTGACCGCCTTCTACTTACTTACTGAAAACACAAATGCAGCGCAATGGTGCCCACTGCGCCTAACCTTCAATGCCCCAATGCAAACAGCCGGGCCGGGTTCTGAGTCCCGCTTGTCCACTGACAGCAAGCCATTACCTTGCAGCAATGGGCGGGACGAATGCGGAAGACGCGACGGCACCTAACATCGGCTTGCAGCAATGCGCCCCAACGCACCAAAGACCTAGTGCACGAGCGCACTGCTGCAAGCCTCATCCGTTGTACGCGATCGAAATGCGCTCACGCTCCATCCTTCCCACGGAATACGGCAACGATGGAGTGAAATGGAGCGGGGCCGGTGCCGCCCACGAACCGAACCCTTCGGGACAAGAACCGGAGTTCGGCCTTCCCATACACCCACGCATGGAACCACCTGGAGCTTGTGGCCGCTGGGATGAGCGCCACGACCGTAACGCCGCGCTCGCTTTCCTGCGCGCACTTCTGCATCCAGCGGCCGATGTTCCCATGGCTATACGGCGGGTTGCAAAACACGACTTCTCCAGCCCATGGCCTGTTCAGCCCATCCTCCGCCTCCGTGTAGTACCTCCGGCACTTCGCCGTATGGTGCTCCGCGCAAGCGTCCAGTGTGAAGCCGAACTCCTGAGCCAATGGCCTAAATACCTCATCCGGGGTTTCCCACCGGTCCTTCGCTGTGTTCACTCCTTCCATCGTTGCCTGATTAAAACGACCGCGTACAACTACGTGTATAGGCCACGAGGCGCGGCCAATACACTTGTCCGTTGGCAGCAACCCTCATGACGATACCACAACATAGACATAGCATCATTTTGACAGTTGTAATTTTGTTTGCATTCGCAAACAAAACTTTTTCACAACGTATTACAATAAACTCGAGTGTTGA